>JAATFF010000155.1 GCA_015655335.1 Lysobacterales bacterium | reverse complement strand
GTCGCCGCGCTGGAAAAAGCCGGCAAAAGCGACGACGCCAAGGCGCTGAAGGCACCTGACGTGCGTCCGGTGACGTTGTACAGCATGGATAGCGGCACGGCGGGTATTGTATGGAGCGACGACGGCCGCAACGTCGCGCTGGAATTGCTTTCCATCGATAGCAAGGATCGCTGGATCGCTACGCTCGATGTCGACACGCACACGCTGGTGCCGCAGCATCGCCTGCACGACGATGCCTGGATCAACTGGGTCTACAACGATGTCGGCTGGCTCAAGGACAACCGCACGCTGTGGTATCTGAGCGAGCAGAGCGGCTATTCGCAGCTGTACGTGAAGCCGCTGGATGGCACGGCGAAAGCACTCACCACCGGCAAATTCGAAGTGAGCCAACCGCAGCTGTCCACCGACGGTAAATGGTTCTATCTGCGTACCAACCAGGTTGCGCCGTATAGCTACGACGTCTACCGCGTGCCGTCCAGCGGCGGTGCGTTGACGCGCGTCACCCAATACGCCGGTATGGATCAATTCGCACTTTCGCCGGATGACAACCAGCTTGCCGTGCTTCATTCATCTGCATACGTGTTGCCGCAGTTGGCGGCGCAGAGTGCACAAGGCGGCACGCCACGCGAGCTCACCAACACCATGAAGCCGGCCTTCACTGCGCGCGCGTGGATTGCGCCGAAGATCGTAGAAGTTCCGTCATCGCACGGCGCCGGTGTGATCTACGCCAAATACTACGGCCCAGCCGACGAGAGCGACGCGCCGTCATCGCGCCCCGCAGTGATCTTCGTGCACGGCGCAGGCTATCTGCAGGACGTTAGCGAGTCGGCGACTTATTACCAACACGAACAGCTGTTCAACAATCTGCTTGTGCAACAGGGCTATGTGGTCATCGATCTGGATTACCGCGCATCGCAAGGCTATGGGCGCGACTGGCGTACAGCCATCTATCGCCAGATGGGTCATCCGGAACTCGAAGACTTGCTCGACGGCAAGGCATGGCTGGTGAAAAACCACGGCGTGGATCCCAAGCGCGTGGGCATTTATGGCGGCAGCTACGGCGGCTTTATGACCGAGATGGCCCTCTTGCGTGCGCCGGGCGAGTTTGCCGCAGGCGCCGCGCAACGACCGCCGTCGGACTGGGTGACGTACAACCACGGCTACACCGCCGATATCCTCAACGATCCGCAGCTCGATCCAGATGCGTATAAAACCAGCTCGCCGATCGAATACGCCGCTAACTTGCAGGATCCGCTGTTGATCAACCACGGTTTGATCGACGACAACGTTATGGCCAGCGATTCCGTTCGGCTCTACCAGCGCTTCGTCGAACTGCATAAGAAGAACTTCTGGATCTCGTTGTATCCGCTGGAGCGTCACGAATTCGAACACGCCGATTCGTGGTACGACGAATATCGCCGTATCGATGAGTTGTTCGATACCTGGGTGAAGCCAAGTAATCCGCACTAATCGCGAGACACTTGCTCGTCATTCCGGCCTGCGCCGGAATGACGAGCAAAAGCGAAACTTCTCGCTCAATCCTCATCATCGTCCGTGCCATCGGCTTTCCAATAGCCGGTGGCACGAATCCAGTCCTTGGGGATATCCCGCTCTTCCGCCAGATAACGGCGCATATCGCGCACGCGCCGCGATTCGGCGGCAATCCAATAAAACGTGTCGCCGGGCAATTCCGGCAGCTGGCGCAGTGCCCGTTCCAGCAGATCGCTTTGCGCCGCCTCCACGCCATCGCGCTCCAGCCACACCACTTCGAACTCGGCTTGCGATCCCAGCGGTTGGCGATCGGCCTTTTCCGGAATTTCCACCAGCACGTATGCGCGCGCACTCGCGGGCAGTTCGTCAAGACGGCGTCCGATGGCAGGCAACGCCGTTTCATCGCCCACCAACACGAACTGGTCAAAATCATCCGCCACGATGAACGAGCCACGCGGGCCGCCTAATCCGATTTTCTGTCCAGGTGTCGCTTGTTCCGCCCACGTGGATGCGGGGCCATCGCCGTGCAGGACAAAATCGACGATAAGCTCGCATCGCTTGGCGTCGTACTCGCGTGGCGTGTAATCGCGCATCGGCGAGGGACTAACGCCGGCCGGAAATTCCGGCCCGTTCGGCCCCAATGTCGGCAATACCAGTTCGCCTTCCGGATTGGGGAAAAACAATTTCACGTGGTCGTCCGCCGCAGCGCTCAGAAAACCGCGAAGCTGCTCGCCACCGAAAATGATGCGTTGCATATGCGCAGTGACGCGCTTGGTGCTCAGCACCTCGATCGTGCGCCGTTCCAATGCATGGCGAACCATGCGGTGTGCATGCTGGGTCATAGGTGAACCTATATCGAAAAAGTGCGGAATCACGCGGTATGGCGCTGTCTGGGCAACAGGCGATAGCCAAGATGCCCGGCGATCTCGTGCAGCACCGCAAGCGTTCGGTGATTGCTGGCTTCAAGATCTGTCGATGCAACGTCCGGTGACGCGGCGCATTCGGCCAGACCGAGTTGCTCCAGGGTGTGCAGAAAATCCTGCACCTGAGCCACCATGTGGCAGATATCGTTGGCGGCATGTGTTGGGGCCGCCAACGCGTGCTCCCGCAGCTGCCAACGGGTGCGTCCATGCGGTTGCGCGAACGCGTCGATCAATCCACGCAGTTCCAGCTCGCGTAAAAAGCGGTACACCGTACCGATGCTGGTTGCCGGGTGATACGCCTGCGCGGCTTGCAGCAAGGGCACCGCATCGCGGGAATCGGATTGCTCCAGCAGTGCGCTGAGAATCGCGTTGCGTGAGGATGTCAGCACCAATCCCTGTGCCTTGCAGCGTTGCTGCAAGACATGCAAGGCATCGTGCGTATCAGCCTTCATCCGAGGGGCCCGCCGCGATCTCGGCGGCAGCGCGCTCGAGTATCGTGGCGATGCGCTGCGCTTCGGCCTTGTTCCAATCCGCACCACGCATCAACACGGCGTGCTTGAGCGTGTGCATCGCTTTGCGAACCGTCATCGGCAGCGATAGCTTGGCGATCAAACGCGCGCTATGGCGATTGCGTTCGGTCATGGCATCGACGGCAGCACGGTTGGCGTTGAGAAACGCGCGGCCTTCATCGGTGATGGCGTAGAGCTTACGGCTGCCTTGTTCGCTTTCGATCGCAGCGTGACCCATCTCTTCGAGCATGGTCAGCGTGGGGTACACCGCGCCGGGGCTGGGCGAGTAGTGTCCATGAAACATTTCTTCGATGGTGCGGATCAGTTCGTAGCCGTGGCGCGGCTGTTGCTCGATCAAGGCTAGCAACAGCAGCTTGAGATCGCCGTGGCCGAGCACCCGCCCGCCGCCGCGCCGGCCACCGCCCTGCAGGCCGTTCCAATCGCTGAAAACGTCGCCATCGTGCGAGTGACCAAAGGGGCCATGGCGGCCGCGCCGACCATGGAATTCGTAAGCCTCGCCGTCGACCCGGCCTTCGCACCGATCGTCGCCGCCCGGCGCCCAGCGGCCTTCGTGGTGCCGCTGCATAAAGCGGTGGAACAGGGAATGCCTGTGCATGATATAACTCCGATATATCTAAATGAGCGATAAAAAGATATATCTAAATTGTATCGATAGCAAGCGTGTCCCTTGGGACGCACGGGCGGGCGGCCCGGCGAGGGCTCCTGCAAAGGATCGGAAAAGCCACCGCTAGCCAGTCGGAAATCGGAGTCAATGCGCGAGCTAGACGTCCGTAAGCGGCACGTCCTGGCGGCGGCGATACGCCTGATAAAAGCCAGCCGTGTGATGTAGCTGGTCGCCTTCTGCACATTTTTCGTCGGAAGCGATACGGCCGAGGAAAAATGTGTGCGAGCCGATCTGCTGGCTATGCACGATGGTCAACTCCTGCACACGCAGCGCTTCGGCAACGGCGGAAATGCCGAATTCCCGCGAACGCCGCATAGGAAACGACAGCGCACTCCAGTCCGCAAGCGGTTGCTTGTGATGCTCGCTGAGCTTGTAAACAGCCACCTTCATCGTCGCAGGAACGTTGGACAAGACAACCCGGCGCACGTCGCGCATGACGGGCATGGAAACGTTGGTGCTGCGTAGCGCGAGCGAAAAAAATCCACTCCGATCCAGCGGGCCGATCAAATCCATCGGGAAGATATTTTGGTGGACCGGTGTGTCGACAGAGACCAGGACAACCGGTCGCGGACACAGGTAAGCGATCATGAGCTGCTGTACCGCGGCAGGTTTCATGGCGAAGTGATGCGATGTGCGACTCTTCTGCATCTGGCGATTCTGAAGCCACGCGTTCCACGCGCGTCGCGGCCAACCCAGGCAGTAATGTTCGCCCGCGGCAACGTGGTAGAGCGCGAGCGATGCTTTTTGGGTAACAACGGGTGCGGCCTGCACCAAATGCAAAACACCCAAAAGCGTGCCCGTAGCGCTATCGCGGTACTCCAATACGGGACGTTGGCCGGCATCGACACTGGTCGCAATCATCAGCGGCTTGAGCGAAGCCACCGTATGGTCTGCCGTGACATCCGCCGATTGGCCGCCCCAACGCAATGTGGCGCTAACTACTTGCTGCGGCTGTGCAACGGCGACCGTCGCCCATTGCGGCAATGGGCGCACAAGCGGTCTTATCCAGTCCTTCCACATCTCAGGCGCGCCGGAATAGCAGGAACATATAAAGATCGATAGCCCATCCGAAACCACGCGGAACGAGGCTTTCCAGCTGGAAATGCGGCGCCGCCGCTTGCACCACGACACGCGGCGCAAAGCGATGGATATTGCTCTCGCTTGCAATGGCATAACGACCGCGTCGCAAAAGACGGAAGACGTTCTTCCGCCACCAGCCGTAACGTGCATCGCCGAGGTAGTAGGGATTGAGCATGCTGACCAGGACAAAGCCGCCACGGTGGACCACCCGCGACAACTCCTCGAAAAGCAAGGTGTGATCCGCGAAATGATTGAGGACCGCAAAGTTCGCCGTAACGGCTTGCACCTTGCAGGCGAGCGGCGACGTCACCTTGACAATGGTTTTGTCGGCGATTTCGTCGTGACAGTACTGCGCCAGATAATCGCGCATGGATTCCGACGGCTCATACACGAACGTTTGGTGCCCATGAGCAGCATAGGTTTTCGCATCGATGCCGGTTCCAGCACCGAAATCGAGCACGTCTGCGCCTTTGGGCAACAGATCCAGCGTCATCTTCTGAAACCTGTCGCGCACGGCCCGATCGGGCGGCGAGGTCAGAAAGAATTGGTGGTACTGCTCTCCCGTATGCATGCCGTCGACTACCTTGCTGGCAAATTCGCTGCCCGATGTCCTGTCATCACCCCGCCGTGCCATAGGTCTGCGTTACGCGTTAAGCGAACTTCAAGCGCAGGCCGAAAGGGTCTCGTCCGGGTGAGTGCCAGCCAAGTCCAGGAAGGTTGCCACGGCTACGCGCAAGGTGCCAATCCATAGTGGTCGCGGCTGCGAATCCAATCCCGTTTCGCTGCGGCTACGCTTTGATCCGCGCGTGCACAGCGCTAGCGATAGCGCGTCAGTTCGTCGCCGAGCGCGTCCTTGAGCGGCCCCAACCAAGGCTCGTATTTCGTCCACTGATCGAGGCCATCGCGGAAGATCGGCTGGCGCACCTGTTCCGAGCTGGCCGTGCGTACGCTGCGCGCAGTCTTGTAGAACTCCATGCAGGACGGCTCGAAGTCCAATCCGCAGAAATCGAGAATCCGCCGCACGTTGTTATCGAGATCGTCGACGACGTCTTCATGATGCACGCGCAGCACGCGACCCGGTAGCGCCTCATCCCAGTGCTGCATCACATCGAGATACGTCCGGTAGTAGCGCGCAATGTCCTCGACGCTGTACGTAAATTCCTGGCCGGTGGCAAAGAGCTGTTTCAGATTGCTGAAGCAGCATGCGATCGGCTCGCGTCGCGCGTCGATGATCTTCGCGTTGGGCAGAATCAAATGGATCAGGCCGACATGCCGGAAGTTGTTCGGCATTTTGTCGATGAAGTAAGGCTTGTCGCCACGATAGATGCGGGTTTCGCTTAAGTACTTTTCGCCGAGCTTTAGAAAATCCTCAGGCGCGAGCTCGCTCAGCACACCGGGATAACGCGGGTCGTCCAGATCAGGTTGCCGACCCTGCAGATCGAGCACCATGCGCGGAATCTCGCCCAACTCATGCGTGCCTTCGACGCGGGAATGAGAGGCCAGTATCTGTTCGATCAGCGTGGAGCCGGAACGCGGCAGGCCGACGATGAAAATCGGATCCGGGCACGAGTCGCCAACGCCGTTGCGGCTGGCAAAGAACGCGCGGGTGCACACATCGATCTGCCGATGCGTGTTGGTTTCGATGATCTCGGGGCGATAGCGGCTCTCTGAGCGCTTGAGTGCGTTGCCCTGGCTGTAGTAGCGCCACGACTCGGCGTAGTCGCCACGATCTTCGAATGCCTTGCCGAGCGCGAAGCACAGATGATAACGATCGACGGTCTGCGTGCTTGGCGCGGATTCCGCGGCACGCATGCTGGCGATTTCCTCATCGGTGAACCGATAGGTTTTGAGATTCGCCAGACTCCAGTAAGCGTCGCCGAAATCAGGACGAGCCCGCGCCGCCGCGCGATACGCTGCGATCGATTCCGCCTGCCGCCCCTGCGTTTTCAGCGAATGCGCGAGCGACAGATGCAGATCGGCCGCACCGGGCGCGTCGCGCAGAAGTTCTTGATAGAGCGCAATGGCGCGTTCGTGTTCGCCGAGGCCAACGTTCGCACTGGCGTAAAGCGCGCGGTAATCGAGATGATGGGGTTCGAGGGCGAGCAGCTTTTCGGTTTCCTCGCAGGCACGCTTGTACAGATGCCGCTCCAGCAGCACGCATGCATAGTCATAGCGTGCCGCGCGAAAATCCGGGGCGATCTTCAACACGGCTTCGAGCAATGTTTCAGCGTCGTCGAGCACGTCGCGCGCCAGGCCGATACGGGCGAGCAGGCGCATCGCCTCGACATCGTTGCCGGTTTTCAATAGGTAGGCGCGGATGATCTGTTCGGCAGGATCAAGTTCGCCATCGGAGAAATGACTGGTCGCGTGCACGACCTCAGGCGCCAAACGCTTGAGCGTAGCGACATGCGAGGCGGCAATCGCCGCGTTGACGGCATCGCCGGTCATGCGGTAAAGGCCTTCGAGAAGATTCCAGCTCGAAGGCAGCGCCGGGTTGATGTTGACGGCACGCAGTAGCGCGTCGATTGCCTGTGGCGCATCGCGCAGCACCACGTAACAGTGGCCGCGCTCCTCGTGCAAACGACTGTAGTGAGGACGTTCCCGTTCCATGTGCGCCAGCGTTTCCAACGCAGCGTCTATCTGCCCCAGGTAGCGCTGACTGCGAGCGATCACATAAAGCACTTCGTCATGGTCGGGTGCTTCGGCCAACAACGTCTGCGCTATCTGCAAGGCTTGCGCATGCTGCCCGCCGGTCTGCAGCTGGCGGGCCTGCTGGAGTTGGAGCTCCAGCGGCGAAAGGGTTGAATCGGTTGCCGTAGCGTTCATGGGGACCATAGAAAACCATCGAAAAATGGGGCGAGCTTCCCGCCCGCCCCATTCTATGTGCATCGACGTCATGTGCATCGACGTCGCGCGACGCTAGCCGCTTAGAACTTGAAGCCCACCTTCACGCCAAGCACGCGCGGACGGATCGGCACTTCCGACTCGATGAACTGAGCCGACGACGTAAACACGCTCGCGTGGCTGTTGCTCAGGTTGGTGCCGTAAAGCGACACGTCCCAGTTGTCCTTGGACACGCCCAGCGATGCATCGTAGGTGGTGTAACCGGCTTGCAAATAACGCAGTTCCACCGTGGTGACGTCCGTCACGCCCGCGCCGCTGGGATAGGTAGCCGGCTGGTTGTACATCGAACCGGTGCGATTTGCGCCGACTTGCCAGAACGCCTTGAAGCCAGGACCGAACGCCCAGTCGTAACGCAGGCGCAAATTGAATTGCGAGCGTGGCGAGAACGCCGGCACACTGCCCACTTCGCCGAAAGGATTGGCGAACGACGTTACGTCGCCGACAGCGCCGGTTTGGATGATGCACGCGTTGTAGCCAGCCGATCCCGGAATGTTGTTGATCAAGCACGGCGAGTTGGTCTGCTTGGCGTGGTTGAGCGAACCGGCGCCTATGACGGACAGGCCATCGGTAATGCGCGCCTGGAATTGCAGCTCCAGACCCTGCACCTTGTAGTTGGGTCCGTTAACCGCGAAGGTGGTGTTACCCAGCACCAACGGGTTGAAGAACTGCATCTGCACGTTGTCCCACCGCATGTCATACAGTGAGCCGTTGAACTGCAGGCGGTCGTCGAGGAACGTGGTCTTGAAGCCGATTTCGTTGTTGGTCAACGTATCGGGCGCGTAGCTGATCGGCTTCTGGTATTGCGCTTCGCCGTCGAGTTTCGCCACGCCCGATGTCGTGCGGTTGAAGCCGCCCGGACGGAAGCCTTGCGAGAACGTGTAATACACCATCGTGTCCGGCGCGATGTGCCACACCAGATTCGCGCGACTCTTAAAGCCGTGATACGTCTTGTGGTAGTTCATCACCGTGTCATCGCCCACGTAGGTGCCGTTGGGGATGTTCACCAGCGCGCTGGTGGTATAGAACTCCGTGCCGGTCTGCCATTCGGAGTAGTGGTAATAACGCGTGCCGGCCGTCGCGGTCAGCACATCCGGGATGATGTCGTAGGACATCGAACCGAACGCCGCTTCTTGCTTGTAGCCGCGCTGTTCGACTTCGCCGAAGGCCGTGTTATCAGGTTCCTCGACGCCCGGGGAGGACATCGTGTTGGCTACGCAGGGCACGCCGCCGGCGAGTGCGTTGGTGAGGTTCGTCGGCGTACAAGACGGAATGGTCTTGTAGTTGAAGGCCATGTGATCGTCGATGTTGAAGTCTTCATAGAACAGACCGCCGATAACACGGAAGCGATAGTCTTCCGGCGTGCTCAGGCGCAGCTCGTGGCTCTGGTGCGTGCTGTTGACGTGGTCGTTCCAATAACCCACCGGCGAATAGCAGGTCGGCTTGCCTTTGCTGGACAGACCGGCCGACGTGCCGGTGCACTGGTAATACATGCCGCCCGCGCTGCGCGAGTAGTTGGTGTAGTCCTGCTGCTCGCTGATGTGGCGATTGGTGTAGCCGCCGGTGTACACCAGCGAGAGGTCGCCGATTTCGCCGTTCAACGTCCACGCGGTGTTGGTGTAATGGTCGTCATTCCAACTCGGCACGAACGACGTGATTTGATTGGTGCCGAGCGTCTGGCCGTCCGAACCCACCGGATACGTCGAGGACTGGCCGTTGGCGTCCAGGTTCTGGTAGCTCTCGGCGATCAGGAAATTCCAGTCGTCGTTGATCTTCCACAGGGCAGACAGGCGGGCGCCCTGATAGTCGACGGGGTTCCAGTTGTTCTGCGCCACTGAAAAGTTATTGGTTACCGACGTACCGCCGGCAGCCACGTAAGGGGCCATCGCACCACCACCGTCGGTGGGCTGGCGCGTGAATGTGCCCGGTACGTTGTCGATGTAACCACCCTGGTGATCGTTGTAGATCACGCCACGCACCGCGAACGTGCCGGGAATGATCGGCAGGTTCAGCACCGCGTTGGCCGAATTGTTCGGGCCGCCGCCGGCGGTGACGCCCGTGCTGGCTTCGGCGCTGCCACTGACCTTGTCGAGATTCGGCTTGTTGGTGATGTAGCGCACGGCACCGGCTTCGGCGCCGCCACCGAACAACGTGCCCTGCGGACCTTCGAGCACCTCGACGCGTTCCATATCGATCATGTAGACGTCGAGATTGCGCGCGGGGAATTGCATGGATTGGTCATCCAGATAGACGGCCACGTTCGGGAACGGTGCGATGGACGCGCTGGACTGGTTGCCGAGGAAGCCGGTGCTCAGGCCGCGCATATAGATGTTGCCCTGACCCGGACCATTGGCGGCGAAGGTCACGTTGGGCAGGTATTTGATCAGATCATCGAATGACGTGACGTTCAACTGTTGCAACGTGTTGCCGGTGAAGGCCTGAATCGTGATCGGCACGTCCTGTATGTCTTGGACAGTGTGCTGCGCCGTGACGGTAACCGTCTGCAGCGTGTTGGGGTTGTCCTTGTTAGTCGTCGACGACGTGGCGGCGGGCGTTGTTGCCGTGGCAGTCGTGGGCGCGTTGGCGTTGGGCGTGGTGGTGTCATCCGCGGCATACGCCGCGCGGCTCGCAACGAGCGCAGTCAACACCGCGAAGGCGATCTTATTGATCTTCAAGGGACTCTCCAGATGGGCGGTAGCGAATGTCTTAACGAGGCTGCGTCAGTGACGGGCGCCGCAGGCGTTGTCGCGGGCGGCATAGGCGGTGACGAAGGGATTGGCTTGCGCGGGCAACGGCACAACGGCGGGCGCAAGGCAAAGCGGAGCGCGAAGCGAGGTCATAGAGCAGCCTTAAAGTGAATGGAAATATGCAGGCGTGCCCCCTAGGTACGCTCTGCGAATGACGGCACGTTCCATTACACCCGGCGCTAGTTGCACGAACGTTGTGCGGGGATTGCGTCTTGCCTTCGTGAAGGCGACATCTACGGCTGCTTGTCTAGACGCACCTGTCTAGCGGGATGTCGAGACGCAAGAAGGTGTCGGCTATGCGAAGCGCCAAAACACAAACCCTCCGCGCAAGATCTCTCGCCGCATCGCGGCGGTCACTTGTCTAGGGGAATGTTCCGTTTGCTGGCAGCCAGGAAGGCTCGCGGCATGGACGTCTGCCGCGAGCGACCGGTCAGAACGAACGCTGTCCGTTCACCCACACGTTGCGCACGACGGGCAAACCATCCATGTTGCGCATGCGGACCACATCGGCGCGCATGCCGGGCTTGAGCTGCCCGCGATCGCTGAAACCCAGCGCTTTTGCGGGATTTTTGCTCACCGTCGCCATCGCCCGCGGCATCGACCAACCCGCCTGTGTATGCAACAGGAAAGCACCATGCAGCAGGCTGGCCGGCACGTAGTCCGACGACAACATATCCAGGCGATCGCTGTGCGCCAATTCAAGCGCGGCGACATTGCCCGAATGCGATCCGCCACGCACCACGTTGGGGGCGCCCATCACCGTGGTCAGCCCGTGTGCGTGTGCGGCGTTGGCCGCCTCTTGTGTCGTAGGAAATTCCGAGATCGTCACGCCGATGCGTCGCGCATGGTCCACCTGTTGCGCATCCGTATCGTCATGACTGGCCAAAATCATATTCCGGCCATGTGACATCGTAAGTACAGCGTTCTCGTGTTTCGCGCTGTAGGTGGCCTGCTGTTCGGTACGACGCTTCACCACGTCGGCGAATTCGTCCTCGGTCCAGGTCATGTGATTCTTGCTGTAATACTTGCGATATTGCTGCAGATCGCGGTACTGGCGTTGGCCCGGTGTGTGATCCATCAGCGACAGCAGGCGTACGCTGCCGTGATCCATCAAGGGTTCGAGCGCTTCCATCAAACGCGGATACGCCAGCTCGCAGCGCAGGTGAATCCAATGATCCGCGCGCAACGCGCCGCTGGCCTGGCCTTCGAGGATCGCGTCATACGTGCTGCGCAAGGTTTCGATGCGCACGCTCTCTTCTTCCAGATCGCCCACCGATAACGCGTCGAAGACGGTGGTGATGCCGGCCGCTACGATCTGCGCATCGTGCGTCAGCACGGCGGGTATCGACGGCCAGATCACGCCGGCGCGCGGCATTAGGTGCTTTTCCAGATTGTCCGTGTGCAGCTCGATCAGCCCGGGCACCACGTAATCGCCCTCGCAATCGATCGCGCCCGGTGCCTGGGTGGAGCCTTCTTCCACCAGCCGGATCAGGCCGTTGCGCGCGATAAGGGTGCCGTGCAGCACGCCGTTGTCCAGCACGATGCGCGCATTGGTCAAAGCTAAGTCATTCATGGTCGTCTCAACGGTCAAGGTCAGGCGGCTTCAAGGGCTTGCATCGGAAATAGGCGTGTGGCGACGCGATCGCGCATGTCCTCGTCATGGAAAATGCCGAGCACGGCCGAACCGGTGGCGCGCGCTTCGGCCAGCAACTCCGCCACCACGGCGCGGTTGTCGGCATCGAGCGATGCGGTCGGCTCGTCCAGCAGCAGCACCGGGCGCGGCACGATCAAGCCTCGCGCGATGTTTACGCGTTGCTGTTCGCCACCGGAAAAAGTACCTGGCGGCAATGGCCATAGGCGTTCGGGCACGTTCAAACGGCGCAATAGATCGGCGGCACGCTGGCGTGCGCGTTGCTCGCTCACGCCCATTTGCAACGCCGGTTCGGCAACGATATCCAGCGTGGGCACGCGTGGAATCACCCGCAAAAACTGGCTCACGTAGCCCAGCGTGCGCCGACGCACATCCAACACTTCATGCGGCGTAGCCTTGGCAAGATCCAGCCAGCGATCGCCATGACGCACATACACGGCACCATACGTCGGATGGTAATTGGCGTAGATCACGCGCAACAACGTGCTCTTGCCGGCGCCGGACGGACCGGACAACACCACGCATTCGCCAGCGTGCAACCGTAGATCGAGACCGCGCAACACGTTCAAGCGCGCACCGTGCTGGTGGTGCAATTCAAAGGACTTGCTGAGGTCCCGCAGTTCAAGCATCAGGGCGGTGGTCATGTGGTCAATACCGAAGAAACGAGCAATTGCGTGTACGGATGTTGCGGGTCATCGAGTATCTGATCGGTGAGGCCGGTTTCGACCACGCGGCCGCCTTGCATCACCATCGTGCGTGCGGCCAGCAGGCGTGCGACGGCCAGGTCGTGCGTCACCATCACCGCGGCCAGGCCCAGTTCGTTCACCAGGCGGCGCAACAAGTCGAGAATGCGTGCCTGCACCGACACATCGAGACCTGCGGTGGGTTCGTCCATAAAAACCAGGCGCGGTTGCGTCACCAGCGTGCGCGCAATCTGCAAGCGTTGCTGCATGCCGCCGGAAAATCCGGTAGGCGCATCGTCGATGCGTGTGGCATCGATCTCCACGCGTTCCAGCCAGCTGCGCGCAATGTCGCGCAATTGACCGTAATTGCGCATGCCCAGCGCCATCAGCCGTTCGGCCACGTTGGCACCCGCGCTGACGTTGAGACGCAAGCCATCGCGTGGATTCTGCGTAACGAAGCCCCACTCCTCGCGGGCGAGGCGACGACGATCCGCTTCGCTCAACGCACCCAGCTCCAACCACTTGCCGTCACGTTGCCGATAGCGCACGTTGCCGGCGGTTGGTGCCAGTTGCGCGGCGACGGTATTGAGCAAGGTCGATTTGCCCGAGCCCGATTCGCCGACGACGCACAACAGTTCGCCTGGATGCAGATCGAAACTCACATCCTCGCAACCGATGCGTTGACCGTAGTGGCGGCTCAAGCCGCGTACTTGCAGCAGCGCGCTCATGCGAACCTCGACGAACACGCGCAGAAAACCCGTCGCCCCGGCGAATGCCGGGGCCCAGTGTCTTCGGCGCGCTCAAGGCGCTGGGCCCCGGCGTTCGCCGGGGCGACGATCAAAAGCGCACGCATCATGCTCATGCCTGCGCCTCCGCACGGCGCTGGCCGCAGAAATCAGTATCGGAGCACACGAACATGCGTGTGCCACGATCGTCCACCACGACCTCATCCAGATAACTTTCGCCCGAACCGCACAGTTCGCACTGATGCTCCCAGCGTTGAATCTCGAACGGATGATCCTCGAAGGCCAGACTCTCCACGCGCGTGTAAGGCGGAATCGCATACAGGCGTTTTTCGCGGCCCGCGCCGAACAACATCAGTGCCGGCGAGTGATCCATCTTGGGGTTGTCGAACTTCGGAATAGGCGAGGGCGAGGTAAGGAATCGACCGTCGACCAATACCGGGTAGTCGTAACTGGTAGCGATGTGCCCGTACTGGGCAATGTCTTCGTACAACTTCACGTGCATAAGTCCGTAATCGGCCAGGGCGTGCAGGGTGCGCGTCTCGGCTTCCCGGGGCTCCAAAGTGCGTAGCGGTTCGGGCTCCGGTACCTGGAACACGAGGATCTGATCTTCGCGCAAGGATGTTTCAGGAATACGGTGGCGCGTCTGGATCAGCGTGGCATCGGCGGTGTGCTCGGTGGTGGCCACACCCGCCACGCGGGCAAAAAAGCGGCGAATATTCACCGCATTGGTGGTGTCGTCTGCGCCTTGATCAATCACTTTCAGCACATCGTCAGGCCCCAGCAAGGCGGCGGTGACCTGGATGCCGCCGGTGCCCCAGCCGTAAGGCAAGGGCATTTCGCGGCTACCGAACGGCACCTGGTAACCGGGAATCGCCACGGCTTTGAGCAGCGCGCGCCGCAGCATGCGCTTGGTGTCTTCGTCGAGAAAGGCAAAGTTGTAATTCATAGCAGGGATGTCACTCCCTCTCCCCTTCGGGGAGAGGGTTGGGGTGAGGGGCCGGCGTGCCGAAGAGCTGTGTTTTTGCGTGAAATCGGAACAAAAGGTCCCTTGATGAAGTGGAGGACATGGCCAGCCCAACCCCTCACCCCAACCCTCTCCCCGCCGGGGAGAGGGAGCATATTTGCGCGTTGCGTGCACATTGCCGTCATGGCCGCTGTCCTCCGACCACACTTGAGAGCTGCTCATCGGTATCCGCCGCGTGTTGCGCAGCTAACGTGCGCAACAACGACAATTCCGCCTGGAAGTCCACGTAATGCGGCAACTTCAAATGCTGCACGAAGCCGGAGGCCTCCA
This sequence comes from Lysobacterales bacterium, assembly GCA_015655335.1. Lineage (GTDB taxonomy): Bacteria > Pseudomonadota > Gammaproteobacteria > Xanthomonadales > Rhodanobacteraceae > Dyella_B. The sequence goes on along the minus strand of JAATFF010000155.1, from coordinate 67,924 downwards.
CACTGTCCGAATGCGACAGCACGAATTCCTGATTCTGCGCCGGCGCGACATTGGCTTCGGCCAATTCATCGCAACGCAGCGCGCGATCGACCAAAGCCATCGACATCGCCTTGCGTTCGCCTTCGCCCATGCTCAGGCCGTAGCCGCGCGTGAATTGCGGTGGCATACCGTTGCCACCGTGGAACTGATTGATCATCTGACACTCGGTCAACGTGATCGCACCGATCTCGATGGCAAAGCCCAATTCCTCCGGGCACACCACGACATCCACTTCGCCCATGCGGATCTCGCCGGCGAACGGATGGCTTTCCGCATAACCGCGCTGCGTGGAGTACGCCATGCTGAGCAGAAAACCTTCGTCTCCGCGTGAGAGATTCTGCAAACGCGTCGCGCGATCTGCGGGAAACATCAGCGGCTCGCGGGTGAGATCCATCGGCTCCGGATCGTTGCCAGCATCGATGCGTTCGATCAATGCCTCTGCATCGAGCAGATCCAGCACGCGCGGCATGTTCAAGGGCAGCGGCGCATCCGCGGGTGTCACGACGGCAGGCGCGGTCGTGTCGAATTCCAGCAAACGCTGCGTATAGTCGTAGGTGGGGCCTAGCACCTGGCCGCCCGGAATATCCTTGAATGTTCCCGACACGCGGCGGTGCACGCGCATCGCCGTGGTATTCAGCGGCTGCGTGTAGCCAAAGCGCGGCAAAGTGGTGCGATACGCGCGCAGCAAAAAGATCGCTTCCAGCATGTCACCCGCGGCCTGGCGAATGGCCAGCGCGGCCAGCTCTTCGTCGTACAGCGAGCCTTCCTGCATCACGCGCGCCACGCCCAGGCGCAGCTGCTCGCGAATCTGCGCAAGCTCAAGTTCCGGCACGGCCGTGTCGCCACGGCGCGCCTCGGCCAACAATTCCAGCGAACGAGCGATCGCCTGCTCGCCGCCTTTCACGGCAACGTACATTCAGCTCTCCAGCAAACGGGTCGTACGCGGCAACGCAACGACCTGTTGCGCAGCGACGAAAAACAGGTCGACACCTAGCGGAAGCTGCACGGACATCGCCGCGCGCTGCTGCCAGAAATCGGAAGGCAAGCGGTCGATCGCCAAGATTTCAGTCTCGCGGATGCCGGGGCCGGCAAAGTGCATCGCGCGACTACTCCCTCCCTTGTTTACAGGGGAGGGTTGGGGTGGGGTCGTACAGTCTTGCGTTGAGGCGAGTGCAAGCGACCCCCTCCCGACCTCCCCCTGCACACAGGGAGAGGAGCCGAATGCGGCAACTTGAATGATCAAACTCGCAGAACGGTCCGGATAACGTATATCGCCATGCGCAAACGACGTCAGCGACGGCATGGAGGCGGGATCGGTAATCAACGCGAAATCCGCGTCCTGCGGCCGCTCCGCCAAACGCAACCCGGCATGGAAACGCAGATGCTCCACGGCATCTTCCTGCGGCTGCTGCAGCCACACCGACGTGGTCGCATCGCACAGCGTCAACAGAACCGCCATCGCAGCCGGCGCAATCGATGCCGGCGAAGGCGGCAAAATCGGCAGTGCGCGCGGCGCAGCGGGACGGGCCATCGCCTGCAATAGCTCACGGAACGTGCGCTGGCTATCGAAAACGGTGGTGGCAAAGGCAGCCAGCATCATTCGCCCCGCACCACGGTGAAAAACTCCACCTTGCTGGCCGCCGCCTTGCGGCTGGCCTTGTCGCGGTGTTGGTCCAGCGAGTGGCGCAGCGGCTCGATCACCTGCCGTTGCACAGAAACGCGCTGCGCGTCGTCCTGCAACAGGGCGTCCGCCAGCGCCGCCAGCTCCGCATGGCGCGCATTGCTACCGCGCACCCAGGCATGGCCGATATGGCCAGCCGCCTGCACGCTGCAGCGGGTGACGGTGATCTCGCCGAAATTGAATTGCGGGCCGGTGCCCCCGACCCGCCCGCGCAACATGTATAGACCGGTCTGCGCCGGGCGCAGCCACGCGGTATCGGCCGGCGGCGCAAAGCCATCCATCGCGGCGACCAGCTCGGCCGGGTCGGCCTGCGCCAGCAGCGACATCCATTGCGCGCGCGCCAAGTTAGGGGGGGTGTCCATGGGGATTCCTAGGCTTGTCACAAATGTCTAGTTATCTAGACAGACCCGGGCGTGAGGGGACGCCCGGCGAAACCCATTGCAGCAGCCCAGCGTGCCGCTGCCATGACGGTCTATAGACAGGCTAAGGAAGTGGTATGAACGAGATCGAACGAGGACGAGGCGTGGCGCTATGGAGCCAAATCAGCGGCATCCTCGCGTCCGACATTCTTAAAGGCCAGCTACGCCAGGGCGAACAACTGCCCTCCGCGCAGGAACTGGCCGCGCGTTTCAACGTCAATCGGCACACCGTGCGCCGCGCCATCGCTGCGCTGGAACAGCGCAATCTGGTGCGCACCGAGCAAGGCCGCGGCACCTTCGTGCAAGAGCACACGCTGGACTACCCCATCAGCCGGCGTACGCGCTTCACCCAGAACATGCGCAACCTCAATGTCGAAGCCGACATGGAATTCCTGGAAGAAGCGCGCGAAATTCCGCCGCCGCAAGTGGCGCAATCGCTCGGCCTGGATCGTCACGAATACACCTACCGCATCGAAACCCTAGACCGCGCGGATGGACACGTCGTCGACTACAGCACCGCCTACTTTCCCGCCACACGCTTCTCCGGCCTGCCCGCGGTATATCGGCGCTTGCAATCGGTCACCCGCACGCTCAGCGAATTCGGTGTCACCGATTACGAACGCAAATACACGCGCGTCTCCGCGCGTTTACCCGACGCCAACACTGCACGCATCATGAAACAGCCGCCTAATCGCCCGGTGCTCTACGTACAATCCATCAACGTCGATACGCGCGGCGTGCCGGTGCAATACGGCATCACGCGCTTCTCCGGCGATTGGGTGCAACTTGTGCTGATGAACGATTGACGATGCGTTACGCCGTCTACTTCTGCCACGCCGAAGGCAGCGGGCTGCACGCCTTCGGGCGCGATTGGCTAGCCACCGACGCCATCCCCGATATCGCGCCAAAGCGACTGCACGAGTTGCTCACCAACGTGCGCCGCTACGGCTGGCACGCCACACTCACCGCGCCCTTCGCACTGGCGACGCATGCAAGCTACGAAGACCTGTATCGAAAATTGATCCCCATCGCCCAACACGTCGAACCTTTTGAGCTATCGCTCGCACTCGACACCCTCGGCGGCTTTCTCGCCCTGCGTCCCAGCGGCGATCAAACCGCTATCAGCGCCTTGGCCGAACGCTGCGTACGCGCGCTCAATCCACTGCGCGCACCACTCACCGACGCGGCATGGCAGCGTCGCGCCGGCGGACTCGACGACGTAGAGCTCGCGCTGTTTCGCGATTACGGTTATCCATACGTCATCCAGCGTTACCGCTTTCACATGACCTTGTCCGCACGCGCCAGCCATGCGGAAGAACAAGCGCTAAGCACATGGCTAATCGAACATGGCGCGAATCGATCGCTCGCCCACATCGACGCACTCACCATCTGTCGCGAACCCGCCGCCGATCAACCCTACGAACCCATCGCACGCATTCCGCTAGGAAACCAAGCATGAGCGCCGGCCGCCTGTATTACGTCATGGGGCCGTCCGGCGCCGGCAAAGACAGCGTGCTCGCCTGGGTGCGCGAACACGGCGCAGCGCACGGTGTGCTTTGCGCACACCGCTATATCACCCGACCCGCACATGCTGGCGGCGAAAACCACGTCGCCCTGAGCGAACAGGAATTTCAATCGCGCGAACAACGCGGCTTGTTCGCGCTGACGTGGCAAGCGCATGGTTTGCATTACGGCATCGGCAACGAAGTGGCGCACTGGCTGGCACGCGGCGCCGATGTATTGGTGAACGGCTCACGCGGCGCGTTCGATCTTGCTTGTGAGCGATTTCAATCGCTGCGCCCTGTATTGATCACCGCCAGCGCATTGTCAATCGCCGCACGCCTTGCTGCGCGCGGTCGCGAAACCGAACCGGAAATCGCCGCACGCCTCGCACGCGCGGATGCGTATCCGGTACCACCAGGTAGCGTGGTAATCCACAACGACGGGTGCCTCGCCGATGCGGGCGCCAGCTTGCTGCAGGCGATTCGCGCCGAGCATTGAGCGCCGCGCGGACATACAGCCCCAACGGATGCACTAAACCGGCAAGCTGGATCTCTTTAAAAGTTCAACTTAACCCCTGCCATCTTCTTTCTCTCGGTAACTGTCAGCGCTCGCACTCGAATGCTTAAATACTATCCAGTAACCGAAGCGCTGCCATTTTCCAGATGGCCGGTGTACCGGCGTATCCAGCTCGTGTCGCCGCTGATGGTGGCCGTAAAGTCATACCAGCCCTGTGTGTTGGCGACGGCTGAGAAATAGGTGTTCACCGTTGCGCCTGCGGCCACGGTGTAGGTCCATGGGCCGGCTGTGGTGTAGTTGTTGGAAGTGATGGTGAAGGTGACGGATTTGGTGCCTGTGTTGGTCATCGCAAAGTAAATGGCGAGCTGACCCGACACGGGATCGGTGGCATACGATGAGGTGATGCTGCACGTTTTGCCGGAGTTGTTGACGTTGCCAGCGAAGCGACGCAGAAAGCGATTCGGGCCGACGCACGTCAAGTCGTAGTCGCCGCTTCCGTAGCCTGTTCCGATATTGAAGTAGTCACTGACGGAACCGTTGGCACCATTAGTGTAGGGACTTACCGTGTACTGCCAAGGACCGCCGCTGCGGTATGCGTTGGCGTAAATCGCCAGAGGAACAGCACGCGTTGCGAAGGTGCCTACGTTCAACATCTCGATCCACACGAGAATCTCGCCGTTCGAGCCGTATTGAAATGAAGAGATGTTGGCATCGGGCTGATAAGGCAACGCACGTGCCGTGCGTGTGCCGGTTTCCTGCTTCGGCAGGCTATTGGAGGCGTTGTTGTCGGAGGGATTGGGCAGCGGATCGCAGGTGGTTTCACGGTTGATGTAGGTCGTTGCTGCCGGTAAGTTGGTAGGCAAGCCTTGCACCGGATTGGCGAAGTTGAACGCGCCGGTAAGGTCGCCGCTCACTTGGCGTCGCCAAGCGCTGATGGATGAGCACATGGCGGGTTTACCGATCGCGTCGGTCCACGTCTCGAGAAACTGGATCACCGATGTGTGATCGTAGATCTGCGAGTCCACCACGCCGCCACGCGTCCACGGCGAGCAGATAACCATCGGAACGCGGAAGCCCATGCCGATGGGCACGGTTTGGCCGCTAACCGTAATGAATTCGTCTGCCGTGCCGGCCGGCGGAATCGGCGGTGGAACGTGATCGAAGAAGCCGTCGTTTTCGTCGTAGTTGAGAATAAGAACGGTGGAGTCGAACGTCTCCTGATTCGTGGCCAGTGCTTGCAAAATCAGGTTGAGAAAATAGGCGCCGTTTTCAGGCGGTGCGTCGGGATGATCGGAGAAATCCTGACTGGCCACGATCCAGCTGACTTGCGGCAACGTGCCATTCTCCACGTCGTTCTGAATGGCCGCGGCGATGCTGGCGGGTGTGGAGTAGTAGGCGCCCGAATCGATAATCGGCACCGACGACATGCCTTGCTTATACAAAGAGCTGGTCGTGGATGCATTGGCAAACTGATTGAAAAACGCCAAGCCGTTGTCAGTGAAATTGTCCGAGGCGACCTGGAAAACCTGCCAGCTCACACCGGCTTCTCCCAGTGCTTCGGCGTAGGTTTGCCAGGTGAGGCCCGATTCTGCGCCGCCGTCATAGGCAGGTCCGCCGTTAGCGCCGGTTGGATCGATCATGCCGCCCCAAAGATAGGTACGGTTAGGACCTGTCGCGCTGAGGGTGGAGCAGAAATAGTGATCGCAAACGGTGTACGCGTCGGCGAGCGCGTAATGGAACGGAATATCGGCGCGAGTCAGATAGCCCAGCGTGCGGACGTTTGCTTTGGCCGAGACCCACTCGTCCATCTTCCCGTTGTCCCAGGCTTGATGCTGCGTCGCCCAGGAATGATCGAGGCTGCCATCGCACTGCGTGATCACCTCGCCGGTTTGACCGGAAGCGGGCGAGGTGGTGTTGAACGCCCAGGGATATTGGCGTGCCGATCCGTTTGGCTGATCGAACACGGAGTATCCGCCGGGTAGCGTGATGCCCGCTCTGTCGGCAAAGCCGCGCACGCCTTGCAGTGTTCCGAAGAAGTGATCGAAGCTTCGGTTCTCCTGCATGAAGATGATCACGTGCTTGACGTCGTTGATGGTTCCCGTTGCAGCGGTGGTCGCCGCTTGCGCGGATTTGAATACGCCGCCAAGCGTCGATCCGGTAATGCCAAGCGCAGCGGCTTTGACTGACAACGAGAGAAATTTACGGCGGCTAAGCTCGATCATCTTCGTGCCCGTCCATGATTTGGGTCAGCCGAAGATATGGATCGTGTGTGCCACTTTGATGACGTGAAACAGACCTGTTGCCGTGATGTAAATGGTTCTGCCGACGAATAGTCGATCTGCATCACACATTCACATTTTCTTCGCGAAGTTGCGCATTGGCGCGTGTGCTCGCTGTGCACGAAGACCATCCTTCATGCATGCATCGTCCATCTTTGTCGGTTGAGCTTTTACGGAATAGCCGCGATTTTCCGCGTTCGCGCAACGTACTCACTCGCTAGTAGGCTGAATACGAGCACATCCTCAAAGCCACTCTCCGAGCATTGCGCCTGGCGAAGCCGACCTTCCAGCACGAACCCTAAACGTTCCGCGACTTTCCGACTAGATACGTTGCTCACATCGCAACGCCATTCGACACGATTGAAACGCAACTCTTCGAACGCATACGCCAACAGGCGAGTCATAGCACGGTTAATCAGGCCGCGCCCTTGCAAGCGTGAATCGATAAAGCAGCCCACTGCCGTTTTACGATTCGTCGCTTCGATATGGTTGAACCGAATTTCGCCGCAGAGCTTGCCGTCCTGATACAGGTGCCAGTCGATCAAGCTTCCCTCTTCAATCTGTCTTTCAACGAGATCGAAATGGGCCTGGGCTTTTTCAGGGGTAACGATGTCGGCAACCGGCGGTAAATAGCGCCCGATATGGCCGACGTTGTGACGAACCAGTTCGATCAGTGCGTCGGCGTCGCTGCGTAAAGCGGGTTTGGCTTCCAGGCCATCGCCAAGCTCAAAATATCGTGCTTGCACGCGTGCTTTCTCGTCGACGAAAGTGGACGATTCTAGACACTCAGGCAAGGCGAGTCATGGTGCGCCGTTACGTGATGAGGCGTTGATGCGAAGCGCCGTTGCGCGACGAAACAGGGCAACGGCTGGCGTTGTTTGCGCCAGCGATTACGCCATGTATGACGTACTTTCAAGATGAACGCTTAAGCCAAAGACGGGCTATTCAGCGCCGCTTTTTACCCTTCTCGACCGGAAGGCGCGGCGGGGGCGAACCGGGATGGCCGGGCTCTCTGCCGTTGTGAGATGTGCGCTTGTATTCGCCAGTAACGGGTTTGTTCGAGGCTGCATCCCGGATACCCATGGAGTAGGTGTTATGGATATCGGCAGCGGAAAGCGGCTTGGGGGTGGTGGTCATAGCTCTACCTGGGCGGTGATCTGGGTTACGCAGATCGGCAAATCATTGGTCCGATGCCCCGAAAATTCGGGGGTACTCACTCAGTCGAATCCCCCATAGCAGGGCTGAGCTACTTGCAGGTCGTCTTCTTGAAACCAGACAGTGCCATGAAGTGTCCGTTCACTCTAGGCGGTTTCCCGTAAGGTTTGTGTAACGAGCCATAGCACAGTTTATACGCTGCTTGGCCCGTTACCACCACGTAACACCTGAAGGCGCAGCATGAACAGGTGCCCGTCCTGCCTTCAGGGCGGCAGGCATCTCAGCCCGCGATTGGCCATTCTCGCCTCTGAGCCTTCCCGAAACCCTTGGGGTGCGGGTGTTTTATGTTGCTCGTGAACGCAGGTCATGCACCTGCATGGGGTTGGGATTCTCATGAACGTGAAAGACCCGCCTGGAACGCATCCACCGATGAAAACGGGAGAGGTCGTCAGGCTCGTGCCACGGCTGCGCATCGTGCCGCCGCTGCGTAGCCCCTTCGAGGTTATGGCGTTGCCAGTAAGGCACGCAGACGCTCCTCCGAGGATCGCCATGGTTGTGCCATCGGAAAAAGATGCTTAGGCGCGCTTAGCGCGCTTCATCGCACGGCATCACGCGTAAGTGCAACCGGCGCCTCGCATCGACGTGACGAGGCCTTGGATCTAACGGCACGAGATACGAATTCAGGCTGTCGCCGGCATACCCGCGGGCACTTTCGACCGCCGTGCCTTTTCGTGGAAATACAGCGCGGACACCAAGGTAATCGCCATGCCGATGCTCGATAGCGTCATCACGGTATCGGCATAGAACGACGCCCACGACAGGTGCATGCCGCCGAATTCTTTTACCAGGATCACCAAGACGCTACCCATGTATCCGCTGCTATCGGCGATATACATGATGAAACCTACGTTCCCGGTCACACGAAACGTCGCCAGCATCCGTTCGAAGAACGTGGCGTTGTAAGGCACGTAAGCGAGGTACAAACCGAAGCCGCTCAAACCGATCCAGCCGACGGGATCGATCATGGCGTGATTGTGCAGCCACGTGGCGAACACCGCCGTGGCAAAGCCGCCGAAAATCAGCACGTGATTGAGCATCAGCGCTTTCAGATTGTCCCGCACCGCCATCGTGAAGGCGGTGATGATCAACACGGCGATCGCGATCGGCACTTCGGTCTCGGTGAACACGGAAGCGTCGCCGCCGCGGCCCAGATCGCTCCAGATTTCCGCGGCGAAGTTATCGCGGAAATCGCGCGTGACTGTCAGCGCAATGTACGCCATCACGATCATGGCGATGCCGGGCAGGAAGCGGGCGAGAAACGCGCGCCGTGTTTTGGCGTCCATCGGGATGCGTGCGTTGCGCGCGGCGATATCCGATGCATCGGGTGCGGGCAGATGTTCCAGTATCCAAGTAGCTGCGCACAGCAGTGGTATGAACACCATGCCGGTGGCGAAAGGCATCCAGAATTCGCTGACATGCCAGCGCACCATCAGCCACGTGCCCACCGATTTCACCACGCCCGATCCCACGATAAAACTGGCGCACATGCACGCGCCCATCAGTTCGGTGCCGCGCCGACCTTCGAGATAGCCGAAGATCACGCCCCACACCATGCCCAACGGCAATCCGTTGAGAAATAGGAACGGGATGTTCCAAGGAGCGGGAACCAACGCGAATCCGAGCAGCGCGATCCACGAAAAGCCGATCAATGCCGCCAAGGTGCGTGCGCGTCGTTGGCGCTGAATTTCCGCGATCCACGTAATGCCACGCACCTTGCTCAGCATGTAACCCAACACCTGCGCAATCACCAGCCAGACTTTGTAGTCAATGCCAGCCAGATGCATGCCTTCGAACGAGGCCGCAGTGAAGGGTTTGCGAAAGGCGTACATCGACGCGTAGGCCAGGAACGCAGCGCCGCCGGCCAGCAGGTTGATCGCCATGGGATGGCGACGGATATCCGATAGAAACGACACGACACCCACCCGGGAACAGCCGATTTGGCAATCCGGGCAGGGTGAAGTGCGCAGGTTACAGAGGCATGGCGAACGTTAGGCGCAGCGCAGACAACGTCTAATCGGCAATTTCCTGCGCGAAACCTGCGATGACGATCCGAAGGCCGCGCTCAAAACGCGCGTCATAGTTGTCGAACACATCCGGGCCAATGCTGCGCGACAAGGGATAGCGCTCGGCATCGATCCGCGCTTCGCGCTCGGACAAGGCATAACGCGGATCGCGTTCACCCTTGGGCGACAGCACGGCTTGCTGTTCGATGGTGAAACCGATCACGTAACTGTAGATCGTCCCCATGCACAAGACGGCGTCGGACGGCGCGATACCCGCAGTCTGGAAAGCCTCCAAAACGTGTTCCATGGAGGCGTAAAGCCGCGTATCGGTAAGGCGGGAACCGGCGACCATGCGAGCCCCGTCGCGATAGCGGAGCAGGGTTTCCCGCAGGCCGCTTCCGTAAGATCGCGACCAGTCTTGCCAGGACGTAGGCTGGGGCTGGGTGCGGAACGCCTTGGCCCAGTCGGCGAGGACCTGGGTCGCCATTTCGTCCACCAGATCCTGCTTGTTCTTGAATCGCCAATAGAGCGTGGGTGCCTTGACGCCCAGTTCGGCCGCAATCGCCCTCAGCGTCAGGCCCTCCAGGCCGTTAGCATCCAGCAGCGTCAGACCGGCCCTGACGACCGGCTCTCTTCCCACGCGCATCCGCTTCTCCGATAAGTCTCTAACGTTGTAAGAGGCCTCTAACCGTGTTATAGATTACTCCCTAACGATGTTAGAGAGGAGTGTCTCGCCATGGCCCAACCCGTCCCCACGGCTGTTCTTATCGTCGGCGCTGGCCCCACCGGCCTTGTCCTGGCCTGCGAACTCGCGCGGCGGAACGTGGCATGTCGTTTAGTCGATGCGATGCCGCAGCCCTCGGTGGCGTCGCGCGGCAAAGGCACCCAACCGCGGTCGCTGGAAGTGCTCGACGATCTCGGCGTGGTGGACAAGGCGTTGGCTGGCGGCCGTTTTCATGTGCCGCTCCGCTTCTACGACGCGGATGGTAATCACCATGATCAGGACATCCATGAGGGTCATCAGTCGCGTCCGGATGTGCCGTACGGATCGACGCTGCTCATCCCGCAATGGCGCATCGAAGGCATCCTGCGCGAGCGGCTCGCTGAACTTGGTGGATGTGTCGAATACGCCACGACACTCCAAGACCTTACCCAAGATGAAACTGCCGTTACCGCCACGCTGTTGCACGAAGGCGTTACCGAAACTGTGCATGCCAACTGGTTAGTCGCTTGCGACGGTGGTCGCAGCACGACGCGCCATTTGCTCGGCATCGCATTCACGGGCGAAACACTCGAAACGCATCGCATGTTTGTCGGCGACGTCAAAGCCAGCGGCATCGATCGCGAGTTCTGGCATGCGTGGCGCACCGATGAGGGTTTCGTCGCGCTCGCGCCGCTGCCGGGTACCGATATGTATCAGTTTCAGGCGTCGCTTCATCCGGATGCGCCGACGGAGCCTTCGTTGGCCGTGTTCCAGCAGATGCTCGATGCGCGCAGCAATCGCAGCGACATCCGGCTGTCCGATCCCACGTGGATGTCGTTCTGGCGCGCCAATGTGCGCATGGTGGATCGCTATCGTGTCGGTCGTGCGTTCGTGGCCGGTGATGCGGCGCACGTTCATTCGCCAGCCGGCGGACAAGGTATGAACACGGGTATCCAGGACGCTTACAACCTTGGATGGAAACTCGCCGCCGTGATGAGCGGCGTGGACAGCGCGCTCTTGGATACCTACGAAGAGGAACGCCTACCCATCGCTGCGTGGGTGCTGGGCATGTCAAACGCATTGCTGGCGAACGTAGCGACCACCAAGCAGATCGCCGCGCCGCGTAACGCCGAAACACTGCAACTGGGCATCAACTACCGCAACAGCCGCCTTGCGCAGGAACATCGTGAAACGCCCGGTGCGGTGCATGCGGGTGATCGCGCACCCGATGCGCCGGGTTTGCGCAGCGGCGATCATCAATACCGGCTGCTCGATCTCTTTCGCGGCCCACACTTCACGCTACTTGCGTTCGGAGCCGGGTGGGACGATGTGATCGCACAGATCGAAACGCGGCATGGCCATGCGATCAAATGTTTTACGATCGACGCGCCGAACGCAAAGGAATCGACGCACGCGTTGCTCGACGCCGAAGGACATGCCGCCCGGGGTTACGACATACACAGCGATACAATGTTGATCATTCGGCCAGACGGATACATAGGCTTCGCGACCAACGAAAAAGCCGCGGCGCCGGCACTTTCATACGTGGCGATGTGCGCCACGGATCAATGATCCACGGTCTGGCTGCGTCGAGCGGCGCCGATAGACGTTATGCACCGGAACGCCAGCACCGCCAACGCAAGCAATAGCGCGACCGAGATCCAGGAAGAAAGATGCAAGCCGGTGACGATGCGATCGTTACTATCGCCGGCCAACGATCCAAACAACGCCACGCCCATTGCGCCAGCCGCCTGGCGTGCCGAATTGAGCACGCCAGACGCGGTGCCCGATGCCTCTTTTTCGACACAGGACAACACTGTCGTCGTCATCGCAGGTACGCCCAAACCCATGCCCGCCGGCAACAACGCAAACGCAGGCAACATCAACAAGTAGGGGCTATCGGCGCCCAGCAGCAGGAAAAGCGCGAAGCCCGCGCAATCGATCAATGCACCCAGCACCATCGGCAAGCGCGCACCCGTACGTCCGACCAGCCATCCGCTGAATATGTTCACACCAAAAAACGTCGCCGTCAGCGGAAGGTACGCCAGGCCCGTACGCAATGCGCTGTAACCGTGGACGCGTTGCAAGTAGAGACTGAGTAGAAAAACGATGCCGTAGTACGTGAGATTCATCACGATGCCGTACACGACGGCCGCGCTGAATCCGGGTGCTTTGAAAAAACGCAACGGCAACATCGGTGCGGGGCTGCGCGACTCCACCCAGAGGAATAGCGGAGCGGTTACCAGCACCGCAGCGATGCAGGTCAGCACGAGCGGATGCGTCCATCCCAGTGGATGCGCCTCGATCACCGCCATCGTCAATCCCGTGATGGCGAGAATGGCCAATAGCTGCCCGGGGAGATCGAAATGTTTGTGTTGTGCCCTGCGCTCCGTCTCGGGCACACGCAAAGTAAGCCATGCGCCAACCAGACACACCGGTACGTTGACGAAAAAAATGCTGCGCCAGTTCAGTACGCTCATCAGCAATCCGCCAATGATCGGACCTGCCGCGATGGCGATGCTTCCCGCCGCCGTCCACCAGCCGATGGCGCGTGCGCGTAATGCATGCTCGTGCGCGGTGGCATGACTGAGCAAGGCCAGCGAACACGGCAGCATTGCCGCTGCGCCCATGCCTTGCAATGTTCGACCGACAATCAGCAACGGCGCATTCGTCGCGCAACCACACAGTATCGACGCCAGCGCAAACAGCGTCATGCCGCACAAATACACCTTGCGAGATCCAAGGCGATCGCCCAGATAACCCATACCGAGCAACAGCACGGCAAACGCCAGCGCATAAGCATCCACCACCCACTGCAAACCCGCCACGCCCGTGTGCAGCTCGGTGGCAATGCGCGGCAACGCCACGTTTACGATGGTGACGTCCAGTTGTACCAGGGCAAAGCCGAAGCTGGTCGCGGTAGTCACGCGCGCGATGCCGCGGTGAAACGAGGATTGATCCATGGGGATAGTTGTGGCGGAGGGGACCACGGAAGCTTATGTCATAGCGCGGATAGATATTTCGTCGACGAACGTAATATCCGGATTTTGCAGCAGGCAAAAAAATCCCCTTGGCAGCCACACTACCAAGGGGAAAGGTAACCACATCAATAGGAATTACTTCACATTGACAAACTTCTTCCACGCTGAGAGCAGATTGTTGGCATTCACCGAACCCAGGCCGTTGGCGAAGCTCCAACCGGCCTGCGCAGCGAATGCTGCCGTGTTGCTGTTGTACTTCGACGCATTGGACGAGGTCAGGCCCACTTGTGTCGGACCGTAGAAACCCTCGAAGTTCTGAATGGTTCCATAGTAGTAACAGTCAGGTGTGGTCTCCGCAAACTCTTCAACATTGATGCATTGTGTGGAGTTGCCGCCGTCGGTGATGTTGTGGAACACGCACTTGCTGGTTCCCTTGGTGCCGTTGTCGGAGTCGCACTGCGCAAGCGTCGATGGTGCAGCACCGGTGGCGCCGCCGTATTCGGCGCGGGCCAGCTCATACAGCGTCGGTGCGGCATTGCCTTGGTTTGCGGACAAGCCAGCCTTGGACAAGCCCTGATCGATCAGCGCTTGAATGCCTGCGAACATCGGCGATGACAGCGACGTGCCGCCGACCAGTTCCACCGGCGAACTGAAGTTGGCGGTACACGGATAGAAACCCGTGCACAGAATCACCCACGAATAGCCGCCATACGAACCGCCGAACAACGAAACATCCGGCAAATCACGCGACTGATCCTTGGCTGCTCCGTGAACGATCCGCTGCCAAGACGGTTTGCTATCGACCGACGAAGGTCCGCCGCTGCCGCTTTCCGAAGTGACGTAGTCGCCGTTGGGGTCGTAGATCAACGCGTTCTTGCAGAATTTCAACGCAGTAAGGTTGACCAGATCCGAGGCCGCTCGGGTGTTGCCGCAGGATTCGTTCCAGGTGATTTCCGGCACGTAGGACAGCGCCGAACCGTAGCTTGCATTGAGGGTGCTGCTGAAATATTTCTTGGAGGTGCCGTCCAGCACATCGGCCGTATCCGTACCACCCACGCCGGTGTCATTGGGCGAGGTCGCAAACGAATTGGCGTCAATCGCAGGAGCACCGTTGATGATCGAGCCATTTAAGCTTGGATTGGAACCGGAGTCGCCGGTGGATACGAAAACCGAAATACCTTCCGCATCCGCCTGCGCCCACATCAGATCGATCGCTGTCTTGCTGGGGGTATCCGTAAAGCCTTCCCCATATCCGTAGCTTGCACTGATGATATTGGGACGCGAGGTACCGTTGATCAAATTGTCCGCCGCAGTGAAGACGCCACCGAAGAAGTTGTTGCTGCTCGAATCGTTGCAGGTCGCCACCCAGATATTGGCACCCGGAGCCATGGCCGTGGACCACTCGGCATCCAACACTGTTTCGATGCTCTCTTCATCGGGATTGTTGCCGCCGGGATCGGAACAATTGCCCGTATCCGGCGAAAGCAATGGCTGGAACTGGTTGAACGTACCGCCGTAACTGCCAAGGTTGAATTGGCTGACGAAGTTCGGCCAGTCATCGACATCCATATCCTGATCTTCGACCACAGCAATCGTGATACCCGAACCGGTTAGCCCGCTGTTGTACAACGCCGTAGTGTTGTAGATCGTATTCATGTCGTACGGCACGAAACCACGCACGCCACCGGTGAAATTGACCATCGGGTTAGGTGCGGAACCAGGCTTGGGCGCAGAGGCCTGCTGAATCTTGAAGTTTTGCGATGACTTGTTGAATTGCGCGACTTGCGGTTGCTTGTGCAAAGGCTGTGGCCGGAAGTCATTGAGACCGGCGACACCAACTACCACGCTATGCAGCGCCGAGGGCACGCTGATATCGGCACTATTGGCGATATGGCTTACGTGGTTGACCATGTAGCGACTTTCCTGGGTATGGAACGCCTGGCGTATCTGCCCAGCTGTGCCGCTGAAATCGATCTGCATCTTGTTCGGGTACACACCATTGACGGTGAAGCCCTGCGACGCAAGCCATGCTTTTGCAGCGGCGATATCGGCATCTGCCACGCCGAACGTCGCGCCAAATTCTTCAGGGGTTAGCCACTGGTGAAATTTTGATGAACTGGGATCGTGCTGTGCACTAATCAACGACTCCAATGCCGCTGCACGCGTGGAGCTGCGCTGGAGAATGAGTTGCATATGATTCATGGGGGTCGAGTCGGCCACGGCACCCGTAGGCGCGGTATTGGCGAGAATCGACAGATGGGTGTTACTCAACGCAGAGACGACACGATTATCGACCGTCTGGGTAACACGAGGCGCTTCGGCCGTATTGAGGCCTGCAAGCGCAGGGTTTGAAGCGGAAGCCAGGGTAACCGATGGCAGCACGGCAAGTGCTGCAGCAATCGATATACCCATCATCACATGCTCGGTTTTCACGTCTTTATCTCCCTAAGGTGATGAAAAAAACGAGTCCCCCTGTGATGGATCTGCCAGCCTTAAAAAGTTGTGTCGTCGAGATTCCACCTCTCTGGATGCAAGGACAAAACACAAGGAAAGTCACCCGGACCGCCGTATGGGCCCGACGCAGCCACGAGGTTGCGGTCACGTTGACTAGCTTCAACTCCCACTGCTCTCCCGGTTGAACGCCGGGGTCATCGATGGTGCTCCCCGCTTGCCGCGGACGTCTAGTGCTTTGGGAGAATTTAGGTGTTACATCTGATTTACACGTCACAAAATCAGCTGAACGCAGCGACGTTGATGGCGGAAAAAAACATCGTCAGACAACATCACTCTCTAAAAGAGCGGTGCCCGATATGCCTCGATGCCAACGCGCGTCAATATGGCGTCAAATTCAAATATTTCATAACGGGACCTCGGCGGAAGCTACCAGTTGATTACGACCCTGAGCCTTCGCCTGATACAGCGCGTTATCGGCGGCATGCAGAAGATCCAGCCATGTCGAGTGCATGGCATCGCCTTTGGCCACGCCGAAGCTGGCGGTGACCGAGAGTTTCGATGTGCTGCGCACGATGATGTCGTCATGTCCGATGGCATGCCGAATATCTTCGGCGAGATGGCACAATGCCGTCATCGACATGCGGGTTGTAAGCACCGCGAATTCTTCTCCGCCGTAACGAAACGCCATGTGCCGTGTCGCGACGACGCTTTTGATGCGACGAGCCATTTCACGCAGCACCAAATCGCCAACGATATGACCGTGCTCGTCGTTGATGGATTTGAAGTAATCCACGTCGAGCAGAATCAAGCCTCGATCTTCGGTCAACACCACGGGGTCGGCAGACAGATCGCCCGTGAGTTCCTCCAGCGCGTGACGGTTCAACAGCCCAGTCAATGCATCGGTGCGCGCTTGCCGGCGCAACGCCTCGCTCAATTCGTCGCGTTCGATCGCCAGCTGCATGCCGTACACCTGGTGTCGTCTTAGCGTATCGATGGCTTCGTGCAGGGCGCGCACCTCCGCACTGCGCCCTGCACGCGGTGCTCGATGCAAATCGCCGCTGGCGAGGTCGATGATTTCCTGGCGTGCGAGCAATAGCGGGCGAATGATCAGGCTTTCGGCAGCGCGCAGAATGGCGAGCAGCAAGCAGAAAAACGCGAGCAGGTAAGCGCCGGTCAACACCATCTGTTTGCGATCGTGGCGTTGCACGCGGCTTATCTGGGCGATAGCCCGCTGCATGAAGAGGTCTTCCAGCTTTTCCAGATCCATCAGGTCTGGCATGACCTGCCGCGTGAACGATGCGGCTCGCACTGTGTAGTCTGATCCGGAGCGTGCAACGAGTGTGTCGATCAGCGGCAAGGTATGGCCGAAAAATCCGCGCTCCACTTGCGTACGCATGCTATGGATACCGTCGGGAGCGCGATCCATCGTTCCGATGCGCGTTGGCATCAGGCGATGCAACTGGTCGATGTGACCGCGTAACACGGCAATGACCAGGCGTTGTGCGGGACTGATCGGTTGCGGTGTCGACAACGGCACGATCAACATGGCACCGATTCGGCCACCGTATTCGCGCAAATCGCTGAGAATGCGCGCCATCTGCATGATGCCGGCTTGATCCGGCGCTTGCCGTACCGCGGCGCTGTAAAAATCGTCGACCAGCGGATCCAGCTGTTGCCGTGCCGAAATCATCCGATCGATGGCGTCCTGAAGGTTCTGCGGCGATCGCTCCGAGGGCTCGTTCTGAACCAGCTTGTCGATCTGGGCACGACCTTGTAGCAAGGATTGCTGCGTCGACGTCAGCGTGTTTCGTTCATCGCTTTGCTGCGTCTGCATCAAACGCTGCAGCTGGCCGAGCGCTAGATCGGTGCGCAAGCGCGATCTGACAACCTGGGATTCCGTCGATTCGTATAGTTGTCCTGCATCCCGATCGAGGCTGAGCAAAATGTTGGAAGGCCCGCGCTCGGCGGATACGGCGTTGCCTGCCTTCAGCACCAGCTCGTAAGACATCAGTGTTTGCAGATTTTGCGTGCTCTGCGTATACGCGTCTGCGTAGCCCAAAAATACATACGTCGAAATGCCCGCAGCCACGGCGAGCATCAGCGCTGCCGCCGCCCTAAGCTGTGCCTGAAGCTGCATCGATACCCGTTCCCTACCACCATGCTCGATGGATCGGCCGTCCCTTTGCCCGCAAAAAAGAAAAAGCACGCCTAACCGGTCTTTGCCGGGGCGCCGTTGTTAGATCAGTGAATCCTTCTATGCCGAAAGAAACGGAAGATCGAAAGTCACTATCGGCCGATTGGCGAAAAACGTTAGGCCCCCGGCGCAATGCGGGCGCGACGACTCAGACGGGCACGACCTGGCCGGTCTTGTCGCGGGCCATCACCACGCTGGTGGTGAAACGCCGGATATTGGGGTTGTCGAACAGCAGGCGTCGGGTGAACACCTCGAAATCGTCCATGTCCCGCGCCACCACGATCAGGACAAAATCGGCCACGCCGGTGACGTAATAGCACTGCTGAACGTTAGGATCGCTGCACGCCGCGCGCCGAAACGCATCGAGCATGTCCGCCCGCTCGCGCTCCATCTCGACGTCCACGATAAAGCTCATGGTTTGGCCCACCGAGCGCGGGTTGACGATCGCCACCTCGGCAATGATCACCCCCAACTGACGCATGCGCTTGAGCCGGCGCTGGACCGCTGCCGCGGAGAGGCCGATATCGGCGCCGATGTCCTCGCTCGTGGTGCGTGCATCCTGTTGCACCCGGCGCAGAATGTCGCGGTCGAAAGCATCCAGGGAGGAGTCGTCGGTCATGCCGCACAAATAGCTCAAAATGTGCGGCTTTGCAACGCAAAATGGACGGAAGTCGCGGCTAATCCGCGCATTCTGCTGCGAAAATGCATACATGAAACTTCTCTACCAAACGCATTCGCCCTACGCGCGCAAAGTCCTGGTCATGGCCCACGAAGTCGGCCTCGCCAGCAGCCTGCAAGTGATACACCACGAAACCAGCCCAACGGTGCGCAATGAAGAGGTGTATCGGGTGAACCCGCTCGGAAAGGTGCCCGTGTTGATTCACAACGACGGTTTCGCGTTATTCGACTCCAACGTCATTTGCGAATACCTGGATGGATTGCACGAGCGCGAACGAGCGATTCCGTTAGCAGGTCGCGAACGGCTGGTGAGCTTGCGCCTGCAAGCGCTCGCACAAGGTCTGTGCGATGCCGGCATCGCTATGCGTCACGAAACGGAGCGCCGCCCCGAGCCCTATCGCTATCCCGCGATGCGCGACGGTTTGATGGAGAAGCTGCTGAGCTCGTACGACTTTCTGGAAAATGAAGAGCCCAGCATCGATCCGCACAACGCGAAAGCCGATCACGTCGATATCGGCCAGATCGCACTCGCCACCGCATTGAGTTGGCTGGAGTTCCGCCGCCTGCCTGATTTCGAATCCGGCCGCCCGCGGCTCGCTGCATGGTATGGCGCATTTACGCAGCGGCCTTCGATGCTGGCGACACCGTTGACCGGTGAAACCGTCGACTAATCGGCTGCATCCCCATGTGAAGTCCCTCACCCGGAGGCTCCTGTGAGCACGTTCTGGACCGACCTGCTGTTTCTGCACGGCTATATCACCGACGCCAATTTGGCGCGCCGATGGGCGAACAATCGGCAAGCACCATCGGCCGATAACTCCCATGAGGCGCACCGCACAAAGACAACGGCCACGACATCGATGCGGTGGTACGCGCGCCTTTGCCTGGGTATTGGCGATGGCGTCGTTCACACGCAATGACGGCTTGCGTACTCAGTTATTGCTGTCGTCGCCGCTAAGCGCATCGATCTCCGCTTCATGCTTGCGATACAACGCCATGTTCGCCGGATTGGCCATGCTTGCCCGCTTGATCGCCGTACTTCACCGCGAACTCGGCACTTAGCAAAGCGTATTCGCCGAGCAAAAAGTCGTGTGCGTTAAGGCTATGCCGGCTTAACAAGGCGCGGACATCCGGACTTGCGTTCAGGTGCGTGGCTGTTTCATCCAGCGAATGCGCATTCGGATCAAGAATGCGGATCTGCACCTTGTTGGCTTTCGCATCCTTCGCCGTGGACAGCAATTTCTGGAAGCTGTCTTCGGTAAGCGTGTATTGCTGCACGGAAGTCCTGTCCGCAGGCGTAAGTGCGTGTTGTATGACGCCTTGCGCGCTTACGCTGGCCGTAAAAGCGCAAGAGATCAACGCGAAAGCAAGGATTAGCCGTTTTACGCTGCGTAGAAGGATCGACGACATAGAGGGCTCTCCATGGCTTGGCCTTGGTGAAATGAAAAGGGCCGCTCCGGAAATTCGCCAAGCCGTTCTGACCACCTCGATACGACTTTGCCGCATCGAGAGCCAAGATTTCGTGAGCTTGTCGTTGAGCTTTTGCGGTTATCAAGCCACGCCGCGCCATCGGGCCACCAAGCCCACGGAAGCGATCAACGCACGGGACAGCACACGCATATCCATCGACATATGACGTCGACGCACATCGAGCAGCAAAGCGACGCGGAGCTGGTCGCTGTTGTTCCACACTTCATGCGGATACGTGTCGTCCCATAACAGATGCTCGCCATCGCCGATCCGATATTCCTGATCGTTCAACGACAACACCGCGGCAGGCCGCCCTTCGGCATCGACAGGCACAGACAAGCCGAGCTGATAGCGAAGAACACCGCGGAAGGGACCGCGATGACGAGGAATGTGTTTATGAGGCGCCAGGAACGACAGCGTTGCCGACAGTACATCCGGTGTCGATGACACGATGCTGGCCAACGTGGGGCAGGCTGCCATGTTGTCATCCATCTCGGCGCCATAGACTTTCAACACAAACAGCCGCCAATCTTTGCCATCGTTCGCGGAGATCTCCGCCTGCGCCGGCATGATGTCGTGAAAGCGCGGTATGGCTTGCATACGCGTAGCCAACGCCAACGCCTCATCGCGAATCGCCGGCCACGACGACATAAATCGGGCCGCGCCAGGAAAATAAGCGCCGGCATCCAGGACGGGCGGGGTATCGATGCGTGCGTCGTAAATGCGGCGCACGGCGTTCGCTGACAAGTCGTACAACAAGCTCATGCTTGGCCTTGCCTGGTCGAAAGTTTATATAGAGGGATGCAACGGCGATTTCGATTCAGTGTAGCTCGCCGATTTGCGTATCGTCATATGCCGCCCGCCACAGCCGAAAATTTCGCTGTGAAGGTATTCATCACGAATGAAGAGGCGGACGCTCCGTCGTTCCAAGCGGTCGCATGAGTCGTGGCGTCCCGCAAAACTTTGCGTTTGCTAACGGGCAGCTAAATGGATGCCAACGACGTGCGGGGATCTGTCGAGCGCGCGAGGAAACACACCAAGCGGCTAGGTTCCAAGACGACGATCAGTGTCGCGTCAGGTCGGTGCCATGACGAAGTGTGATGGCTTGCTGAGCCCCGGACGTATGCAAGGTCTTCGGGACTAGGTTTGATCTTTAGGTGGATGGCTAAAAGTACATCTAGGTGGCTTGAGTCCACGTCGCTTCAATGTCGTCCTTTACTGCCGCATCGATCTCCGCCGTGGCAACACCCAGCAGTTCGTTGACGCGTCCATGCCGCATTCCATAGAAGTGACCGCCGCGCCTGTATGTGGCTGTCCAGGTGACGCGATCGGAGTTGGCGTGTTCGTAGTCGCCGTCGTACGTAAATCCATTTGCAGTCTTGCCTGAGACACTTGTCATGACCATCGCCTATTGAATAGCTCGCACCCCCAGCATATTCCTTTGCCGAGGCTGAAACGACGCAGGCGATTGGTTGTGGATACATCGTGCTTATTTACCGTTTCGGTGGGCAGCGACAGCAATGGTGCGCATATGGTGCTTCACGCGTTACCTCCAGCTAACAACCGTAAGCGCATGCTGCTCTAACGCCGGGAACGCAATTCCTCTCCTTGGCAGGCGTCTCAGCCTCGCGGTCCTCTCCCTAACGCCATCTGAGTACTTCTTCGATTGATATCGGAGTTGCGGCTTCGGCCGCTCAAAATCCGCTACGCGGATCATCACTCAAGGCAAATACATGTCTAATCATGACTCCAATATCTCGCCTATTTCCTCCAAGAACCTCGTCGATACCGCAGCGGCGAATGGCTCTTTCCATACATTAGGCAAAGCCCTCGAAGCCGCTGAGCTAACCCATGTCCTGAGTGGTTCGGGCCCCTATACCTTTTTCGCGCCGACGGATGCGGCATTCGACAAGCTGCCCAAAGGCATGCTGGAGAACTGGCTAAAGCCGGAAAACAAGGCGGAGCTGGTCTCTGTCCTGAAGTACCACCTGCTGCCAGGCCGGACCACCGCCATGGAGGTCGAGAAATTGACCGCGCCGAAGATGATGCAGGGCCAAAGCGCGACAGTAAAGAAAGAGGGCGACACGCTCAGCATCGGCGGCGCCAACATTACGCAGCGAGATATCGTGTCGAGCAATGGCGTCATCCACGCCATCGATACCGTCATTGTGCCAACCAAGCACTGATCTACAGGAGTCCTGTGACGAGGCTTGCCTTGTCGCAACGCATCGCCAGAACACGCCATGGATGGCACCTGGAGATCCGTTTGCGCGGATCCGGACGTCCAGATAGTGCGATTCGATGGCTCTGCTTTTTCAAGGTCGAGCGGCTAGCTATGGGGGTGCTTGACCTCGCGCAGCAACTCCAACATGCGAATCCGCTGTTCGTTTCGCTTCAAGTCTTGCGCCAAAAGCAGCTCCCGCCGGCGGGTGATGGGTAGAGGCGCCAGAAGCGGCGATGCTCTCGTGGAGCGCTGAAAGATGTCCACGATATAACCGGACAACCTGGTAATCCGCGACGATGAACGTGGGGTAGAAGCGGCTCGGACATTCATGGCGAAGACCTCAACCGCACGCCGGGGTTATCGGACCGACGAATGATCTATCGCCTGCATGCTTAATGTGCGCTCTGCACTGTTAGCCACGCGTAACGCACGATGGTGAACTAAGAGGCGATGTGTTCTGCCGCCTCGCTCAGCGGAAAACAGCTTGTGGCGTGACCATACGGAATCGGCGCGATGCTTCGATGCGTTTTGGGGCGCAGCTGTTGCCTTACACGCGCGTAACAAGCGGACGCGCATAGTCGATTCGTGCCACAGAGAAGATCCATTCCATGGCGCCTCAGCCTCGCGGTACTTTTCCCCAACGCTCCCTGAGTTGTCCTTGGTCGGCACCGGGGCTGCGGCTTCGGCCGCTTCGGGTTTGCGTGCAGATTTCTTTGCAGGAAAAGTGATGAACACCAACGTTAACAACCATAATCCGAATCGAAATCTCGTCGATTCGGTCGATTCCCTCGGGTCGTTCACCGTGTTACGCAAGGCATTGGATGTCGCCGGGCTGACCAACGTCTTGAGCGGTTCGGGGCCCTACACCATCTTTGCTCCGAACGACGATGCCTTCGGCAAGCTGCCGAGCGGTACGCTCGACGAATGGTTGAAGCCGGAAAACAAAGCCGAATTGGTGTCTGTGCTGAAATACCACGTCCTTCCAGGCCGTGCGTCCGCGGCCGATGTAGGCACCATGTCGCATCCCAAAATGATGCAAGGTCAGTCGGCCGCCATCACCATGGAAGGCAATAAGATCCGGATCGATGGCGCCAACCTGATTGGCGTGGATATCGCGTCAAGCAATGGTGTTATCCATATGATCGACGCAGTCATCCAACCGATCGAGCCAGCCACCAAGCACTGATCGAGCAGAAACAGGCCACCCGAACGGCCGCATGCTTGTGGGATGACAAAGATCAATTAATGGGTTCATCGGCCCGCAGGACAGGTGTCGATCGACGATATTCGTCAACTTCCTCAATATGCCCATCGCTTACGCGCCGCCGGATTGGAGGTAGCGCTAACTCGCTGCTTCGAAGCCGGGTTCGGGTACCTGCTCAGCGCTGGCAACCTGGCGCCAAGGACCGTGATTGGACACAAACCGTCACATTGAGCGGTCGTAAAAACTCGCGTTTTGCCGTCAAGACGCCGAAATCATGACGCGATTGCGCCCGGCCCGCTTGGCTTCATAAAGCGCCTTATCGGCTCTGCGTCGTGCGCCCATCATGTCCGGTTCGCTTGCCTCGGCGATGGCGGCACCGATGGAAACGGTAAGGGCATACGTCTCGCCGGCGATGAAAAACGACGTGCGTTCGATGGCTGTGCGAATGCGTTCGCCCAGCGCGATGAGATCGGATGCTTTAACGGAGGGCGACAGCACAAGGAACTCTTCGCCGCCGACGCGTCCGACCATGTCGCCGCCACGCAGCATGCGTCGAATATTAGCCACCATTTCCAGCAGAACCCGATCGCCATCGTCATGGCCAAAGCGATCGTTGACGCTCTTGAAGTGATCCGCATCGATCAGCAGCACACCAATGGATTCTTGCTTGGCGCGCGCACTCGCGAGCAATGCTTCGGATGCTTCAAGAAGCCCCAGCCGGTTGGTGACGCCTGTGAGTGGGTCGATACGCGCCAGGTCGAACAGTTCGCGTTGCAGGATTTCGTTGTACAGCAGCAGAAAACCTACGCTCGCCAGCAGCGGCTGGATACCGAACAGCAAAACATAAAACGTATTGATCGGAGACGGCGTGCTGATGCCTTGCAAAGGAGTCGCAAGCATCCACAGCGAAACATTGCGCCAAACCAGCAGCGCAATGCCTAGAACATAGGTCCAGAGCAGCAGGCATTGCGCCCGGGTCTCGCGCTTGCCGCAGCCGCCCCACAGCGCGGAAATGTTGAGAGAAATATTGCAGGCAATGATGAAGGAGCCCCACAACACGCGTAGCGGATAATTGGGATGCATCGTGCTCAGCCACGTCACCCCGAGCCAGCCCACGACACCCAAGATCAACGCGGTACGCCAACGAAGCGACCGCTTCAGCACCATGCGCAAGGCAACAATCGTCAGTGCCTGAGCAGAAAGATTAAGCGTATTGCCCACCAGCAGCACGACAAGCGGCGAGAGGTGGACATCGAAAGCCAACATCGCGTCGCCGCACGCTTCCAGCAGCAACGCGACAGCGCGCAAGTGCATACCGTTAAGCGCATCGCTGCGCCGGCCATGCGCGCCGAACCACAGCATGAGCGCAAGCACTAAAGCCTGTCCGCCGTTAATGAGCGCTAGTGTCTCGACGTTTAACTGCATCGTGAGAACTCCGCGACGGGCATCGTTGCTAGCGATGAGGATGGAAGGCCTGCCTATGACTATGTCGGCCGGCACGCTCCAAACCTCAAGCTATAACGCCCGAGGGGTCTAATGCATATCGAGTCGCGTTGTCGTCAACATGATGTATTGGTACCTCCGGGCATGGGTTGGATCGAGGCGGCGCGATAAGGATTTACGCCGGACTGACTGGTTCGCAGATGAGGCAAAGAGCGTGCCACGGGGCATTTCCCTCTCAAGGGAGGGTGTTGGGCGGTATCGACTCCCGGCGCGATTGGCCCGATGAAATCACATTGATGAACGCATAACTGTCTTCACGCTTGCGCGCGAACACTGAGCCGCGCGGCTCAGCCGCGGCCAGTCCAATTCAGCCCATGAAGGGCACTCAACGAATCCACGGGGTAAGACGAGGACCCATATCGTCCAATGGATCGTCTGGAGCACACCACGAGTGAAGGGCTGTATGGACGGCCCTGCGTGATATCGGCTTAGCGCGTTGCCAAGTCCGTCAGCTGATTTCGCGACCGGCTGAAAGAAAACCACGGTGCGCCACGGTACGAATCGGCAACGATCCAGGCCGCCGCCGTAATGACGGTCGACATCAGCAATGCCGTCCAGGCGAATCGTTGCGTAGGGGTGGCGATGACGGCGGGAGCCCACACGAACAAAGTGAAGCAACCCATCATCACGGCCTCCAGCGTTGCGGCCAGACGCGGAAGCACGGCGACGAGAATCGCCACGCCTGCCGCGATGTGCGCAATCCCGGTCATATAAGCCCAGCCCATACGATCGGGGAGCCACGCCGGCACTAAATCAGCAGTGGGCTGCGCATAAATAAGATGTTCCAGACCGATGAGCGGTATCGCCAACGCAAACATCCATCGCGCGATGCGTACAACTTTCACACCCGTAAGCGATGCAACGTAGAGCCTGCTATTCGGAACCGACGTCGACGCGTAGAGAATCCACGCCGCCGCCACCAGCGTGACGATTTCCGCACAGCCTCCCCAATTGACCTCTTGCAACGGCGCCATCACAACGTGGGGAACATGCAGCAGCAGGAGCCAGATAAGCGCATACACCGTCGTCACGAACGATGTCGTTGCAAAGCTGCGTTTGATCAGCAGGCCCACGCCTGTCGCGCACATAAGCGTGCCGGAAACATAAGCCAAAAGCGCGCGCCCAGGGATATCCGGGGGAACGGGCTGCCACACGTAAGCGAAGTCGCCGGAGAAGAGACTGAGCGCACCCAGCGCGACGAATGCCAAGGCAAATACAACGTGACCCATACCTGCTATGCGCATACCCAACCCTCCTGTGCCGGTCATCGAAAGAGATAACGCCCCGTACCCATTCAAATCACTGCTGGATGAACTTCGCAAGAGCCAATGGATGTCCCGATTCCGATACCAAAGCAGATTTGGTCGCCCGTTGCGCCGACCTCGACGCACTAGGAGCAGGCGTACTCGTCCGATAACGGAAAAACGTGGGAGACGAATAGGGTTATAGCGTTTCAGCGAGTTCACTAGGCGGTGAGGCAAAACGCCTCTTAATTGCCCGAAATTCCACCGTCGAAGATCCATGAGGATGGTTAAAATCATATCGGCGTGCATGACGCGCGCCGTTCTCCCATTCCTCATGGAGTCATCCCATGGATCGCCGATCCTTATTGAAAGGTACTGTGCTCGGTATCTCCGCACTCGCCTTGCATCCTGCATTTACCCTGGCCGCCGAAACAAACGACGTCAACGCGCGGTTGATCGCGCTGGAACGGCAGCACGGTGGCCGATTGGGCGTGGCTATCCTGGACACACACAACGAGCGTCGCATTTTGTATCGCGCCGACGAGCGCTTCATGATGTGCAGCACGTTTAAGCTGTTGCTGGTGGCCGCGACGCTGACGCGCGTCGATCAAGGAAAGGAGCAGCTGGATCGGCGCGTGGTATTCGACCAGAGGGCCATACTGTCTTACGCGCCTGTCACCCGCCTCCATGTGGGGCCGCCGGGCATGACGATTGCCGAACTTTGCGAAGCTGCTATCACGCTTAGCGACAACACGGCGGCCAATGTGCTGTTGGCAAGTCTGGGCGGTCCTGCCGGCGTGACGGCGTATGCGCGTCAGCTCGGCGATCCGACAACCCGACTGGATCGCATCGAACCGGAACTTAATCGCCCGAGCCCCGATCATGTAAGCGACACCACTACGCCAGCGGCGATGGTGGCAAACCTGCGTGTACTTACGCTCGGCCATGCGCTTAGCGATTTGTCACGTAATCAGCTAATCCAATGGCTGTGCGAAACCACCACCGGCAGCAAACTTCTACGCGCCGGCATTCCGGATGGCTGGCGCGTTGGCGATAAGACAGGTAGTGGCAACGGCGAAACCAACGACGTCGCTATCATCTGGCCGCCGCATCGCAAGCCGCTGCTCGTGGCGGCTTACTATGATGCGCCCATGGCAGACGATGCACGCCGCAGCGAGGTTTTGGCAGAAGTAGGACGTATTGCCGCTGCATCGATATAGCCCTATCTAACGCGGCGAGAGCCTGATATCGCGCGTGGCGAAATAACGCGCGAGCACTTCTGGCGCTCCGGATGAATCCACGAGCGCCAGATAGGTATCCGGTCTCAGAAGATAGAGTGCATCGCGTACGAAGCCCGCGGTTTCATGCTCCCGCCGCCAATCGAAAACATGTAGCGGCAGGCCATGAGCGGTACACCAGGCGGCGAGTTCAGCACTTGCCGCACCGTAAACATGCACTTGCCAATACATCGTCGACAGGCCGGCAAAATTATCCTCATCGCCTGCGACAACCCAGGGCAGGCGATCACCGCCATGAATCGTGCCCGATGCGCCATCGCTAAGCGGACCGCCGCGATAATTCAGCGTGATCTGCGAAACGGTGCGGAATAAAAATTCGCGCGTCGCCTCGAAGCGGGCAACGGCAGGAATCAAAACGGGTGCTAAGCGCGTGCGCACCAGATTCGCGATGTTGCCGTCAGCCGTTGCGAAGCTGAAGACACGATCGGTCGTAGCGACCAATCGTCGAGCGAAGACGATTCGCTCGGCTTCATAGCTATCGAGTAGAGAGTCTGGCGCGTGGCCGGCCAGCACCGCGGCAAGCTTCCATGCCAGATTGATCGCATCGCCGATACCGGTATTCATGCCTTGGCCACCGGCGGGGCTATGAATGTGCGCCGCATCGCCGAGTAAGAAGGCGCGCCCTTCGCGAAAGTGCTCTGTGACGCGATGGTGCACACGATAGGTCGAAAACCAATGCACCTTGGCGACGGTGACCTTTAAGTGTTCGATGGCCCGGTGGCTGACGTCCTCGAACGTAAGCGTTTCGGCGTGATACGCACGCTCGTCGCGAACGGTGCCGATCAGGCGCGCGCGGCCTTGGCCGGCCAACGGGAATACGGCGAGGAAGTCGGCTTCGTCCAGATCGATATGAAACTCGCCATCGAGCGAAGGTCCGGATGCTTCGATATCGGCAACATAGAAGACCTGCCGATACGTCCCGCCGGGAAAGCGCGTACCGATGATTTCACGCACCAGCGAGCGAGCTCCATCGCAGCCCGCGATATAGCTTGCGTCCCATGATGTCTCGCGTCCATCGACTCCGCGCAATTGAGCGACGATATGTTCGCCGTTGTCGGAGAAGCTAGCCAATTCGGTTTGGCGTTGCACTGTCACGCCAAGCTGTTCGAGTCGTTCAATAAGCAACCGCTCGTGTTCGTCTTGCGGAAAGATATTCAAGAAAGGATAAGGCGTCAGATCCGAGCCGACCGTGTCGAATACCACGTGCGCTGCGCGCTCGCCCTTCACCCATAAATTGACGGCCGGCACCTTGTGACCGCGACTCACCACGGCATCGGCGAGATCGAGTTGACGATAGAGCTCAAGCGTGCGCGCCTGAACAGCTAGCGCGCGCGACGTGGTACCTGGCTCGGATGTCTTGTCGATGATGTGGACGTTAACACCGAGCTTCGTGAGCCATAGCGCGAGCACAAGACCGGTAGGACCCGCGCCGACAATCAAGACATCGCTACGCATGATGTTTACCTCGCCGCATCAGCGCGGGCGCCGAGGGCTATCGTCGCATGATAATCGGCCAAATCGGCATGTTGCCTGTCGCGGCTAAGCTCTGCCGCTTTGTTGGCGTTTTCGCATCTCTTTACTGAAATAACAAGCAACTGGCGCGTGACGGCAACGCGAACGTCTATACCGAAACGCGCCATAAAAAGGCCTGGTGCGACCGCGAATCGCACCAGGCCTGCCGAAGCGCCACTTTCACCATGCTTCGACGGAGGGGAATCAGCTTGCGTCGATAGCGATGGCCTCGCCGGCCGCTGCGCCGAACGAGGGCGGCCGATCCGACAGCGCCGCGCCGAACTGCATGTTGGGCGTATCGGACATATGAAATTGGAGCGTGCCGCCAGCGGCCAGTTCGGCGTGGCTGATCCAGCTGCGCGTCCAAGGTTGGCCGTTCCATTGCACGGACTGGATATACGGTCGATTCTTGCCGTTATCGATGGTGCGGATGATCAGCTTGCGATCGCCGCCGAGCGCTACTTCCGCATGATCCAACAGCGGGCTGCCGAATACGTAGTTCGTGCTCACCGGATCAACCGCGTACAGGCCGAGCGCGCTCATCACGTACCAGGCGCTCATCTGGCCGCAGTCTTCGTTGCCAGCCAGGCCGTCGGGATCAGGCGGATACATGGTGTCCATCAACATGCGCACGCGGGCCTGAGCTTTGTAGTGCGCGCCGGTGTACGCGTAAAGATAGGCCACGTGATGACTGGGCTCGTTACCGTGCGCGTACTGGCCGACCATGCCCGCGATATCGGGCGGTGCGTCTGGCGGTAGCCGAGAACTGGTGGTGAAAAGTTCGTCCAGCTTGCGCTCGAATACCTCGGGGCTGCCGAATAACCCCATGTAGGCATACAAGTCGTGCTGATTGAGGAAGGTGGCTTGCCAGGCGTTGGACTCCGTGAAGTCGCGCCATTGCTTGGAGTGCCCCATGCCGCGCGGATCGAACGGTTCCAGCCATTGACTGTCGTTGCCGCGGGGGCGCACAAAGTTCATCGCGGTATCGAAGACGTGCCGATAATTGCGCGAGCGTCGACGAAGCATGGCTGCATCGTCCTTCGCGCCCGCGGCGTCCGCCATGTGCGACAACGCCCAGTCATCGTAAGCGTATTCGAGCGTTTTGCTGACGGCCTCGCCTTCCTTGTCGCTGGGGATGTAACCCAGCTTGCGGTAGTACGGAAGACCGCGGTAATCGTCATCCATCGCGCGCTTGCGATAAATCGGCCATGCCTTTGCGTAGTCAATGCCGGCAAAACCTTTGGCCTGCGCTTCGGCGATAACCACGGCCGAGTGATAGCCAATCATGCATCCCGTTTCCACACCCTGCAGCGGCCACACCGGCGGACCGTCCGGGCTTTCGGCCGCCATGCGCACCAAGCCATTGACCAGATCCGGCACGCGCTCGGATTGATAAAGCGTTAGCAGCGGGTGCAAAGCACGATAGGTGTCCCACAACGAGTACGTGCTGTAGTTGTGCTGACCCTCCGGCAGCTGATGCACGGCCAGATCCATGCCGCGATAGCGGCCATCCGCGTCGCTGAATAACGTAGGCGCCAGCATCGTGTGATACAGCGAGCTGTAGAAGCTGCGCATAACGGCCTGCGACGAGGATTCGATACGGATGCGACTGAGCTCGCGTTCCCAGGTTTCCGCGGCAGTGCGCTGCAGAAGATCGAAATCCCAGTCAGGGATATCCGCGTCCAGGTTTCGCAGCGCGCCATCGATATCGACCGCGGAGATGCCGACCTTCACCAGCACCGGCGCGCGCGCGACATCGTCGATATGCAGCGCCGCTTTGAGATGCGTCCCTTGCACTTGCGCCGTACCGCTGGGCAATGCGGCATCTTCCGAATATAGGGTGGCATCGGAAAACGGGCGCGACACCTTCATCGCAAAATAAATATGCCGGCCATTAGCCCACTGGTGTACGCGTCGACCACCCACCAGCGTGTCGTTGCCGATCAGGCGCAATTGCGCATCGGTAACGGCGCACGGCACGTTCGCGTTGTCGTGAAAGCCATGCGCAAGATCGATCAGCAGATGACCCTTGCCCGGCCCGTGAAAGGTGTAGCGATGCAAACCGGCACGCAAGCCGGCGGTCAATTCCGCGCGGATATCGTGGTCGGTCAGATGCACCCGGTAATAACCGGGACGTGCTTGCTCCGATGCACGCTCGTAACGTGAACGATAGCCATGTCCTGGCGTCGCATGATTGTTCGCACTCAACTGCGGTCCCGCGCCCGCTGCGCCATCGAACCGCGAGTGATAGTTGGCATCCGGCAAACCGCGACTACCCGGCTGCAGCAACACGGGGCCCTGCGCCGGCATAACCAGCACGTCGAGCATGTCGCTGGCACCGGTTCCGCTGAGGTGCGTGTGCGAGAAGCCCATGATCGAGCCATCGCCCTGGTGATAGCCCGACGACGCATCCCAACCCGCATCGTGGGTATCGGGACTGAGCTGCACCATGCCGTAAGGCATCGACGCGCCCGGGTACAAATGGCCGTGACCGCCGGTGCCCACAAACACATCGACGTACTGCGACACGCCGTTTGCTTGCGTACCCGTCGTTTGTTTCGTCAGCCCGGAGGCATGGGCAAGGCGCGCAAAGGCGGGCAGCGGTCCACTCAGTGCGGCGAACGCACCCACGCCTTGCAGGAACTGTCGACGGGACACCATGCGTGCTCTCCAGAATTCAAAAGCTGTCGTTGAATGAGGTGGAAGCGTCAGCCAAGTCTTCGGGAGTAGAGGGATACCCCGATCACGTGCAAAACGCGCTCAACCACCGCGACGAAACGAGCCCCGGCTCGATGCGTCACTCACAGGACTGTAAAGGAAAAATTTGTCACGATCCAAATTTTTCTGCGTCAAGCGCAAATGATTAATTTAATTATGTTTATTGGATTTATTGTTGCGACGCGAAAAACTGGCGGCCAGACGCACCATCCCGAGCGAGCTTCGCGCCTTCCGCTTTAGCCGCGCAACAAGTCAGGATGCCTGCGCCGTACGTCGACGATCAGCTCACCAAACAAGGTGTTGGCCCACGCAAACCAGCTGCGTGTGAAGTGTGCCGGATCGTCCTGATCGAACGACTCGTGCATGAAGCCGGCGCCCGCGTCGGTGTCGCGCAGCCACGTCAGGCATTGGCGGATTTGTGCGGGATCATCGCTGGTTTGTGCATACATGATGATCGACATCGGCCAGATCATCCGCAGGCCTTCGTGCGGACCACCGATACCTTCCGCCGCGCGGCCCGTGAAGAAATAGGGATTGCGGTGACTCCACACGAGATCCCGCGTATGCCGGTAAACCGGATCGTTGCGATCACAGCAACCAAGATACGGAAGGCTCAACAAACTCGGTGCGTTGGCATCGTCCATGAAGAGCTGATTGCCGAAGCCGTCGATCTCGTACGCCCAGTGCAGGCGATCGTCCGCATCGCGCATACGGCCGTCGCGATGCACCGCTCGTTCCACCTCGTCGGCCAATGATTCGCAGTCCGAGGCGAAGGACATATCCTGGTATAGGGCGCGGCTCATCTGGGCGAGTTGGCGCAAGCTCGCGACGGCAAACAGATTGGCGGGAACAAACAGCGGATACACGCAGGCGTCGTCCGATGGACGAAACATCGCATGGATCATGCCGTTGGGTTGCGTTGGATTGCCGTAGCCATCGAGAAATTGGGTTTCCGTTGGAATCTCTGACGTGCGTTGGAAATGGTATGGGCCGTGACCGTGCAGGCGTTGTTGCTCGCGAAAGGTTTCAAGTACGCGATGCATGGCGGCGCGCCAATCATCGTCGAAAGGTTCTTTGTCGGCGGTGGCCTGCCAATAACCGTGCGCCAGGCGAATCGGATAGCAGAGCGAATCGATCTCCCATTTGCGCTCTCCGACACCAGGTTTCATGTCTGTGTTGTCATGCCGCGCCCACACCAATGGCGGCGCATGAGGATCGGGCATGAACGCGTTGGCATAAGGATCGATGCGTATGCATCGGGCCTGACGCCGGATCAAGCCACGAAAAAGGCGTTGCAACGCGGGGTCGTTTTTCGCCAGGGAAAGGTAGGGAACCACTTGCGCAGACGAATCGCGCAACCACATCGCGTCGATATCGCCGGTAATTACGAAGGTGTCCGGCTTGCCGTCCAGCGTACCCAGTTCGACGGTGGTATCGAGCGTATTTGGATAGCAATTTTCGAACATCCAGGCGAGCTTTGGATCGCCGATGGCCGATTTCACGGACGCCAGTTCGCGTTCGACAGCTTTGCTGACAAATTTACGCTTGTTCAGCGGCGGCCGCTTGCTGGCATAAGTCGGCGCCGTTTGTGCGAAGGACTTGCCCGGCAATGCGCCAACCGCACCCGACGCCGCAGCGGCTCCAAACCATTTCAGGAAATCCCGGCGCGTCGACATGGGAAGTCAGATTCCTTTTGCTTAGAAGCTATCAGTGAGCGGCGGCTGCCATAACATCAGCCAGATCTTGCACTTGCAACGCATGTTTAAGCGTGTCGATGGAACGCTGGCTATGCAAGGTAAGGGTAACGCTCTGTCCCGGCAAAAGATCAAATGCGTTGTCCGATACCTTGGCGTCGATGTCGCCGAAAGAAACCCAAACGTCGCGTGCAAGCTTGTCGGCGGTAAGCGTCAGCGTATAGCCGTCCGAACCTGCTTCCAGCGTCGTATGGATCTCGGGTGGTGGAAGCTGAAGATTCTTGGCGTCGTCGAAAAATACCAAATTCTGCGAGACGGCTTTGCCGTCCACGATGAGCTCGAACACCGCGAAGCTGGTACGTGGATCCGCGCCTTTAAGCAGTTGCGCATCGGTGTAGGTCATCGCCTTGGTGCTCGCCAAGGGAGCCAAAGTAACGGCCTCTTCGTGCTCATCGAGCTGTTTGCCGGAGAAATCCATCACTCGCATGCGCCAGTGCGCGGCGAGCGGTGTCATGCGATCGGATACCAACGACATCACGGTTGTGCCGTCGTGACGGAGTGCCGCGATAAGTAGCGGCGCGTAGAAGCGGCGCGCATGAAACTGCAACGCCTTCCAACGCCCGTAGTAGTCGACGCTGGACCACGACGCGCCAGGCCAGACATCGTTGAGCTGCCAGTACAGGGATCCCATCGATTGCGGCCGGCTAGAGCGCAGATGCTCGGCAGCCAGCTGTATACCTTGGGCTTGCATCACCTGGCTCAAGTAAACAAACGAAGGGAAGTCTTTCGGCTCGCCGTAGCTGCGCGTGATGTAAAGCAACAAGCGCTTGTTGCCATTGCCGCTGTCGAACTTCTGATGCGCACGCATGACCGGCGATTCCGGTTGCAAATCACCTTGCGCGGCGAACGCGTGGATAGTCTGCATCACCGGAAACGATTGCAGGCCGTATTCGGACTGGAAGCGCGGCGTCACGTTGAGATATTCGGTAACCGGCTTGGCCTCGCCGGACCACACGTTCCAGTAGTGATAGTCGCCATCATCCAGCACGTTGGCGGCGCCGTCGTAATCCGTACTCGGCGAACTGGCCCAGTAAGGCACGGTGTCGTCGTAACGGGTGACGACATTGCGCAAGACGTTGCTGAACAGATTGACCATGCCGGTGACGAGACGTTCGTGCTCGTCCGCCGAGATTGACACCTTAAGAGCCTGGCGATCGGACCACGATTCCCAACCGGTCTGCACTTCGTTGTTGCCGCACCACAACACGATGCTGGGGTGATCGCGCAGTCGTTTCACTTGTTCGATCGCCTCCTGTCGCACATTGTCGACGTAGGCATCGTCGTTTGGCGGAATCGCGCCACCGAACATGAAATCCTGCCAGATCATGATGCCGAGGCGATCGGCCATCTCATAGAACGGGTCCGGCAAGTAATAACCACCACCCCAGACGCGCACCATGTTCATGTTGGCGTCGTGCGCCGACTGAAGGACATCGCGCATCTGCGCGTCACTGACCCGTGTCGGAATACTGTCGAAAGGAATCATGTCCGCACCTTTGGCGAACACCGGGATGCCGTTGATCACGAAGGCGAAGCTCTTGCCCCAGGCATCGCGTTCGCGGCGCAGCACGACGGTGCGCAGGCCGGTGGCACGTTGGGCGCCATAGATGTCGCCGTCGCTATCGCGGATATCGGCTTTGAACGTGTACATGTCCTGCGCGCCATAACCGGCGGGATACCAGCGTTTCGGATTGACGATGCGCAAAGGCATGTTGACGACATTGCTGCCCGGATCGATCGTAACGTCGCGCTCCACGCGCGCAGCCGACTGTCCATCCGGCCCAACCGCATCGACGCTGATATGCAGCACTTTGCTGGCATCAGTCTGGATATCAAACTGCGCTTCGATCTGCGCGGCGTCGCTGGCTACGTATTTCTGATCGATATGGAAATCATCGACGCGCGGGCCATTCCAGCTGTCCAGATGAACCGGTTGCCAGATGCCCTCCGTCACCAAACGCGGGCCCCAATCCCAACCGTATTGATAGTTGGCCTTGCGCACGTAATTGGCGGTTTGCTTACCCTTGGGTTCGTCGCCAAACGCCGAATCGAATTCACCCGGCAATGCGTAGGGTTGCTTCAGCAGCCACGGCTGCAGTCGTTTGATCGGCGAATACAGCCGCACTTCCAGTGTGTTTTTGCCTTCGTGCAGTGCTGCCTTTGCTGGAATGCGCCAGCGACGGAACATGTTGTCCGTCGCTCGCAGTTGGGTGCCGTTGAGATAGACATCTGCAAACGTGTCCAAGCCGTCGAACACCAGCTCTACGTGATCGCGCGCGAGCGTTGTGCTATCGACGGTAAAGCTTGTTTGATAACGCCAATCCGAAAGGCCAGCCCACTGCGCGCTGGCCTCGTTGTCGCGAAAGTACGGATCGGCTAACAATGTCGCCGCGAGCAGGTCGCTCTGTACCATGCCGGGCACGGTGGCGCTGTGCCAATGCGTCGCCTCGGCATGCATTTTTGCTTCGTGATCCCCATCGACAAGACGAAAGCGCCATCCGCTATCGAGTGATTGCACGGCTTGCGCCGAGGCAGTGCCAAGCGCCGGCAACATGAGAACAAGCGCAACGACGGCGATCTTCGTAAAGCGCCATGTCGCGCTCGTCCGACCCAAGTAAATGGTTTCAATCATGTTGTATGGCCGCATTGGATTCGCTGGAACATTCCCGATCGCACCGTGGCATCGGGAGTGCCATGGCCGTATCCCCATTACGTGAAAAGACGGATCGCCAAAACACCCTATTTAGATCGATCCATATTCAATCACACTACCAGTTTGTCCCCATGCTGCGCATGCGGCAGCGCAATAGGTTGGTGCCCAAAACGATCGGTGCGCTTTCAATACTCGAGTTTCGGATACCAGTCGCTGATGCGTCCTTCGGGGGTGGCGTCGAAGATGGTCCAGATCGGCATCAGGTCGGGTGCGCCGCGCGGGTCTTGACCGGGATCTGACGTAGCGGGTCCCATTTCGCCGCTCCAGAAATGGCGGATCACGCCGTCGCGGCGCGTGAACACGTGGAATGCGGGAATGTCGCTGCCGTCTTCGCTCACGCCGTAATAGTCATGGCTGAAGCGACCATTTATATCGGCGTACAGCGGGAGATGGTGCCCACCGCGCTGTCGCTTGAGGGCGACAAGGCGGTCGATGGGTGAGCGCGCGATCACCGCTAAAGCAACATGTTGCTCTATGTCCTGTACGACGCCGTCCCACGAGCTCAATAGCGATGTGCACATGGGACAGGGCCGCTCGCGCTGCGGACCGAACATATAGCAGTAGACGACAAGCGTCTTTTTATCACCGAAAAGACCGGCGAAATCACGCGCGCCGTTTTCACCTTCAAAGCGGTAGTCGCCGATGACTTCTCCGCCAAGTGGAAGCGCACGGCGCAATTCGGCAACGCGTTCGATATGTCGGCGCAACTCGATTTCCTCGCTGAGCAACGCATCGCGGGCGCGACGGTATTCGTCGCTTTCGTTGGGGAACGTTACACCGTTGCGTTTCACGAGTTCGGAGGCGGGGACGAGAGTCGGGATATGAGCCATGACTGATCTCCTGTGAAAGGGCTGCTCAACTCAACGACGAACGAGATCCGAGAACATCGACATAGTCTTCATAAAGACATCGCCCTAACGGGACATAAACCGGTAAGCCCTCAGTCACAACTATTTCAGGTTTGCGGGGAGACGATGGTGTTCCATTTCATGAGGGCCATCGTATGAAAATCGTTTCCAGCCTTGCCCTGACCGCCGTCACCGCGCTGCTGTTCGCCGCATCATCGCCACGAGCCGAGGCTCAGGTGGCTGTGGGCGTGAACATTGGCCCCGCACCTGTATGCCCCTACGGTTATTACGACTATGCCCCTTACCCCTGCGCGCCGTATGGTTATTATGGGCCGGAGTGGTTCGTTGGCGGCGTGTTTGTCGGTGCCGGCCCTTGGTATCACGGACCGGCGCACTTCCGCGGCCATGTCGATAACCGCTTCGACGCACGCGGTGGCTATCACGGACCGCTTCCGAATCACGGCGATCGTCCTGCACCGCATCCGAGCGGTGGATTCCGCGGCAATGAATATCGTGATGGGCGAGGAAACGTTGTGCATTGACGCGTAACGTTGTCGCTAGCACGAACGGAGTATGAGGGCCTGCGCAGATGCGCAGGCCCTTTTCACATCAAGCTACACGCAACGCACGATCGATGATCAGGAAGATGCCAGTTGTGCTTTGAGCGCGGCGGCGTCTTTCGGGAACCAGGGCCCGTTGGTGCTTAGCGCTTCATCGACCACTTTCTTGGCTTCATCATCGCGATGAAGCGCCTTGAGGGCTTTCACGCGGAAGGACGTGACGCGCAGGCGATTTTCCCCGTACGACTTGTCATAAGCCTGCGCCAGATACGGAAGCGCCTCGGCAGGCTTACCGGCTTCCAGAAGGCTGCGCCCGTACCGATACGGGTAAACGTAATCTTGCGGATAAGCGGCAATCAGCTTGTGTTGATACGCATCCAACTCGACCGTGCGCTTGGCGCGTTCCAGATACACGCGCAGATTGTCGGCAAGATTGCGATCGCTGGTGAGGTTATTGCCCAAGCGTTGTTTGGTAAGGCCGATGGCATGATCGAGGACGGCCGTTTCGGACGCATGATCGCCGAGCGCAGCATCCAGATCGGCACTCATCAGCACGGCGCTGCGTTGATCGGCGCAGGTTGGCGTGGCGACGAATACTTGGGTGTTGAGCAGCGCATCTAAGGGCTTGCGCTGCGGCGCCAACAACGCCTTCTGTTGCGATGCCGGCAGATCCTTGCTCGCGTCCAGCAACGACTCCAATACGTAGGGGCGTTGGCAGCCGATATCGCGTGCCAGTACTTTCTGCGCGCTGTCGATGATCGCGTTCTTGTCGGTGCCTGCTTCGGCCTTGGCGAATGCCAATTGCTGGAGCCCCAGCGTGATCCGAGGATCGCTCGCTGCGGTCTTGCGAACCGAAGGCGGAAGGGTAGCGAACCACGCAATGCCCGCATCGCCTTCGGAGCGCGCCTGGTAGGCATCGAGTACGTCGGTTACTGCATCAAGCGAACCAGCCTGCGCCTTGGCTTTGAACGCATCGAGCGTATTGCCGTTCGCCAGTATGGCGTTGATACGTGGATAAAACTTCTGCCTCGGCTGCTCGGCACTGATACGACCCAGTTCGTTGCCGTGCTCGTCGAGCACGACATAGCTGGGCAAGAAAGAAATTTTAAGCTTGTCCATCCACGCTTGCCCTTCCGGTGAGTCCGCATCCACATCGACGACGATGGCTTTGCGTCCTACGGCGGCCCAATCGGCACCTGTTAGCACATGGCTGGCCATGTAATAGCAGGAGTAGCACCACACGGCATGGAAATCGAGCAGCAGCGGGCGATGTTGCTGACTTGAGGCTTGCAACGCATCGGCAATGCTGAGCGGATCTTTGGTCGATGTAGCGTGCAGCGGTACAAAAAGAAACGCCAAAGCAATGGCGAGGGCCGGCTTGAAGGCGCGCAGCGAAGTTTTCATAAGTGAGATGCCCGGATGGAGCCTAGGTGGCGTCAAGCAACATAGCGCGTCTTCTATATAGATGGCTAGATGGCCGTTCGCCATCCATGGCAACGGATTCCTATGACGCGGATGTCATTCAATAGTCATAAGTGGCGCTCAGGCGCACATAACGAGGCTGCTGGCGAACCACCGCCGAGCCGTACAGCGGATCGGGCGTACCGGGAGAAATCTGGAAATAGGGGTACGCGTTCAAGATGGTTTGCGAATTGAAAAGGTTGAAGATATTCAACGAAAGCGCCAGCTTGCCGACGCCGACGGCGGGCGTGTAGGTGAGGCCCACGTCCACCTGCTTGTTCCACGGCAATCGATGCGTTCCCGGCGGTGAAGGCTGGCCACCGCACCAGTGGTAATAGCTGCCGTAGCCATCCGGATCGGTTTGGTTGGGGCCGTAATAGCCAAGGCAATTGCGTGGATTACCCGAAGTTAGCTGGACGTTGCCTGAGAGCAGCCA
The DNA here is from genome assembly GCA_015655335.1 of Lysobacterales bacterium. Classification (GTDB taxonomy): domain Bacteria; phylum Pseudomonadota; class Gammaproteobacteria; order Xanthomonadales; family Rhodanobacteraceae; genus Dyella_B. The sequence continues at coordinate 28,314 of JAATFF010000155.1, read as the reverse complement.
CTGGGGCGCAATCTGGTAGTACCCGAACAGCTTGATCTGATGGGTGTGATCGTTGCTCTGCGCGCCATTGCTGGACGACATCAGCTCCGGGAAATCCCAGTCGATGCTGGTCGATGCTGCGGTCTGTTGGATGTCCGAACGTAGTTGCCCCTCGGTGTCGCCATAACTGCGTGAGAACACGTAATCGATCTTGCCGTACCACTTGCCGTCGAAGGGGTGCTCAAGAAATGTCTCAAGCCCGTAGTACTGGCGCTTGAGCGACGGGAAGCCGAACTCCGCATTGGTGAGTTGGACGCTGCGATAGGCACCACTGGCATCGATCACCGTAAATGTATTGGCGCGACCCGGATTGATCAGATAGCAACTATTGGTGGAATCGACGGTGTAGCCCAGCGAAGCGGCCTTATTTTCGATGGTCTGCACATCGCAGTAGTCGTCGATATCGTTGCGCAATACACGCCTGGTCAACTTGGCGCCGTAGACCCATTGGTTATCGATGGCTTTGGTGAAGCCCAAGATAAATTCGTCCTGATACTCGGACTTCAGATTCTGCGCCGTGACCGTTTTGGGATCGGGCAACACGCCGTATGTATTGTTCGGCGACACCGCGGCGGAGAAAGGTGTCAATCCGGTGGGCGTGCCATCGGCGGCGATACCGCCATAGGTGAAGTACTGCTGTGTCGCCACATAGGCACCCGCCGCGTTCAGGGCGGGATTGAGCGGCATGCCAAGGTAATAACGGCCGGCATTGCCATAGACCTTGAAGCTGGCGTCACCATTCACATCCCAGCTGAAGCCCAGTCGTGGCGCCCATTGCGGTTTGGTCTGTGTGATGTAGGGCTGTGAGTCCGCGTTGTAGTCGGTGAACTGATCGTTGCGTAGACCCAGCGAAAGCAGCCAGCGATCGGTCACCTGCCATTTGTCCTCGATGTATTGCGCGCGCTGGGCCGATCGAACGCTGGCGATGGAGCTGTCGATGTATTGAATGGCGTAGTAGCCCGATGCGCCATGGGGGTAGTTCGCGGGTGCACCGACGCCAAGATTGGGAATCAGTGCGGTGCCTGGTGTCGTGGTGTATTCGTAATCCCAGTAATAGCCTGGTCCAGAGGTTTGGCTTCCCTGATCGATCGCACGTGCATTCTGATTGTCGATGCCAAGCGAAATCGTGTGTTGACCGAGTTGATACGTCAGGTCGATGCGCAGATTGTTGCTCTGATTATGGCGATTGGAGTTGTATAGCGTCGATGTCACCTGGCTGTTGCTGATCGGCGCGCCGCCGTTCAGCGCCGGATTCTGGTTTTGAATGTCGCTGAGATAAGTGAGGCTCCCGTCGTAGCCGCCTGGCGAATCGTAATTATCGTTTCGCATCTTGCCGTAGGTGGCGGTCAGGGTGAGGTTGTCGGTGATGTAGCTGGTGAATTTGGCCGTGTAGAGATCACCGCCGGTCTTGATCGTGTCAGCGTAGTTGATGAAATCGCCGGATCGCAGCGTGCTGTAGTTGTAACTGTAGATGGAACCCTGCGTTTCTTCCCGATTCGAGGCGCCCGTCACTTCGAGGATGTTGCTGTTGGTAATGTTCCAATCCAGCTTGCCGTACCACTTGGGTAACGTGTCGTGATAGCGCTCGTAGGGCTGCGCGCTGGAAACGTTGTTGACGGTCGTGCCGTCTTGCGAGGATGCCTCGGCGGCGAGGAAAAGAAACAACTTATCCTTGATCAAAGGCCCGCCGATGTAGGCATCGTACGTCCGCGTCCATTGGCGGTTCTTGCTGTTCGGGTCGTACAGATTGCCTGCAACAGGTGAGGTGGGCAGGCCGTTGGTGTAGTAGGTATTGGTGGCGTCTGCACGGGCGAAGTCGGGTTCCCACAAAACCTGGCCGCCGAAGTGCCATTCGTCGCTGCCGCGTTTGCCGACCATGTTGATCACGCCGCCGTCCGAGCGACCGTACTGCGCGCTATAGCCGCCGGTATAGATTTCCTGTTGTTCGATGGCGCCATAAGGAAGCGTGATGCCGCCCAGGCCGCGCAATGGATCGGTTGTATTGAACCCATTGATGTAATAAGCGTTCTCGCTCGCCGCCGAACCGCCGAAGCTGACCAGCGATTGGCCCGTTGGCCCGATATAGCCGCCGCTGTTGTTGACGACGCCCGGCGCGAGCTGCGCAATGGCTTCAGCCGAGCGCAGCAAGGGTAGCTTAGCCAGCTCCTGGGACGTGATGACGGTGCGCGAGTCGACGCTTGTCACATCGATGGACGGCGTCGTATTGGCCGTGACACTCACCGTACCGAGATTTTTCGCCGCAATTTCGACGAACGAAACCTCCGTGCCGGTGCCAACGCGCAAACTGATATCGCTGCGTGAATCGACGACAGCACCATCGCGCAAGAGAGAGACGCTGTAAGTCCCAAGCGGAAGCTCGGTGGCGACGTAGCGGCCATGATTGTCGATGGATACGGTACGGGTGACGCCCGTGTTGCTCTTGATCTGAACAGTTTGGGTGCCGGCAGCGGGCACCTGGCCAAAGATGCTACCGGTGGTCGACTGCGCAAAGGAAAGCGTACTCGCCAGCATCAGACTGGCGGCAATGGCAACGGCAAATTTGTCAGGCGAAGGAACGATCTGCTTTTTCAACATGAGTTCTCGAAGAGTGCGTATGGGGGTAAGGAGTCGCGCATCCATGCGCGCCGCGGTGAGGGGCCGCGCCAGCGAGGTTCCGCCGAATGTTGTGATGTGGATTTCATCGGGACCACGAATCCCGGCACCTTCACGTCCCCTGATGCAGTCATCGCATCGACGTCAAAGGCTGGCTATATAGATACTTTGCTCGTGCGCAAAAATATACGTTTCAATGATGAGCGTTTGACCTGTCGGTATAACAACAAGTACTAAGTGACGTGCATCGAAAGCAACGTACAAAAAGCAAGAGCGCCGAAGCATGAATACGCGGAGTAAGCGATCGACGAAAAAAAGCGGCGAATGATCGCCGCCTTGATAGAAGAACGTAGATGATGGCGCGAATTGCTTGAGTGCGCCGACGAAGATCAGGCCACTACGGTGGCCGTTGCCTCGGCCTGCGAGCGATCTGCGATCAGTGTCGAGGCAAGTGTGTGCGCAGCCGTTCGTATCTCTGGCATCGCCGTACATTCCCAAAGATTGCCGCGAAGCAGCGAGCCGATAGCGTACAGGCCGCGTTGCACATCCCCACGCGCGTTGAGAAGACGACCGTCAGGGCACGCCGACAGACCCAACTGCAGTGGATCGGCGACGACTAAGCCGTCGTCGATGAGTTGCGACAGCAAGGTGTGTTCGGTGAAAGCCACCGCGGTATCCAGTCCGGTGGCCTGCACGACCAGATCTGCCTGCAGAGTCGTCAACACCTGATTCGAGCGCGTGCGAACCGTAACATCGAGCGGACCCTGGCCATCCACGCCGAGCACGCGTGCAGCATTCACCTGCAACCTTCCTTCGTCACGCAATTGCTGGATCGTCTCGGCGGATCGGGGTGCCACGCGATGTCGAGATGCTTCCCAGATCCAGCGTGCATGATGTAGAAACTGGCGGCGCTTTGCATGAGTCAGGTTCTGCCAGAGCGTGGCGTTGATCGGGCGCATGCCATCGATGAGGCTGCGCCAATCGATATCGGGCGCGTCGCGCAAGGCGCTGCGAATCTTCCGCAGCATCGGCGCTGCACCGTCGCAATCGAGCAAGCTTGCGTTGAGGCTCGCCTGCGCAGGGAAAGGTTGAATGGGCAAAACCGGATGCACGAAGGGAAGCTGACCGTGCCGGGAAACCGCTACCAATTCTGCATCGGGCCATCGCGTGGACGCCGATAGCAGCGTGTCGACGGCAGTCAACCCGGTGCCGATGACAATCAAACGACGCGGTGCGCGCGTGCGTTGCGGCAGGTTCCACGGATCCAATTCATACGCGCCGCTGGCCAATGCACTGGCCGATACCGTCCGGAGCGGGCGCGGGGATAGTGCGCCTACTGCCAGTACAACCGCGTCGATATGCAGACAGGTTCCGTCGGCGAGAAAAATGTCGTAACCGTCGACCTGTGGATCGATGCGCAACGCTTCCACCGGGTGCACAGCAAAGCGACGGCCTCTTTGTTCCGCCGAGCTTATGCGCTTGCGAACCTGAGCTTCGATGAAGTCGCCGAAAAGGCGCCGCGGAAGAAAGTCGGTGCCGCGTACGTTCGCGTGATCGCGCGAAGCATGCTGGACGAAGTCTTCGTCCTGATCGGCATACAAACCCATGCCGCTGGCGCGCACATTGAGCAGATGGTGATCGTCGTCGGTGGCGTAAGCCACGCCGCGGCCGGTCGTGGAGCGCCCGGTTATCCAATGCACGACAGCCTCGTCGTGCTTGCACAACAATGCGCCGAACACAGCCGCGCCCGCCGCGCCACCACCAATCACTGCGATATGCGTCATAAGACTTCCCCAAGCAAAGCAAATGTACTAGTGCGATCCATCGCCGGTTCGGCGGTGCTTCCTGCTAACGCCCTTTGGATCAGACCAATGAAGGTTCGCGAACCGTGTGGTGCGTATTGCTGATCCAGTGACCTTCATCGTGCGGATGAAAGCTCTGGTACGTATTAAGTTCGCCGCCGTAAATGTGCAGCGAAAGGGTCGGTCGATTCGAAGAAAGGTTGCGGCAGCGATGCGCATAGTCCGCATCCGAGAATGCGACGTGATCGCCCACGCCAAGAATCGTTGACTCGCGGGAAACGAGGCGAGGATGTCCCTGCAGCGAAAGATCGAAGGCTTCGACTTCCAGCACGCCGTCAAGCACAAACTCGATGCCCCACAGTCCGTCGTGATCGTGGACGGGCGTGGCGTGATCCGGCGGCCAAACGATCAGCAACGCTTCGTAGCCCCGCTTTGCATGATCCGCCAGAGGAATACGGCGATACGCTCCGTTCGACGATGTATCGCCGAAGAGATCCCCTGCACGCGGACATCCTTGCCATGTCGATGCGGGCGCGAGAATGTTCGCCAAGCGCCGAACGTCGACCGCCTTGTTCGCGTCGATCGAGGTGTCGATGTGATGGAGAATCCGCTGCGTCCAATCGGCAACAGCAAGTTTGAGTGCGTCGTGCATGGCATGACCTTGTGGGTTGGCGTACTCGAATACGAAACAATCATAGGAAGCGTTAAAGAACTGCTATGCGTTGGTTGCTGATGCTGATGGACATATGACGAAAATGCGGTTGAGCACGTTAAAGATTGTGAAAGCCCCTCACAGAGCATGCTATTTGCATGAACGGACGTCCGTAAGACGAATTTCCTATTACACGAGAGGGTCGCGCGAATAAGAGCATGCGTCAGCGCGTGATACGTGGCCTGCTCATGTAGGCAAAGCTCTGCGGCGTACGTCCGAGCGAAATGGATGTTGATCGCGTCATTCCGCTTGGGTGTTCTCGAAAAGTGGAATGCCTTACGTGATCTTTCGTCACGGAAAACGCTGCGCTAAGAATGCGAGCGAACTACGAAAATACGAAGAGACCGAAGGAATCTCTTTGCTCACTTGCGCATGGCATTCATCACCGACTTGTTCATTCCTAGCACGTCGCTACGCGCGCGAAGCATCACCGTATTTCGGTTATCACGGGTAGTACGCAAGGAACATGTCCACCGCCGATTCGGCCACCTGCCGTTGCGCGGCAGCGTTGAGTGGAGGCTGCCCAAGCGTGATTTGTGGCCAGAACGCAAAACCCTTCACCAGCCCTTGCAGTTGATGCGAGGCGAACACGGGATCCGGAATCTTTAAGCGGCCCGCGGCGGCAGCGGCGCGGATCCACACAGTCAAACCCTCTTCTCGCTCTCCCATGCGCGCGACCATCGCTTGCGCCCGTTCGGGCGAATGGATTCCTGCGGCGATGGCGACACGGGCCAGCGATACAAACGCTTCGTCATTGAGCAGGCGCAGTTTTTGTCCAATCAGTTCCAGCAACTGGTCGCGCAGCGGTTGGTCGGCGCGAAAGGCCAGCGCTTCGCCCGCGAAGCTGGCGTCCCACAACTGATGAAGGATCTCGGCGAACAAGACCTCCTTACTGGGAAAGTGGTTATAGACCGTGCGCTTGGAAGTGCCGGCCCGCGCGGCAATACGGTCCATGCTGGTGGCTTCGTATCCAGCAATACGGAACTCATCGATGGCCGCCTCGACGATGGCGGCGCGCTTGCGATCGGTAAGGCGTGAGGGCGGTATAGAGGACATAACGAGGCATTCTACACCGAAGGGTTTACTTTTCGATAAATAAACTATACTGTGTAGTGTATGTATTGCATGGGCGACCCGGTCATCAACCAGTGGCCGCCCGGATGACCCGGAGCCCCGCCATGACGTCCCCCTTAACCACCCTGTTTCGCCGCAGCACCGCGAAATACCCCCAATCGCCGCAACGCCGTGGCGATCAGTTCCACAACCCGGTGCCGCGCCCTGCCGGAGGCTTTGCCAAGGGCCTGCGTATCGCCTGGAACGTAATCTTCCATAAGCCTGCTGGCACGGTGCCTAACACCACTCTGCCGGTGCAGGCGCTATCGCGCGCGCAATTGGAGGCAGCACCTGATCGCAGTCTTTTCCGGTTGGGTCATTCGACGCTATTGCTGAAACTGCGTGGTGGTTACTGGCTCACCGATCCCGTATTCGCCGAACGCGCGTCGCCCTTTCAGTGGATGGGGCCAAAGCGCTTTCATCAACCGCCCATCGCGCTTGAAGAACTGCCACCGATACGTGGCGTCATTTTGTCTCACGATCACTACGATCACCTCGACCGCGCCACCGTTCAGTACCTCGCTCAAACGACCGAAATTTTCCTGACGCCGCTAGGTGTGGGAGATCGCTTGGTCGAGTGGGGCGTGGATGCTGCCAAAGTACGTCAGCTGGACTGGTGGCAGAGCGTCGACGTCGATGGCTTGCGCTTCACAGCAACACCGGCGCAGCACTTTTCCGGACGCGGTCTTTGCGACAGCAACAGCACGCTGTGGGCATCGTGGGTCATCGTCGATGACAATTTGCGCGTGTTCTTCAGTGGCGACACCGGCTACTTCGATGGCTTCAAAACCATCGGCGAACGCTTAGGGCCGTTCAACGTGACGCTGCTGGAAACCGGTGCCTACGATCCGCAGTGGCCCTATGTCCACATGCAGCCGACGCAAACCATGCAGGCGCACGTCGATCTGCAAGGGCAGTGGCTGATGCCCATACACAACGGTACTATCGATCTGGCGATGCATCGCTGGCAGGATCCGTTCGAACAGATTACGGCGCTCTCCATGCAACGCGATGTTGCCTTGGCCACACCACGCATGGGCGAACGATTGGATCTCGCCGCTCCGCACACCGGCGAGCGTTGGTGGCGAAAAGCCGAAGCCGCGCATGTTGCCGATGATGAGCTTGAGGTCGCCCTGTCGCTAAAGTGATTGGGCCTGCCAAGGATGGCGAAAACCGGCCAATCGCCCGCCTCGGCTAAGCCAGGTTCTTGACATAAGCATTTAATTCCATAATTCTCGAAATATGGAATCGACGAATGCCCTGGCTTGTCTTGCCGCGCTCGCGCAAGAGCATCGCCTCAATCTTTTCCGTCTGCTGGTTCAAGCGGGCGACGCCGGTTTATCCGTAGGGGAGTTGGGCGAAGCGACCGGCCTTCCCGGCGCCACGCTGACCAATCACCTGCACATGCTTCGTCGCGCCGGATTGGTCAGCGACGAACGTCGTGGACGCGTCATCCAGTGCACGGCGAATTACACGCAGATGAACGACCTGCTTGGCTACCTCAGCGAAAACTGCTGCGCCGGGTCGTCGTCTTCGGCAGCCTGTCAGCCCGCAGCGGTTTGTAAACCTCGTCGGAGAACATCATGAAACGCTTTCATGTACACGTGAATGTCGACGAGCTCGACAGCAGCATTCGCTTTTATTCTACGTTGTTTGGCACCGCACCCAACGTCATCAAATCCGATTACGCCAAATGGATGCTGGACGACCCGCGCGTGAATTTCGCGATCTCTCAGCGTGGCCGCCAAGTAGGCGTCGATCATTTAGGGCTGCAGGCAGAGGATGCAAATGAATTGTCCGCAATCGGCGGGCGCCTACAGGCGGCCGATGCTGTCGCTCTGGCTGAGAAGTCCACGATATGTTGCTACGCACGCTCGGACAAGTTCTGGGCCGAAGATCCACAGGGAGTGCGTTGGGAGAGTTTCTACACGCATGGCGATGCCACTACCTACGCCAGCACTCACGAACAGAGTGATGCAGCGCCGTGTCGTGGCCGTCAATTAGGAAGCGGCACTGCAAGCTGTGGCCCGAAAACCTGAGGATGGCTATGCGTACGCAGCCTTACAACGTGCTCTTCCTATGTACCGGAAATTCTGCGCGCAGCGTCATGGCAGAGAGTCTGCTCAACATCCTGGGTAAAGGTCATTTCAAAGCCTTCAGCGCCGGCAGCTTTCCAAGCGGAAGCGTCCAGCCCATGGCCGAAGAACTGGCTCGTAGCATCGGCTACCAAGAACCACTGCGCAGCAAAAGCTGGGATGAGTTTGCCCAGCCCGACTCGCTTTCCATCGATATGGTCATTACGGTCTGCGACAACGCCGCCGGTGAAGTGTGTCCCATCTGGCCCGGTCAGCCTGTGACTGCCCATTGGGGCGTGCCAGATCCCGTTGCGGTGGAAGGCTCCGATGAAGAGCGGCGCAAAGCATTCCGTTCGGCGTGGATGATGCTCAAGCACCGCATCGATCTCTTGCTCGCTTTGCCGTTGGATAAGCTCGACCGCGTGACAACCCAGCAAGAGTTACGCGCCATCGGTCAAACGAACGCCGACCATGGCTGATTCACAAGACGCTTCCATGGGAATTTTTGCGCGTTATCTCAGCCTTTGGGTGGCGCTATGCATCGTGGCAGGCATTTCGCTCGGGCACGCGTTCCCTTCGGTCTTCACCATCCTGGCTGGCCTGGAAGTGCAGCGCATCAACCTGCCCGTGGCGTTGCTGGTGTGGTTGATGATCATTCCGATGTTGCTGAAAGTGGACTTCAGCCAACTTGCTGGCGTGCGCCGACAGGCACGAGGTATTGGCGTAACGTTAATGGTCAATTGGGCGATCAAACCGTTCTCGATGGCACTGCTCGGTTGGTTGTTCGTCCGGCACATATTCGCTGCATGGTTGCCGGCCGGCGAGCACGACGCTTACATCGCTGGCTTGATTCTGCTCGCGGCAGCGCCGTGCACGGCGATGGTGTTCGTATGGTCGCGGCTGTGCGGCGGCGAACCTAACTTCACACTCGCACAGGTCGCACTGAACGACGCCATCATGGTCGTGGCGTTCGCGCCAATCGTCGGGTTGCTGCTAGGCGTTGCCTCCATCCATGTTCCGTGGGGCACGCTGTTGTTGTCGGTTCTGCTGTACATCGTCGTGCCGGTGCTACTGGCGCAGTGCCGCCGTTGGTATGTTTTGCAGCGCGCAGGGCAGCAAGCGTTGGATGCCACGATCAGACATATGGATCCATGGTCGACCGCCGCGCTGCTCGCAACGCTGGTGCTGCTGTTTGGCTTCCAAGGCGAGGCCATCATCGCGCAACCCATGGTCATCGCCCTTCTAGCTGTACCCATCGTGGTACAGGTCTACTTCAACGCGGGAATAGCGTACGGTCTCAGCCGTTGGCTAGGCGTGCCTCACTGTGTTGCTGGACCCGCCGCATTGATCGGAGCCAGTAATTTCTTTGAACTTGCCGTCGCGGCAGCCATCAGTCTGTTCGGGCTTCGTTCTGGGGCGGCGTTGGCGACCGTTGTGGGTGTACTGGTGGAGGTTCCGGTCATGCTCTCGGTCGTGCATATCGTTCGGCGCACCGAAAACTGGTTTGAGCCACGACAAGCTATGGAGGTTAAGCTGTGACGGTAAGTCACGTTGCTCAAGCAAGCGGACGCGCGTACCGTGCGGTGCTTAACTCAGGCATCAGCCGTTAAAAGCGATTTCTAGTCATGCAAGAAGCCATCACACTCTCGTCTACGCTTGCTTGCCCGTTCTGCGGTTACGCCAAGACCGAGACGATGCCTACCGACGCATGCATCTATTTTTACGAGTGCGCATCCTGCCAAGAGTTACTTAAGCCGTTGCCCGGCCACTGCTGCGTCTTTTGTTCCTATGGCACTGCCAAATGTCCGCCCGTCCAGGTCGCAGGCCCGGCAGCTGGGTGCTGCGGCTAACTCATTGCGCGCAGACAACCGTTTGCTCGAAAGAAGAATCGATAAGCGGGATCACGGCAGTAAGCGGATGCGTTCGGCGCCCATCTCGCGCGCCATGACTGCCAAGCGTTCCTGCATGGAAGTAGGACGCCAATCGCTGCGCCATGTCATGGCGATGCGCCGACGCAGGACGCCGCCCTCGATGGGTATTTCAGCCAAGGCACCGGCCTGGCGCTCGAACAGGAACTGGTCCAGCGACATCAGGGTCAGCCATTCGCCCTTAAGCATGAGTCCGCGCGCGACCAGCACCGAGCCGCATTCGATGCGTGGCGTCGGTGGTTCGACACCGTGGGTGCGAAACAGCGTCTCCCAATTGCGCCGCATCGGTACGCCGAGCGCCGGCACGGCCCAGGGATAGGCGAACAGGTCCTGGATGGTGACGACCTTGTTGCGCCGTAATGGATGAGCGCTGTTGCCGACGATGAAGAGTTCGTCATCGAACAAGGCTTCCTGTTCCACGTCATTGGCGGGTGCCGGATGGCGCATGGCGCCGCCGATCATCAGGTCGATATCGCCGTGGCGCAGTGCGATCAACAGCTCGCCATAAGGCGCTTCACGCACTTCTACCGATGCGCCCGGATGCTCCTGCGCGAATCGCGCCAGCAAGTCGGGCAGAAACACCGTGCGCGCCATCGGCAACGTACCGATGCTGATGCGGCCGCCGCCATGCTTGCCGGCGGCGATTTCGTCCAATCCCGTGCGCAACTCGGCCAACATCAGGCGCACGAAGCGCACGAAACGGCTGGCTAGATCGGTGGGTCTTACTGCACGTCCGGCTCGCACCAATAACTCTGCGCCCAAAGCGTCTTGAAGTTCTCGCACAGCGCGGAATACGGCCGGTTGCGATAGCCCGATCTGCTCAGCCGCAGCGGCGTAACTGCTGTGATGTTCCACCGCCACCAGAGCGCGTAGCTGAATCATGCTGACACGCCGCTCGATGTGCGCAAGCGGCGCCATGCGCGCAGAACGTCGCACTAAACGCACGGCTTGGGTGAGATAGCGCAGCGCCCGCTCGACGCGAATGATCCAGGCGAGTCCGGTTGCGGTCGGGCGCATGCCGACGGCCTGACGTTCGAATAGACGGATCTCAAGATGATGTTCGAGCTTGGCGACGGCTTGGGTCATCGCCGGTTGCGAAAGACTGACCTGCTCGGCCGCCGCACTCATGCTGCCGGCACGCGCGATAACGCTGAGCGCGGCAAGGTGGCGGAGGTTTAGGGTGTAAATCTGATCCATGCACAATCAATAGTATTTACTTATAGAGCAACAATAAAACGAATTTGGCAATGTAATGGTTTTCCCGCAAATTCCGTTCCGGAAAGACGAGGGGGCGAAAACCCCCATGACAGTCGATATCAAACTCGAAAGTAGGCGCGATGTTTTATTTGCGCAGCGCAACATCGAATGCCATGAATTTTGCCGTCCCGCTTAATTTGTTGATTGTTGCAACGCAAGAAAAACACGCTCAACGCTCATCCCAACGCGAACAGTGAACTGACCGCTCCCATGAACATCATTGATTCCCACCTGCACGCCATCGCTTCGGACACCGCGAAGTTTCCGAAGAACCCGATCGGTGGCCATCAGTCCGCATGGTCGCAAGAGCGTCCGGTCGATGCCGAAGGCGTGATCAAGGCGCTGGATGCTGCCGGTATCGCTAAAGCCGTGGTGGTGCAGGCCTCCACCGTTTATGGGCACGACAATCGCTACGTGGTCGACACAGTGCGCGCCTATCCGGAGCGTTTGGTCGGTGTGTATTCGATCGATGCGCTGGCGCCGGATGCGGTGCAGCGGATCGATCATTGGGAAGCTCAGGGCCTGCATGGCTTTCGCCTCTTTACCACCGGCACCACCATGCCCGGTCAATCCGATTGGCTGGGTCACAAGGATTCCTATCCGGCGTGGGCGCATGCCGAAAAGAAGGGCATTCCGGTCTGCTTGCAAATGACCATGCAGGGTCTGCCCATGCTGCGCACGTTGCTGGAACACTTTCCGAAATCGCGCGTGTTGCTCGATCACTGCGCCCGTCCGGACTTGGATGACGGCGCACCGTACAAGGCTGCGCAGGCGCTGTTCGAGATGGCGCCGTTCGAAGGTGTCCACCTCAAGCTGACCAATCGCACGTTGGCCGCGGCCGCCGATGGCCGCTCCAACCCGACGGCTTTTCTGGAGAAACTGGTGAGTACCTTCGGTGCCGAGCGTATTGCGTGGGGCTCCAACTTTCCGGCGGCTGAAGGTTCACTCGATGAACTGGTGACGACCGCGCGCGACGTGCTGTCCAGCTTGCCCAACGACCATCAGGCGATGATTTTCGGCGGCACCGTCGCACGCATTTATCCGGCACTGCGGGGAGCGATCGCGTGAGCCCGCCGGTCCATCTGCATACCGTATTGAAAACCACCGCGCTGACTACGCCGCTGAAGAACGGTGCGCTGCAGAGCGATCAGGCAATGCTCGATTTCACCGAGATCAGCCCGATCTACAGGGCCTTTGCGCCGATGGTGCACGAGTCGAAGTTCGACATCTCCGAATTGGCGATCGTCACCGCGCTGCAGGCGATCGCCTTCAAGCGACCAGTCGTGCTGCTGCCGGTGGTGGTGGCCTCGCGCTTCCAGCGTGGTTGCCTGGTTTCGTATCGTCCGCACGGCGAGGTCAAACCCGAACAACTGCGCGGCAAGCGCATCGGTGTGCGCTCGTATACTCAGACCACCGGTATGTGGGTGCGCGCACACTTGGTCGAGGATTACGGCTTGGCCACGACCGATATTCGTTGGATCAGCCATGACCTGGCACACGTGGAGCAGTACCAGGATCCGCGGTTCGTCGAACATCCGGCGCACGACAAGAGCCTGCTGGATATGCTGCACGATGGCGATATCGATGCGGCGATCTTCGGCAATGACCTGCCCGAGGGCGACGACTACGTGCCGGTGATCGCCGATGCCAAGGTCAAAGATATGGCGTGGGCGCAGCAACATGGCTTTGTGCCGATCAACCATGTGGTGGCCGCCAGCGCCGAGATATGCAAGCGTAAGCCGGCTGCCGTGCGCGCTGCTTATGGCTTGCTCGTGCAGGCCGAGAGCCAGCAGATCGCAAGCTCTTCCGGTCCACGCAAAACCCTGTCCGGGTTTGATGCCTTGCGCGGTCCGTTGGAATGGATCATCGATGCCTGCTTGGAGCAGGCCCTGCTTCCGCGCAAGCTCAGCCTCGACGAGGTGTTGGGACCCGCTCGCGCGTTGTTGGAAAGCGAGACGGCCTGACATTGCCGATCGCGCTGGCGCATGAAGCGTTGACGCGGCACCTGCCAAGAGTTCAGCTCCACCATGACCCGACCGGTAAACCACCACATGTACCTGATCTCGCAACGGCCTCCGTTCTATCGCGACCTGACTTTCCAGGTGGTGGTAGGTATGGCGCTGGGTGTGTTGGTCGGTGTGCTGTGGCCGAATGTCGGCACTCAGCTCAAGCCGCTAGGCGACATCTTTATCCGCCTGATCCAGATGGTGGTGGGGCTGATCATTTTCTGCACCGTCACCCACGGCATTGCGAGCGTGCGCGATCTGGGCAAAGTCGGGCGCATTGCGATCAAGGCGATGGTGTATTTCGAGGTGGTGACCAGCGTGGCGCTGATCATTGGTCTGGTCGCCATCAACGTGCTAAAGCCAGGTGTGGGCATGCACGTCGATCCGGCCTTGCTTAAGCCCGGCATGGGCGCGGGCGATCAGGGAGTGCCTGCGCCGCATGGCTTCGGCGAGTTCCTCACCAATCTGGTGCCGACGTCAGCGCTGGGTGCATTCAGCCAAGGCGACATCCTGCAGATTCTGCTGTTCTCGGTGCTGTTTGCTTGTGGCTTGGCCAGCCTCGGTGAGAACGCGCAACCGGTGTTGCGCATCGTCGATGTCGTTCGCCAGACCTTGTTCTGGATCATCCGTGTGGTGATGAAGATCGCCCCTATCGCAGCGTTCGGTGCAATCGCTTTCACGACGGCCAAGTTCGGTCTCAGCAGCCTGTTGCCGTTGGCCAAGCTGGTGGCCGAATTCGCGCTCACGTGCGTGGTGTTTCTGTTGCTGGTGCTAGCCCCGATTTCGCGCGTGTGCGGTTTTAGTCTGCTCAAACTGATGCGTTATTTCCGCGAAGAGTTGGTGTTGGTGCTCGGTACCAGTTCGTCGGAGAGCGTGTTTCCGCAGCTCACCGAAAAGCTCACCCGCCTTGGCGTGGACGAATCGGTGGTCGGCATGGTGCTGCCGACCGCCTACAGCTTCAATCATGACGGCACGTGTCTTTATTTCGCGGCGGTGGCGGTGTTTCTGGCGCAAGCCACCGGTACCGCGCTGGGTTGGCAGGCGCAGTTGGGCCTGCTGCTGATTTTGTTGGTCACCTCCAAAGGTGGCGCGGGCGTTTCCGGCTCGGCCATCGCGGTACTGACCATGACGTTGGCGGCGACCAAGACCATTCCGGTCAGTAGCGTCGCTTTGATTCTTGGTGTGCATCGCATCCTGTCGGCGGGGTTCGTGTTCGTGAACATCGTCGGCAATTGCGTTGCGACCGTGGTGGTCGGCCATTGGGAAAAGGCAGTCGACCGCGACAAGCTTCAACGAGAACTACAAGCGGGTTAATAGGCAGTTCGATGATGCCTTCAAATCAACATATCTCGCGGGTCCTCTGGGCACCGCGATGGGGAGGATTGCGTCAATGAAAGGGTTGCTAATACGTAAATCGTTATACCTGAGTCTCCTCACCGTGCTGCTGATACCTGCGGTGCATGCGCAAACGGCGCAAAGCACGCAACCAGCACAAACGGGCGGGCCGAATGCAAATTGGGTCGATACCTATGCGCAGGCGCAGAGTGAGCCGCAACAGAACGTCGGCAACGGCACGGTCAATCCGTCCGACATGCCGGTCAGTGCGCGGCCGGCTTCCAAGGAGCCAGCGTTGCCGCGCTCGAAGCTGGTGCAGAAGCTGCTCGACGACGGCGTCAATATCCGCGCCAGCGAAATTGATCAATACGCCAAGAACACCACCGGCGGCGTCAAGCAGGGTAGCCACAATGTTGGCCAGTTCTACATCGGTGCGGACTTCGACCTCGGCAAGATCTTCGGGTGGTCCGGCGCCAGTTTCCATTTCACCGCGTATCGCGATTATGGGTTGAGCCTCAACGCGCTCGTTACCGGCACCTACAACAAACAGCAGTACATCTATAAAAATCCCTATCCACGCTGGCACCTGGGCTTGTTCTCGTACGAGCAGAAATTGCTGGAGGATCGCCTGGACATCCAGGTCGGGCGTTTGGGCAGCACCACTTATTTCGGTCACCTCGTGGTCAACTGCCAATTCGTTTCCGCCAACACGTGCGGTGAGCCGCGCATGCTGGTGTCCGAAACCGGACTCAGCCTGCTGCCTTCGGCAACCTGGGGCGGCAACGTGAAATACAAGACGACCGAGAACACGTACGTCGATGTCGGCGCGTTCGAGGTCAATCCAGACGTGCAGCCCAGCAACGGTTTGGATTGGGAAATCAAGCACTCGACCGGCTATACGCTGCCGATCGAATTCGGTTGGGTGCAGAACGATCCCAAGACCGTGCAATACCCGTTCGAGTTGAAGGGCGGCGTCTACGAGAGCACGGCTCCGCTGACCGACATCAACTTGAACACGCGAGGCGAGCCGCTGGGCATGGATGGCGGTACTGCAGCTACCGATCACCATATTCGCGATGGTTTCTATGTCATGGGCGACAAAGTTATCTGGCGTCCCGATCCGGATTCGCCGCGCAGCTTCAACGTCTTCGGCGGTTGGGTACAGCAGTTGGAAGATCAGGAGATCATGCATCAACAGATCTATGCCGGTTTCGTCATGACCGGACCGTTCTCGTTCCGCCCGTATGACACGCTGGGCCTGAATATCTCCGAATTCGAAATGACGCCGGAAGAGCAAGCCTATCTCGCTGAGGTACGCAAGAAAGAAGGCGGCACCGGCGTGAACGCGCTACATCAGACCGACTACGACCTGACGTACAGCATCCACCTGGTCAAAGGGCTGGAGTTGATGCCGAGCATTCAGTACCTCGTGCATCCGGACAACTCGAGTCTTCCGAAAACATCGGTGCTGCCGAAGAACATATTCGCGTACGCCATCGGCCTGCGCGTAGACCTTGGCGTGTTGATGGGCTTCAGGCCTGCCGCGGCCAATGACTGACGTTGCAAAGAGGATTGGACATGCCTGTCGTAGTAACCCGTATCGAACGCGCCGATGCAAACGTGATCGGCGGTTTGGCGCAAGTAGGCGTCGCTACCGCGCATGAAGCACAGGGCCGCACTGGCCTGATGCATTCCAGTTTGCGCCCGATCTACGGCGGCACGCGCATCGCCGGTTCGGCGGTCACCGTGCTGATGCCGCCAGGCGACAATTGGATGATGCACGTGGCGATCGAACAGTTGCACGAAGGCGATCTGCTTATCGCCGCTCCGACCAGTCCTTGTGAAGACGGTTACTTCGGGGACCTGTTGGCGACGTCAGCCAAAGCGCGCGGCTGTCGCGGCCTGATCATCGATGCGGGTGTGCGCGATGTGCGCGATCTCACCGCCATGGGTTTCCCCGTTTGGAGTCGTGCCATTTATGCGCAGGGTACGGTCAAGGAAACGCTCGGTTCGGTCAACGTGCCGGTCGTTTGTGGTGGCGCCCTGGTCAATCCGGGCGACGTGGTGGTTGCCGACGACGACGGCATTTGCGTGGTGCCGCGTGCTAATGCTTCCCACACGTTGGAAAAAGCCAAGGAACGCGAAGCGAGGGAGGACGAAAAACGCGAGCGTCTCGCTGCCGGCGAACTGGGTTTGGACATCTACGATATGCGCGGTCGTTTAGCGCAGAAAGGCCTCAAATATGTCTGAGGCCGTCCACTTCGAAAGTGTACGTACGATAGGGATGCGCGATGACATCGACGTTTTCCGCATCCAAGGAGCAAACCCCGCGTGATCATCGATTGCCACGGTCACTACACGACAGCACCGAAAGGCCATGACGCCTTCCGCGATGCGCAACTGAAACACTTCGACGATTCGTCGCGACATTTACCGGTTTATCCCCACCTCTCCGACGACGACATCCGCGAAAGCATCGAAGCCAACCAACTGCGCCTGCTTCGCGAACGCGGTTTGGACATGACGATTTTTTCGCCGCGCGCCAGCACGATGGCGCACCATGAGGGTGACGAAACAGTCAGCCAGATATGGACGCGTCATTGCAATGATCTGATCGCTCGCGTGGTCGGCCTCTACCCCGAAACCTTCATCGGCGTATGCCAACTGCCGCAATCGCCCGGCATGACGATCAAGAACTCGATCGCCGAGCTGGAACGCTGCGTCAACGAACGGGGCTTCGTTGGCTGCAACCTCAATCCCGATCCGTCGGGTGGTCATTGGGACGGGCCACCGTTGACCGATCGTGCCTGGTATCCGTTCTTCGAGAAGATGGTGGAGCTGGACGTGCCGGCCATGATCCACGTATCCGGCAGCTGCAATCCCAACTTCCACGCCACGGGCGCGCACTACATCAACGCCGACACCACCGCGTTCATGCAATTCCTGCAGGGCGACCTGTTCCAGGATTTCCCAAGCCTGCGTTTCATCATTCCGCACGGCGGTGGTGCGGTGCCATACCACTGGGGCCGTTACCGCGGTCTGGCTGACATGTTGAAGAAGCCACCGCTAAGCGAACACGTGATGAAGAACGTGTACTTCGATACCTGCGTGTATCACCAGCCAGGTATCGATCTGCTGTTCAAGGTGATCGACATCGACAACATCCTGTTTGGCTCGGAAATGGTGGGCGCCGTGCGCGGCATCGATCCGACCACCGGCAACTACTTCGACGATACCCTCCGCTACATCGACGCGTTGGACATCTCCGCCGCAGATCGACACAAGGTATTGGAAGGCAATGCCCGCCGCGTCTATCCGCGCCTGGATGCGCAGCTGAAGGCACGCGGCAAGTAAGCCGAACAATGATCAGGTGGCCAGAATCTTGGGCATGCCATCGGACGCGCCGATCACTCAGCACCGCCATCGCGTACAGGAATCGATGGCATTTAGATGTCTAAATTGTTGGGGCGCAAGGAGTTCGAGATGAGGATAAACTTTTTACTTATCTCCATTCAGCAAAGCATGTTCCGTGCGACACGTCTCAGCACCAGATTTACAAACATCCTCTGATGTTGCCGCTGGGGTAGTATGCCGGCGCAGCCGAGACGGGTCTGCATTGCCTGTTCGATGATTCATGTCGGTGATGGGGCGGGGCGACAAGTGATTTCACGCAGCGCGGTGGTGAGTTGGGGACGCGATCGGGTGAAGCGCCCTTTGGCGTGGCTTGCGAAGAACCGGTCGATCGCAGCAACGCGTTTTTCATGCAGCTCTTCTTTGCGTTTTACGGTTGCATGCAGCCGTTGAACAAGCTGTCAAAAGCAGACGCTAACTTGGATTCAGAAGAGGTCGACTATGTCGACCTCCGTAGTGCGCTTTCCTTAACTCAGTTTTTAGCGCCTTCAGCGGCAAGCAAGTCGGCAATCTGCTCGGCTAGCAACCAGTGCTGCGACGGCCCTTCGTTGCTGGTCAGAACCACGGCCGCGCCGGTTTCCCAAACCATTTCCAGGTTTGCCGTGGTGCCTTCGATGCCCCCCTGATGGCCACGGATGTGGCGGCCGTGCGAGAGCCGTTCGTCGATGCCGGCCCCAATAGCTCCGGGGCCGTCGTTCGGCACTTCGCCGTCGAACATCTTCGCCAGCGTCGTGGACTTGACTAGCTTGCCTCCGTGCAAGGCCTTGGCGAACTGCAGCAGATCGGCATTGGTGGAATAAGCGCCACCTGCGGGACTACCCTTGTAGATGCCCTGCACCCAGTTTGCCTTCCACGTACGGGAGAACACTCCATCGTCGTGGTAGTAGCCGACCGCAAGCCCGGGCACGATCTCGTCCTCGCTGTCGAAGCCGCTGGATGCCATCTGCGCGGGTTCGAAGACGTGGTGCTGGATATAGTCGAAGTAACGTTCGCCCGATACGTTCTCGATGATGCGACCGAGCAGAATGTAGCCGGCGTTGCTGTAGCTCAATCCCTTGCCCGGCTCGCCCACCTTCGGCTGGCGCGCGATCAGCCCCAGATAGTCCGCTGGGTTGACGAAGTGTGCGGCGTGCTCGAAATAGTCCGGCACCATGAAATCGCCCAGGCCCGCAGTGTGATGCAGGAGTTCCCATACGGTGATCTTTTTCGCCGCCGCCTGGTCGGGATATTCCGGAACAAGTTTCGCCAGCGTGTCGTTCCACGACAGCTTGCCGGCCTCGACCAGCTGCGCGATGGCGACCGCGGTGAACATCTTGCCGATCGAGCCGACGTGGAACTTCGTCTGGTGATCGACTGGCACGTTGAAGCTGCGTTCGGCCACGCCACGGCATTCGTCGAACACGGTCTCGCCGCCATCGAAAACAGTCACGCAGCCCGAGAAGTCGGACACGCGTACCAGTTGGTCCAGTACGGCGTGTATCTGTTTTCCCAGCTCCGCGTGCGACACCGGCCCTTTGGGCCAGCCGGCATAAAACGGATTGTCCATCGGGACTAGCATCGCTTGCGCAAGCCGATCTGGATGCGCTGGGTCGGCGGTGAGCCAGAACAGAGCGGCCTGCCCGCTGCGACGTCCCTTGACGGCGACTTCAAGCAATCCGGGCTGGTGCGGATCGGTACGTACATCGAACACGTCCAGCCCGCCGCTGTCGCGCGCCGCCGACGCCAAGTCCGTGACAAACGCCGCTTTGTCGTCGGAGGCCATGGACGCCGACAGGACACTGGGCGCCCATTGCGTAATCCGCGCAGCGCCGGCGTCATTGGCATGGTGGATCAGCTCGCCGGCGAGGTGGCCCACAGGCGTATCGGGTAGCTGCGTGTTTGCGGGCGTGGTGGCCATGCAAGGCGGCGCGGCGCAAAACAGCGAGATGGAGGCCCATAAGGGCGCGAGTCGGAGCGCGCGGGTTGTAGCCCGGACAACAAAAGTGCGGTCGATCATGGAGGATGCTCTCTAGGTCACCGGCCGACATGGCGGTATCGATTCCCTAGATGCGGCAACCGCACTGATTGGATTCAGCTAAGTCGGTTTCATAGCGAACGTACGCAGGTTCTTTGGATCTAGCCGACGTGAACCTGCAGCAGGTCGGTCGCCTTCCATACACAAAAAGGGCTACGACGGCGTCGCTGAATACCGTCCGCTCGCACATCGCCCGTCACGCATGAGCTTCAAGGCTGTACCGCATTGAAAGGGATGCAAGTCCGCGGAACATCGTTCTCGTGTGGCTCCACAAAATGTTCCAGCCAATACGGAAACAGCGCCAGCTACCCCGTTGAAGGCCGCAATGGAATGTCCTTAGGCAAGCTGAAATCCGACAGCGCCCCGATTACAGCGCCCTAATTTTGATATTCCGGAACCAAAGGCGTATCGGCGTATCGCCTTTATCCTCGGTACCCTGCAGGGAAATACGGCCTTGATGGAACGTGCCGAAATCGGGCCATGCTTTGAACTTGGTGCTGGCGACCAGTTTCTTCCAATCGTCATTCCACAAGTACGTATCAACGACCTTATGTCCGTTCTGGAAAAACTGCACATGGCCTTTATTGGCGATGATTTCGAACTGATTCCATTGCGGCGCTTCGTTTACCCATTCCACGTCCGATGAGATGAGATCGAATAGATCGCCGGAGCGCTCATTCAAAACGCGACTATCGGGCTTCGTGCATGCCAGATCGGCAATCTGCATTTCCGGGCCGGTTTCGTAGGTTTCCTGGTATTTCGGTGACTCGTGTACGTAGAACATGACGCCGCTATCCGCGCACGGTGTCATCTTCCATTCCAGCTTCAGATCGAAATTTTCGTACTCGGCGTTGGTCACCAGATCCGCGAAATCTTTCTCATCGCCAGTGCGCCCGCGTTCCAATTGGATGGCGCCGTCTTGAACGGTCCAGTCCTTTCCCGGTGCGTTTTGATGATAGGAATGCCATCCATCCAGATTTTTTCCATTGAACAATAGTTGCCATCCATCCGCTTTCTCCTGCGGGGTGAGCGTGTTGCTGGTTTGTGCGCAAGCGATGCTGGCGAGCAGGCAACTGGTGAATGCGACGGCTATCTGCTTCAAAAGGTATTTCTTGAACATGATGAGTACTCTCTGAAAGTGTCGGTTCGACCTGCCAGGAGCGCCGCTCAGGCAGTACTTAAAGATATAGCGGGACCGGGATTCCTGTGGAGCGCCACCCATGTTCGGTGTGGGTGCCTACAATGTTACGCAGAGCGGGACACAACTGGCGCTATTCAGTCTAGCCTCGACCGTTACGGCATTCGGGCGTGTTCACTTGTACCCAGCGCCTTGCGCTTTACGGCCATAGGGCCATACTCGTTGAGGACCCTTCCCATGTGGCTCCATGCGGTCCCTCAGCTTTCGCTTCCAGCCCACTCCCAGAGTTTGCTTCGGCCGCGCTGGAGTTGCGGGCGATTTTTCCCATGATCTGTGCAAAACAGATCGGTATGTAGGTATTTTATGAGTCGTTCTTTCCTGGCGCCGCGCGATGACATCGACGGTGGCCAACGCAACCGATGGTTCCCTGGCTTTTACGGTTCCGTCTGTGGACCTCAGTCGTATAGCCGCGTTGACGCACATAAGGCGCGGAAAGGGAGTTCACCATGCCCGATGATCTCGATGTTCACGGCCCTCGTCTTTGCTCCGATAATATTGCAGGCGTAGCGGTATAGCCCGCTTAGCGCTAAAGCCAAGACGCCCATATTGTTCGTTCTCTTGCGAACTCTTGCGAATCGCCCATTTCAACTGGCAGAAGCGAGCTTCGGCTGCATCGCATAAATAAAGCGGCATCCCATCAAGGTATGCCGGCGCACAGACGTGGCTCTCCGCATCGCGTAGCGTGACGATTGGATGGGTCGTGCATCGAAACCCATCGATCGATCTGACGGCGAATGCCTGAAGCGAAATCAAGCGTGCCATATCCACGAAGCCTCTCTTCGTCAAAGATCTTGTCGCAGTGACGCGACAACGATATGGATCGCGTAAATACCGAAGATGCTTCATGCCTATAGATGGGCAATGGACCGCGTTAGCACTTTATGCACACCGAAAAGTTGGCGCACAGACAGCTGTTGCGGCCCACTCTCATGAGGAGAAGTTGATGAGCACGTCCAAATATCTCGCCCTAGCCGTCTCTGCTGGACTATGTCTGGCAACCCTGGGGAGCAATGCATCGGTTCAAGTAGTGGTCCGTATCGGCGTCGAGCCAGCGTGCCCCTATGGGTACTATGACTATGCACCGTATTCCTGCTCACCCTACGGTTATTACGGCGCGGAATGGTTCAGTGGCGGCGTGTTCAGAGGTGCAGGCCCCTGGTTTCATGGCGATAGCCATTTCCGCGGTCACGTGAATAATCAGTACGACGCACAGCGTGGTTATCGAGGCCCGCTTCCTAATCGCGGTGAAAAACCAGCAGCCGGTAATCGTACGGATCACGTTTCTAACTTTAAGGGAAACGAAGTACGCGATGGACGCGGCCACGTTTCCAACGAAAGACCTTGATCTTGTTAATACGATGACTTCTCACTTGAGAAGCCGCATGACTGGCCTGCGTTGATGGGTCCCAATGTGAAATTAACGCAGACCAGTCAGCTATATCAGCGATGTAGGTTGTCGCTCCGTTTCGTATCTTCGTATTTGGGTGAAAATCCACGCGATGCATCGTCGATCATTACCGCATGGTCGTCAGGTTGAATCGGCTTGCCGCGTGAATCGGCAAGCGCGCGCGTTAACTCGGCGCCCACCAGCACAATGATCGATGAGTAATAAACCCACGTAAGCACGACAATAAAAGCACCCGCCGGACCATAAGCCCCTTCCGCGGAGCTATGGTCAATGTAAAAACCGATCCCGAATTTGCCTGCCATGAACAGCACGGCAGTCAGTACGGCGCCGTTAAACGCATCCAGCCAATCGATCTTCGCATCCGGCAGAACTTTGTACATCGCGCCGAAGACAAGCACGAATATCAGCAGCGACAAAACATTCTCACTGACCTGCCAGGCCAATGTATGCCTTGGCACAATGAAGTGAATAACGCCACTGACGATAAACGACACGACGAGCATAAAGGCGAGGCCCACGAGCAGCGCAAAAGCAAGTGCCCGAGCGCGCAGCCACGCATTGATCGCTGCGCCAGGCTTTGTCCTAACCCGCCATACGCGATTCAACGTCGCCTGAAGCTGCGCAAACACCGCCGATGCTGTGAACAACATGACGATCAAGCCGATGATGCCGGCAACGTTGCCAATATGCGGGCGACTCTTCGCGTTGTTGATCACTTCGGTAACGGCATCCGCAGCACCCTCGCCGATAACGCCTGTTAGAGAATGAGTCAGATCGCGCTGCCACTCGCTATGTAGCACGGAGAACACCCAAACCAACAGAATCAGTAGGGGCGCGAAAGATAGTGCGCAATAGAAAGCCAGCGCCGCCGCCCGCGTCATCAGCTCCCCGTCACTAAATCCGGACAACGCCGATGCAAAGGTCCGTCTGACGATTCCCAAGCGGCGTTTCATAGCGATGACCATGATGGCGGGCATAACTAGTTTAACGGACCGCATCGCGAGGCGTTCACTGAATTTCCGCAGGCCAGCTACAGACAAGAAGCTGATATCAACGGTGGATAGCCAACCGCCAAAATCTAACGCTCGGTCACTGACCGGCACCGGCATTGCCAGCGGCAGCTACGCTGAGGCCGCTCGCATCAACGCTCGTGACACCCTTCACCATCTTAGTGATGTGAATAACGTGATTCTTCTCTCTGGTCGAGGTAACCGTACTGGTTAACGCAACCACACCCTCTGTTGTTGTCACCGAAATATCGTTGGACTTGACGTTCTTGGCGTCGAGAAGCTCAGATTTCACCTTGGTAGTAATCCAAGAGTCGTTGGTCTTGCCCGAAACAGTTTCATTGCCTGAACTGCTTGACGCAGCCGGCGAAGAACTCATCGCGTCCTGCGCCATGACCTGAGAGGAAGGTGTTGCGGCAAAGGTCATCAGTATGCAAGCGGTGAGCATGGACTTTCGAAAATATATGAGGCTAAGCGTGGCGTGACCTAGCGTCAATGCGTAACTGCCATCGATATACGCTCGCTAGTATTGACGTGCGTGCCAGCTTGCACAGTTATGTTGCCGGTGAACGCACTGACACCGTCCAGTATCAATGTGCCGGTGTCCGTCTTGACCAAAGCGCCATGGCCGCCACAGATGCATCGGACGTTAGGCATGCTCGTTATGGCATCCAGTACGACCCCCTGATTTCGGGGGTGTCCTTCTGCCCTTTCCCGGGCCAGAGTGCTCGGTGATCGAGTCAGGGGACAGGGGCATGAATACGGAACGCGGCATGGCGCGGCTGCTCGGGCGGCTGGGGCTTTGTGCCTTATTGAGCGTCTCGCTGCTGGGTCTGCCACTGTTGGCACAGGCATCGCCGGGTTGCCAGGCCCTGAACGTCTCCGGTTCGCTGGGTCCCTACCAATACGTTCAGTTGCTCACCAATGATCAGCCCGTCAATGCGGGCGATGCGGTGACACTGACTACCTCGGGATCGGCGTACTACGGCGGCTCCTGGCTACAGATGGTCGATAACGGTGGGACGGTGTCCGGCACGGAGTCGGGTTCGGGTGCGGGGGCCGATAACCTGGAGAGCAATGAAAGCAGCGGCACGATTACCTACAGCATCACCTGCACATCGGTCGGTGCCACGGTGTCGAGCATCAGTCCGGCTTCCGGCACGTCGGGCACCACGGTCACCCTTTCCGGCTCGGGTCTGTGGGGAACCACTACGGTGCGTTTCGGTGGCATGCCAGCTACCAATGTCAGCACCAGCTATGGCTCCGGCGGCAACGCCCAAGTGACGGCCACGGCGCCGAATGGGTCAGGCACGGTAACGATCAGCGTGACCACGGATGCCGGCACGTTCTCGGGCGGCACGTTTACCTTTACCCCGCCGACGGCCAATCCGGTCAGCGCCGCGGTGGGCTACAACAGCAGCAATAACCCCATCACCTTGAGTACTAGCGGCAATCCCACTTCCGTAGCCGTGGGCAGCACACCCACGCACGGCACGGCAAGAGCCTCCGGTACGTCGATCACCTATACGCCAGCCGCTGGCTATTCGGGATTGGACAGTTTTACCTACACGGCCAGCAACGCGGCCGGTGTGTCGACACCCGCCACGGTGACGATCACCGTCGGGCCGCCACCTGCGCCCACGGTCGCCGCTGCATCCGCCGTCACGCCCTACGACACAGCCGCCAA
The DNA here is from genome assembly GCA_015655335.1 of Lysobacterales bacterium. Taxonomy (GTDB): domain Bacteria; phylum Pseudomonadota; class Gammaproteobacteria; order Xanthomonadales; family Rhodanobacteraceae; genus Dyella_B. Next base: position 2,709 of record JAATFF010000155.1, on the reverse strand, counting down.
CATCAATCTGACGAGCGAGATTTCCGGTGCCGAGATCTCGGCGGTCACTGTAGCGAGCGGTCCGAGCCACGGCACGACAAGCGTCTCGGGTAAGACGGTGACCTATACGCCTTCATCCACTTTCTATGGCGGTACCGACAGCTTCACCTATACCGCAACGAACCCGGGCGGCACGTCGTCACCCGCCACGGTGACCGTCACTGTGGGCCAGCCAGGTGCTCCCACCGCGGCCGCCGCTTCCGCAACGACTTCCTACAACACAGCGGCCAGCATCAACTTGGCCAGTGCGATTGCGGGGGTCGATATCACCGCGGTGAACATCGCCGGCAGTCCCAGCCATGGCACGGTGAGTGTCTTGGGCGAGACGGTGACCTATACGCCTTCATCGACTTTCTATGGCGGCACCGACAGCTTCACCTACACCGCCACCAATCCAAGCGGTACATCGACGCCGGCCACGGTGACTGTCACCGTGGGTCAGGCAGCTATCCCCACCGTCGCCGCCGCTTCGGCGACGACGCCCTATGACACGGCGACGAGCATCAATCTGACCAGTGCGATTGCGGGGGTCGATATCACTGCGGTGAGCATCGTCGGCAGTCCCAGCCATGGCACGGTGAGTGTCTCGGGCGAGACGGTGACCTACACGCCTTCGTCAACCTTCTACGGCGGCACCGACAGTTTTACGTATACCGCGATCAATCCAAGCGGCCACTCGGCGCCTGCAACGATCACGGTCACCGTCACGCCGATGAACGTGCCCACTGCAGCGCCGCTCTACGTGGCCACCTCGAAAGGGACCAACGTACTTATCGACGCATCGGCCGAGGCCAATGGCACGCAGCCCCTGACCGGCGCCCGTGTCGCGACGCAGCCCACGCACGGAACCGCCACCGCAAGCGGCGAGAAGATCCTCTATACGCCGGCGGCCGGCTTTGTGGGCACGGATACTTTCAGCTATCAGCTGAGCAATCATTTTGGTGCGTCGACACCGGGCACGGTTACCGTGACGGTGACCGCGGCGGGGAGTGCCGCGGGCCTGAGTCAAACCGTCACGGCGCAGTCGGGCAGCCCCGTATCGGTGAACCTCGCCAGCGTTGCGTCAGGTACCTATGTATCGTCGGCGTTGCTGGGGTTGTCGCCGGCCAGCGCCGGTAACGCAAGCGTGAGCCAACCCGCTTCGCTGACCTTCACGCCTACTTCGACGTTCCATGGTCTGGTGCAGATCACCACGGTACTGATCGCATCCAACGGACAGTCGCAGATTGAGGATGTGCTGGTGCTGGTGAACACCCAGCCCGATCCATCGCGCAATCCGGATGTGCTGGGACTGGTCGAAGCACAAGCCATGCAGGCCGAGCGTTTTGCGCAAGACCAGCTCAGCAACATTCAAAGCCGCCTGGACAGTTTGCACGACGGCAACGGCACGGCACGCTTCAGCAATAACCTGTCGATCAGTCTGGATGGCAAATCGCTGCAGGCACCCACGGGAGCAGGCGCGAATGGTTTGCAGGCATCGCGTGGCTTGCAGGGATCGAGCTCAGGCGCTTCGCCATTCCCTGGCCAGCGGCCCGGCATGGGGGCGAGCGAAAGCACCTATGACGCTCCGGCTTCGGCGGACCAGCCATCGCAAGGCCATGCATCCGCGCCTGCAGCCCAAGCGTCATCCGGCCTGGGTGTATGGGTGGATGGCACGGCCAACTTCGGCGCGTTCGATGCCTATCGGCAAGCCGCGGGCTTCGATTCGGACACCATCGCGGTGAATACGGGTGTCGACCAACGTATCGGCGAACATGCTTTGATCGGCATCAGTGTTGGCTACAACCATGACAACAGCGAGATCGCCAACGACGGAACACGCAGCGTGGCAGAAGGTTATAGCGCGGCCCTTTACGGCAGCTACCAGCCGACCGCGCATACATACATCGATGGCGTTGTCGGCGGCGGCGGCCTGCGTTTCGACAGCAGTCGTTATGCGGCCGATAGCCAAACCGATCTGATCGGCCGCCGCACTGGCGATCAATGGTTTGCATCACTCACGGCGGGCTATGAATATCATGCTGGCACGTGGACGATGTCGCCGTATGGCCGGTTCGCCTGGTCGCTGTCTTCGCTCAATAGTTTTTCGGAAGCCGGCGATATCGCCGATGCGTTGACCTACGGTGCGCAGACCTTGCGCACGGCGCAGGCGATCGCAGGCTTCCGCGCAAGCGGCAAGATGCCGTTGGGCGATACCTTGTTCATGCCGCATGTGCGGCTGGAACTCGGCCATGATTTCCAGGGGACCACCGACACCACGCTGAGCTATGCATTCGTTCCATCGGCAGGCTCCTGGAATGTGCTGACGAATCCGTATTCGGCCAACGGAACCAGCGTGCTAGCGGCTTTCGGCGGCGACTTCCAGATTCGGAATGATCTGCTGATCACCACGGAATACCAGTACATCCTGATGCCGCATTCGCACGACCAGGGTATCCAGCTGGGCCTGCATAAGCAGTTCTAGCAAGGCTGACATCAGGGGGTATGACGGTCCAGGATCAGGGTGAGGCGCAGATACAAAGCGGTGCCTTGGCCCGGTGCGGTTTCAATCACGAATTGGCTGCCCAGACGGGTCGCCCGATTACGCAGGCTGGCCATACCGGCGCCGCTGCGTTGCTGGCTGGTATCGAAGCCGCGTCCATCGTCCCGGATGCTGGCGCGCAGTTCCGG
>JAATFF010000040.1 GCA_015655335.1 Lysobacterales bacterium | reverse complement strand
TTCTACTTCTACCGCGACGATATGCGCGAGTGGGTTTTCATGCCCGATGCGCATAGCTTTCGCGATCGCTATGCACTGATTAATCAGTACGACCTGGAAGGCTTCTGCGCCTGGGTGCTTGGTTCCGAAGATCCGAAAGTCTGGGATGAGCTGCCCGTCGTGCAGCGCTGATCGCGTCGGTTTCGCCTTCCCTGTTGCCACGGCAAGACGGTCTGGCGCAGACCCTTCCTGCAGCCATTGAGCGCCTGCTTCTCGTCGACGGGTGACTGATATGGCCATGTTTTTATAAAACAATTGCTTACAAGCAATCGTAATTTTATGGGCCGCGATTCGAAAATTTGTGTTGCGATGCGACTTGCCTCGATCTAAATTCGGCCTATAAGCTCTTTATAGATAAATATGAATTAGATATTCACATATGAAATAGACGGGCGACGCCGAGTAAGACCAGGCAGTCGTCGGGACCACCGGGAGGGGAGATGCAGGGGCCGATCAAGCTAAGCAACGATGCAGCGGTTCCGCCGATCCACGGCAAGGGACCGTGCCGCGCATGAAAGGCGGCTATCAAGGTTATAGCGAGGCGGGGAGTGCTTATTCTCCGTCGTTCGGGGTCGCGCGGGAAGGAACTGCGTCACCCGGCACGCCGATTTCATTTTCCAACGAACCATTTCTTGCTGCCGACGTCGGCGGCACCCACGCGCGTATCGGATTGATCGTGTTTCAACCCGGCTCCAACGTGCCTACGGTACTGGCGTACCACGTGTACAAGTGCGCCGAGCACGCGGGTCTAGATGTCATCGTTCGCGCGTTTTGCGATGAGTACGCCGTCAAGCCACGCCGTCTTGCACTCGCCAGTGCGGGATTCCTGCATGAAGGGCAGGTCGTCAACAGCAACTTGCAGTGGCCTGTCGTGCCGGCGTTGCTCGAAACGAAACTCGGGTTGAGTGACGTCAAAGTGCTGAACGATTTTGAAGCGCTGGCCTACGGCACGGCCTATCTGGACGCCAGTCAGGTCACCCCATTGCATAGCCCGCGATGGGATGAAAAGGCGGAGAAGGGCCCTGTGGTGATCGTCGGCCCAGGCACCGGGCTTGGCGTAGCGGTACGTTTGCCTGGCGCACCGCCGAGGGTGTTGGCGACCGAAGCCGGCCATATCCAGCTCGCGGCACGTGTAGGTCGTGAGCAACAGGTATTGGCCGAATTGGCGCAAGCCGACACGCATATCCCGTATGACCACGTCCTGTCGGGACCTGGATTGCTGCGCCTGTATGGCGCGCTATGCCGCCTCGAACGGCTACCGGCGGTGTACCACGAGCCAGCTGCAATAACAGCCGCGGCATGCGACGGCACAAATGTAAGGGCAGTGGAAACGTTGCAACTGTTCTGCGGATGGCTAGGCTCCTTCCTCGGTGATTTGGCGATGTTGTACGGCGCGACCGGGGGCATCTATATCGCCGGCGGATTTCTTTCGCGCATGACGGCGTTTGTCGAAAAGAGCACGTTTATCAGCCGTTTTCTCGACAAGGGCGTGATGCGTCCTTTCTTGCAGACAGTTCCTGTCCATGTTGTGGATCATGCGCAGCTTGGCGTTATAGGCGCGGCGAGTTGGCTGATGAGTCATCACTCGCATGAGAGAGTCGTATGAGGATGCATTTATCCAGGTGGTGTCGTGCGGGCCTATGGCTAGGCTTGGTAACGGCGCTGTCCTTTACGAGCGCAGTTGGCGCGGCCGACAACACGCATGCGGTGACCCCACCGAATGCGGCAACGATCGAGCAGCAATGGGTGGCCGCGAATCGTCCGTACGACGGCGCGCGCAAAACCATTCTTGCTCAGACTGACAAGGTTGCGTGGCAAGGGCCCATGCAGCCAGATTGGCAAAGCCTTACCGGATACAGCACGCCTGAATGGTATCGCGACGCCAAGTTCGGGATCTTCATCCACTGGGGCGTCTATTCGGTTGCCGCTTACAAGGGGGAGTGGTATCCACGCCACAGCTACGAGCGCACGGGCGAGTATGCGGACTACTACCAGCATCAAGTCGCCACTTATGGCCCGATGCCCGCGGTCGGTTACAAGGATCTGATTCCGCTTTTCAAAGCTGAGCACTTCGATCCTCAAGCATGGGCGACGCTGTTTCGCGAAGCGGGCGCACGGTATGTGGTGCCCGTTGCCGAGCACCACGATGGCTTTGCGATGTACGACTCGAAGCTGTCGGATTGGACGGCGGTGAAAATGGGGCCGCATCGCGACGTGATTGGCGAGCTGGCCAAGGCCATTCGTGCGCAGGGCATGAAGCTCGGCCTGTCTTCGCATCGCGCCGAGCACGACTGGTTCTACGAATACGGTCGTACGTTCAATTCCGACGTCAACGATCCGCGCTACGCAGCGCTCTATGGGCCGGCGCATCCAACGGAGTCGGCCAAAGGTGAAGATGGTCAAGACGTCGACTGGACGTTCGTTTCTGATGCGTACCTCAACGATTGGCTCGCACGCTCGTCCGAAATCGTGCAGGACTACCACCCGGATTTGATGTACTTCGATTGGTGGGTCGGTCAGCCACGCTTCCGCAATGCGCTGGCCGAGTTCGCCGCGTTCTACTACAACCAGGCAGCAACGCGCGGGCAGGGCGTTGTGCTGAACTACAAACTCGATGACATGCGGCCCGATACCGGCACGTTGAACATCGAGCGCGGGCAAGCGGCGGATATCCGCCTACAACCTTGGCAGACCGAAACCTCGGTGAGCCCCGATTCGTGGGGATATGCCGAAGGCGATACCTACAAATCGCCGGATGAAATCGTGCAACTGCTCGCCGATGTGGTGAGCAAGAACGGCAACTTGCTGCTCAATATCGGTCCTAAGGCCGACGGCACGATTCCAGAGCAGGCGCAGAATATTTTGCTGGCCATTGGTCAATGGCTGCATGCCAATGGCGAAGCCATCTACGGTACGCGACCGTGGACGCATTACGGCGAGGGCCCGACCAAGGTCGTCGCTGGCACGATGCAGGACACCAAGACCAAGCCCTACAGCGCGGACGATTTCCGCTTCACCACCAAGAATGGGCGTCTCTACGCCATCGAAATGGCGTGGCCGACGACGAATCATGCGTTGATCCATTCGATCACGCAGGGGATGAGCGTGACGTCGGTGACGTTGCTGGCCACCGGCAAGCCTGTGGCGTTCGATCAGCAAGCTGATGGTTTGCATCTCGATCTGCCTACGCAGCCTGCGGGTGTGCGTGCCTACGTCTATCGAATAGAAATGAAAGATCATGTCGCGCCAGCGGCGAAGGAGGGAGACAAACCCAATCCATAAATCGCTGTTACTCGAAAAAGAAAGAGGAATGCCGATCCGCTTTCAGCGCGATCAGAGGTAAGCAAGCAAAAACGCTAATTTCGACTAACTAGGGGGTCGGATGCGGCAAGAGAAACTTGAACTTCACCGGGAGGGGAGAAACATGAGCACTATCCGCGTACGCCGTGGCGTACTGGCCAGTTCCATGGCTTTGGCGCTGTTCGCGCCGCATGCTTTCGCACAAACATCGACGACGTCTTCAACTGACCAACAGGCAACGCAGCAAGCCACTCCATCCAGCGGGCAGCCGGCCGATCAGAAAAACGCGACAAAACTGCAGACAGTTACGGTCACCGGTTCGATGATCCCGCGCGTGGAAGTCGAGGGGCCGGCTCCCGTGGTCAGCATCACCGGCGAGCAGATCAAACAGCAGGGCTTCACCACGCTGTGGGAATTCCTGGATTCGTTGCCGCAGGTGGGCCAGCAGACATCGGACCCGTCCTCGTGGGGTTCCAGCTCGGTCAATGCGCGCTCGGTAAACTTGCGCAACGTGGGCCCTGGCTTCAGCCTGCTGTTGATCGACGGTCATCGCGTGGTGGATTACCCGCAGCCGTTGAACAAGCAGAGCAACTTCCAGAACTACAACAACATCCCCACCGGCATGATCGACCATATCGAGGTCCTGGCCTCCGGTGCCTCGTCGATCTACGGTTCGGACGCTGTGGCGGGTGTGATCAACGTGATCCTGAAGAAGAACTATCAGGGTGACGAACTGCAAGTCACTGGCGGCGGTGCCAGCCGTGGTGGCCGCGCCTATGGCGACATCAACTTCTTCGGAGGCAAGTCCGGCGACAACTGGCACATCCTCTACAACGTGGAGAAGTCCAACCGTACGGCGTTGTGGGGTAGTGATCGTCCGTATCAGGACTCGGTGGCCGATGCAGGCCCCGGCTCTTGGAGCCCGGCTTCCCGCATGTTCGGCTATCAGTACGACGCGGCTTCTGGCATCGCCCTCTCCGCGCAGAACGGTTCGGGCCAATACATCACGCCGCCGGCGGGTACCTGCGGGAAGTTCACCAACTCGCAGTTGAGCCAGTCGCATTCCGTCACCACGAATGGCACCCAGATCGCCAGCGTGACGAATAATGGTTACTACTGTTCGCAGCCCGCCCTGTTTCAGAACTGGGTGCTGACACCCGGCAGTCGCAGCAATAACGCTTACCTGGCCGGCGAGTACGATTTCAAGGACACCAGCCTGCAGCTCTATGGCTCGGTGGCCCTGTATGACACGGTGGGCATTTCCAACACCCAGTTGCCCGAATTCGCCACCGGTGCGTTCTATGACCAGAGTACGGGGCAGGTCATTAATCAGGCCGTGCGCCAGTTGACTGCGCAGGAAATGGGCACGTCGGCCAACACCCACGACCGTGAGCAAAACTGGAACATCCAGACTGGCCTGCGAGGCAGCTTCGATGACAGCCGGTTCAATTGGGACTTGAACCTCAACAGCCAGAAGTACACCGTGCGCGAGGACTACACGGGCATCAACATTAATGGCATGACCAACTTCTTCCAAGGCAAGCAGTTGGGCACCACTACCGTCTCGGGCACCACCCTCCCCGTTTATGCCATGAACTGGCAGCAGTGGTGGAACCCCATCACGCCCCAGCAATACAGCCAGTTCGCGGTCAGTGGCGAGAACACCTCCTCGTCGTGGCTGTATCAGGTGCAGTTCCGCATCAACGGCGATCTTTTCAAGCTCCCATGGGTGAGTGAGGAGCCGATAGGTTGGGCCGCGGTGCTGGAAGCCGCGCACAACGGCTTCCTGCTTTCGCCCGACGCGCGCGGTGACAACAACAACTTCCAGAATCCGTTCGGGGCGTATCTCACTGGCGGCGGCACTCGCCAGCGCTACTCGGTGGGCAACGAGTTCCGTGTGCCGGTGCTCGATACGGTGACCTGGACCATCTCCGGTCGCCTGGACAAGTACAACGACGCCAGCAGCGCCGACGTCGCCCGTACCTGGAACACCGGTCTTGAGTGGCGTCCGTACGACGGTCTGTTGATCCGCGGCAGTTACGGCACCAACTTCAAGGCGCCGGACATGCAGGCCATCTACCTGACCGGCTCAACGTCGCCGACGGGTGATTACATCGATCCCTTGCAGTGCATCAACGCCATCAAAGCTGGTCAGTCCAACAGTACATGGTGCAGCACAGTGCAGCGTCCAACCTCGCAGTACTACAACTTGACCACCAATGGCAGCCGCTTGTTGCAGCCGCAGACCGGCCACTCCTGGACCTACGGTTTTGTGTGGCAGGTTCCGGGCGTGCAGGGTCTGTCATTCTCTGCCGACTACTGGCACATGGGCGTGGACAACTCCATCGAGTACCTCGACCCGATCACCGTGCTGGCCGACGAGGCCGGTTGCCTTACCGGCTTGCAGGTAAACGGTTCATCAGCTGTGTCGCCGTATACGGCGCATGTGCCGGGGTCAGCGTATTGCAAGATGGTGACCCAGATGGTTCAGCGCGTTAATGGAACCGGCCAAATCATCTCGGAGGAATCCGGCCCGATCAACGAGGCTTCGCTGTACGTGAGCGGTATCGATTCCACGATGGACTACAAGCTGCACACCGATGACTACGGTGACTTCCGCGGTAGCATCAACTACACCGACAACCTCTCGTACAAGCAGCGTGTGCTGGCTTCCGACGCGTTGCAAAACACCCGCTACAACAATGTCGCGAGCAGAGTCACGTGGATCGGCGACTGGAGCAAGGGCAACTGGGACGTGTCGATCTCCGGTGTGCGTGATGGCAGCATGCGCGCTCCGAACTACGGTAGTTGCAATACGCTACCCAACGGCATCCAGCCGAGCATGATTACGGTACAAAATGGCACCGAGACGGTTAGTACCGGTATTTGCCAGGTGACAGTCAATGGCACCCCTGTAACCGTTAGCGACACCACGTACCAGGGTCGTACGCCGGTGTGGATCACCTGGAATAGCTCGATCGGTTGGCAGATTAACCCGGATACCAAGTTGAAGTTCACGGTGTCTAACATCTTCAACCGGGTCTCTTCGATCCCGTACTACGCCGGAGGCTTCGAGTTCGTCACAACGGGGCAGACCGGCAGTGAATACAACGGTCGCGAAATGTTCCTGACCTTTGACTACAAGCTCGATTGACGTAAGCAATCTAAGCGAGCCCGGCCAAAAGCCGGGCTCGCTTGTTTTGAGCGGCATGTTTGAAAAGATGGAGTGTTGAGGATGTTGAAGTCGTTGCTTGCTTGCTGCCTGGGAGCCTCGGTCCTGCTGACGAGCTTTTGCGCGTCCGCCGAGATCTCGATCATCCCGGAACCGCAACATATCGAAGCTGGCCACGGGAGTTATCAACTGGATGCCAACACCGGCATCGACGCCCCGGGCGATGCACGGGCACGCGAAATCGTCTCCTTTTTGCGTGATGCAATTCGCGATCAAACGAGCATCCGGCTTTCCGAAAGCGTGCATGCGCATGGCATCGCGCTGGCGATCGATCCCTCCGTGAAAGGCGATGAAGCGTACCGGCTTTCCGTTACGCCGCGCGGCGTGATCATCCAGGCGTCGACCGACAAAGGATTGTTCTGGGGTGTGCAAACCCTGCGTCAGTTGTTGCCGCTCGAACATGGTGCATCAGCCGCGATTCCTGCGGTCCAGATCGAGGACGCCCCGGCTTTTGCCTATCGCGGTTTCATGCTCGACGTTGGCCGGCATTTCTACCCGATATCCTTTATCAAGAAGCAGCTTGACCTGTTGAGCTACTACAAGATCAATATCTTTCACTGGCATCTGACCGAAGACCAGGGCTGGCGTTTGCAGATCAACCGTTATCCCAAGCTCACCAGCGTTGGCGCGTGGCGCACCGAAGCCGACGGCAGCCGCTATGGCGGTTTCTACACGCAGGCAGAGGCGCGCGAGGTGGTCGAATACGCGCGGCAGCGCAATATCACGGTGATTCCGGAGATCGAAATGCCAGGTCACAGCGTGGCTGCGCTGGCCTCCTATCCGGAGCTTTCCTGCACCAAGCAACCGCCGCCCGTGCCGACAACATGGGGGGTGTTCAAGGACATTGACTGCGTTGGTGACAAGGCGACTTTCACCTTCCTACAGAACGTGCTCGACGAAGTGATGACATTGTTCCCATCGCCCTACGTCCATATTGGCGGTGACGAAACGCCGAAGGATCGCTGGAAAGATTGTGCATCCTGTCAGGCATTGATGCACGAGCAAGGCCTTAAAGACGAAGAAGGGCTGCAAAGTTATTTCATCAAGCACATTCAGAGCTATCTGGCCAGCAAGGGCAAAACCTTGATCGGTTGGGACGAGATTCTCGAAGGTGGCGCGGACAAGAACGCGATCATCGAAATCTGGCGAGGCGACGATGAAGCGCGCAAAGCGCTGGAGAACGGCAATCGCATCATCATCGCCGGTCCTTTCTATCTGGATGCGCCGCTGGACAAACTGACTGTCCAGGATATCTATCGCACGGACATCACCCACTCAACTTCGCCTGAGGACGATTCGACCTTCATCGCACATCGAGCACAAATCCTCGGGGCGGAAGCGCCGCTGTGGAGCGAACGTGCGAATCCGTTCAACGCAGAATCGAAGATGTACCCGCGCCTGCTAGCTTTTGCGGAAAACCTATGGCGAAGCGGTATGCACGACGATGCCGCCTATGCGGATTTCCAGCATCGTTTGCAAGCGCAATACTCCTGGCTCGATATGCAAGAGGTAGCCTACGGCCCCGAGAATCATCCGGTAGTCGACTACTCATTCACCGTGAATGTACACCGCGACGGCTGGCAATTGCAGGCCAAACGCGGGTTCGACAACCTGAAAAATCATTACACGATGGATGGCACCGAACCCACTGCGCAATCACCCTTATTCGTGGATGAGGCGGATATACGGCAGCCCGGCACGTTGAAAGTGGTGCCATTCCGTAACGGGCTACGCTATGACAACGCGACCAACTTCACGTTGACGAACAATCGCGCGCTCGGAAAGCCGATCACTTTCGCTGATACCCCTTCACCTCATTACGCACCGGGCGATGTATTGGTAGACGGCGTGATGGGCAGTGCTGATTTTCACGATGGCCGATGGGCGGCGTGGAATGACGGCGATGTCGATGCCACGATCGATCTACAACAAGACACTACGTTTCACGCTATCAGCATCCGGTTTCTGCTTGCGCCAGATTCACGAGTCTTGTTGCCTAAACGAGTGACATTTTTCACATCCTCGGATGGAAGTCACTGGGTCCAGCTATACACCAACATGCCGGAGCAAGACTTGTCATCACCGGCGCGGTTGCAACAGATCGACTTTCGTTCGATGAAACCGATCAAGGCACGCTATGTTCGCGTCAAGGCGGAGCGGCCCTCATCGGCACCCGCAACGTTTCCCGACGGCGCCAAGAATATTTGGCTATTCGCCGATGAAATATTGATCCAATAACACGATGGCGCAGTGCTTGCCGTTACTTACGTAGGCGACCCAACTTACGCCTGAACCGAGCTCCGTCCGGCCAAAGCGTGGGAACTACCGGCATGCCGCGTCGTCCTGGGATTGTCCGTGCTGTCCGCTGCCTGGCGTTGATCTATGTTTTTGCGCTGCTGTCCGGCTGCGCAACGCTTACCTCGTCTTCGTTCATTCCAGGCGTCTACTCCGGCCTGTCGTCCGAACAAGCCTTGAAAGCGGCCATGGCATGGGACGCGCAGGCACCATCCGAACACGATCCAGAGGCGCGTTCGGACACCTGGATGCGTTGTGCAGTATTGGCTCATGACGCGATGTCGAGTGATTTGCCTGCAACGAGAGAAACCGAATCTGCGCTCGCCGCACGCTGCAGTCGCTGATACTTTGAGACAATCACCCAGGGCGAAATAATGGGTGTGCATCCCGGGAGTGTCCTGATTGGACACCGATTTGTCCGCGTTGAGTTTCGCGGACTTCCGGACAGTCTTGGCACGCACATATATCTGGAACCTACCGATCAGGTTCCGGTGGATATCTTGGATGGAATACGGCACCAGAGCGATGGGTTCGGAGTGCCGCTCGTGCAGCAACTCGGCGGAATTAGCGCCGCCTTGCTCGCCATATAGACAGATGATCCGGAGCAGGCACCTCCTGGGTTTCCTTGCTCGCGTAAGCCACCGCATCATGCGGATGCAGGCTTTCCTGGTGTTCGAGACGGACGTGGAAATCGACAATGCGGCTATCGGCATCGAGCGCTCGCTGGATGCGGCGTGCAGCATCTTCGCAGAACATCAGGTTGCCGCCGTTGGCCAAGGCAAAGGCCTGTTCGTCTTCACGCTTCACAGCGGTCTGTACGGGCGTGCCTAGCGATTGTTCCACGCGGTCGAGCAAGCCGATCAGATCCAGCGGCGCACCGTCGACAAAACGCACCAGCAATCGCGCGACGCTGCGCTGGGCGTGAGGC
>JAATFF010000100.1 GCA_015655335.1 Lysobacterales bacterium | reverse complement strand
GATCTGATCAGTCGTGTCATCGGCTGGAGCGAGATTTCGCGCCGCCAGGGTCTGCTCGGTTTGGAACCGCATATCGATGCCGAGCCCGATCCGTTCGTGAAGAAAGGTTTGCAGCTGCTGGTGGATGGCAGCGAGCCGGAAGCCATCCGCAGCGTGCTGGAACTGGAAGTGGAAACGCGCGAGCAAGTCGATTTGCACGCCGCGAAAGTCTTCGAAACCGGTGGCGTGTATTCGCCAACGATGGGCATCATCGGCGCAGTGTTAGGTTTGATGGCCGTGATGCGCGATCTTACCGATCCGGCGAAGCTCGGCCACGGTATCGCGGCTGCATTCGTCGCGACCATCTACGGTATCAGTCTCGCCAATCTGTTGTTGTTGCCGATCGGTGCGCGCTTGAAGGCGCTGATCAACAAGCAGACCCAGGTGCGGGAAATTCTGATCGAAGGGTTGATCTCGATTGCGCAGGGCGATAACCCGCGGCAGATCGAAAGCAAGTTGCAGGGTTATCTCGTATGAGACGTCGGCACAAGCACGAGGAGCACGCCAACCACGAAGCGTGGGTGATTCCGTATGCGGATCTGCTGACGCTGCTGCTGGCGCTCTTCGTGGTGCTTTACGCGATGTCCAGCGTCAACACCACCAAGTATCGCGCGCTTGCGCAAGCGATCTCCGCGGCGTTCAACGGATCGCGTGCCGTGATCCAGCCGCTGACACCGAACGCGCCGCAGTCGAGCATGCCGGTGCCGACCAGCAAGCCTGCGCCGATACCGCGCACGCCATTGGCGCAGATTCTGCTGCCGGTGCTGACCCAGCACATCAGCGCGCCGGACACGATGCCGGGTACGCCATCGGATCATAGCAAAGAGAAGCTCAGCGATGACCAACAGAATCTTGAGCGCATCCGCAGCGAAGTTGAGCACGCGCTGCAACCGCTGATCGACAAGAAGCTGGTGGTAATTCGGCGCACGCCCAATTGGCTGGAAATCGAGATCCGCACGGACATCTTGTTCCCCAGCGGCGTGGCCACGCTATCGCCATCGGCCAACGACGTGTTGACCAGTCTCGGCAGCATCCTTGCTCCCTTCGCCAATCCGTTGCGCGTGGAGGGCTATACCGACGATGTGCCGATCGATACCTCGGTCTACCCCTCGAATTGGGAATTGTCGGCAGCACGAGCGGCCAGTGTGGCGCGCTTGTTTGCCGTACACGGCGTCGATCCGGAACGTCTGGGTATTGTCGGCTGGGGGCAATATCACCCGGCCGCCGACAACACCAGCGCGGACGGTCGCAATAGAAACCGGCGTGTGCTGGTAGTCGTGCTGAGCGACAAAGCGACACCGCGACGTTTTTATACCAACAGCAATCAGATCAATCAGACCGCCGACGCCGATACGAATGTGCCGGATGAGCAAATGGCCGCGGCCACGGCGGCATCGTCGGCGAGCGTCGCATCCACCACGCCTGCGACCCCCGTATCCGCACCGCCGACGCCGGCATTGACGGCTCCGGCGCCCGCTACGATTCCTGCTCCCCAAGTCATTGCACCCGTGGCGACCATTGTCACGACGCCCGCGGTGGCACCGCCATCACATCTGACCACGACCGACGATAAGGGTTAGCGCCGACGCATGAGCCTAGTTCCTAACATCGAAGTGATTGCGCGCGAACCCTGGTTGTCCTTTCAATTGGATGGTCAGTATTACGCCGTGCTGCTTAACCAAGTCAGCGAGGTTATCCGCGACTGTGCGCCGACGCCGGTGCCTGGTGCGGCGGCCGATCTGCTCGGCATCTGTCACTTGCGCGGCAACATCGTGCCGGTGATGGATGGCCGCCGCCGTCTCGGCTTGAGTGAGGTGTCGCCGAGCGATCCGGCTTCGGTACGCATCGTGGTGTTTGTGTACGACACGCATCGCATCGGCTTTCGCGTGGATGCCGTGGGCGATCTTCTGCAACCCAAGGTCGAAGCTATCGAACTGCCACTCGGACGGTCGGGGCGCGTGGACGATCCCGTGCAAGCTGTGATGGGCTGGCAGGGCGGCTTTGTCGCGTTGCTCGATGTCGCGCGGTTATGCCGTCTCAATCAGGAGTTGCAGCATGTGGCGTGATGTGGTGATTGTCGCTTTGTGTGCCATGCAGGTGGCGACGCTCGCGTTGCTCTGGTTCCAGGGTCGTCGCCCGGCGCGTGTTCCGGTCGTCCAGGAACACGATGCCGGCGGTGTGCCTGCATTGATGATGGTCAATGCCTTGAACAAGATCGATCATCGTCTGGGTCTGCTTGAGGCACGCCATCGAACCTCGGAGATATCGCGGCGCTCCGTCGAAGTTCCTGCCGTGCAGATGGGTGCGCTGCGCTCGGCGAGCCATCACTCATCCGCAAGCAACTACGAACTCGCCCAGCAGTTGGCGCGTGAAGGTGGCGACGTGGATCAATTGATGGCGCGATGCGGGCTTTCGCGCAACGAAGCGGAGCTGGTGTTGCGCTTGCACGCCAAGCGAGCCTAACGGCTACGGCTTGCGCGATGCTTCGTAAATGCTGGCGAGCACCGCAGCGGCGGCGGCGTACAAAAGCGGCGGCACATCCGCATTCATGCGCAGCGACACCAGTAGCGCGGCAACTTGCTCGTTGTGATGCAACGGCAGGCCTAATGCGTGTGCATGCCTGAACAGATTGTCGACGTCGTTGGCATTGAGGCTCGATGGCGTTGAACTATCGCCGCCCGAGAGACGAAGCACGACTTTGCGTTGCGGTGCGGGGAGGAGTGGCGTCGTCATACGGTGGCCTTCAGAAACACCGCACTCACACTGCTGCCCGCTTGCGGCAGGCCGAACTGGCAACTGAGCTGATCAAGAAACAGACCGGTGGCGTCGAGACGAGAGCGCAAGTCGTCGAATTGTTCTTCCAGTCGATCGACCGTTTGCCGTAGCTGCGCCCACAGACGCACAGACAAGCGCAGACCACGCAGCTGCAGTTCTCCAACGATCGGCCCGAACGATGGCAAATCCAGCGAAAATCCCAGCGTCCAGTTTTGCTCTCCGTCCTGCTGTTGTTTCAACAGCAGTTGGAGCACATCGGCACCTTCCGTATCTTGGATGGGAATCTCCACCGTCCAATGACCGGGTGTCGCCTGCAATTGCGCCACTTCAAGACGGGCCAGCGCGGCTTGTACGTCGGTATATAAACGGGGCAGAAAATCCGTTGCTTCGCTGGTGTTGGCCAGTTCCGAAGGAAGCGGCAATCGTCCTTGGGGCACCACGCCGCGGTAAAGCAAGGGCGGATCCACTTCGACGTCACTGTTTTCGCCAAGCGTGGGCTGACCTTTCAGGATGGCCACCAGGCGCAACATCGCTCCCTTCATATCATCGTGAGTGGTGTTGGCGTCGCTCGCCGGTGCTTGCGCAAGCTGTGCTTCGAGAAATATCCCGCTGCGATTGACGGCCTGACGCAGCCCCTCACCCGTGGACACTTCCTGTGGTGTGCTCATGCTGTGTTCGAGCAAGGCGAGTGCGGAACGCAGATAGGGCGGCAGCTGGCGCACGATGGACCATTGCGAAAGAGCGCCCATGGTGGAAAGCATGGGCGCATAGCCGTTCTGTTGCGGCAAGCGTTCGCGCAGCGCTTGATTGACGTTGCCGTCGAGCTGGGAGGCGGTGCCCAGTATTTCCAGTTGAGGTTGCGCGCCCAGACTCAGGACGCGGACCTGAAATTGTGGAGGAAGTTTGGTGCCGGGGGCTTCGGCTTCGACAGCGAGTGCGCCGATTTGCAGCACCATCAAGCCTTGTTCGTTGATGCCAAGCGGACGCGCAGACAACACGCTGCCAATGCGCCAACCCTCTGAGCTGGCGCCGGCGGCGGCACCGAGCCAGGTCAGTGCGGCAACGCTGGTTGGCTGGATGATCACGCGTGGCTCTCCCGGTTGGCGATGGTGCTGTTTCGCACGTTTTCGCGAACCCTGGGGACGCTATCGGCGGGCGTGGGACGAACTTTAGAGGTTTCTTTTTCCCTCTCCTGGAGAGGGGCGAGGGGTCACCCTGCGATATCGCCTGATCCGTCGTCCCGGCGAAGGCCGGAGGCGCTTTACAACAGCGAAGCTGGTCACCCAGCGTCTTGATTTTGATGGCTTGTCGCGAGATCCCTTACCCGCAAGCAACGCTCCAACGGCAGCGCCCTACGATGAACTATTGCGACCTCTCCTGAGGTTGCTGCCACAAGGAACGCGTTTGATAGTCGTTTGATGCGGCCATGGCCCCGTTTACGAATTCATCACTTATTCGCGCAAAGAAGAGAATAGGATCTTTCGACGCTTCACCCGTTGCTATCAACTTCGCGGGGAAACCCAGACCACACTCACCGATGTCTTTCGGCAATACGAGGGGTCGTATGGATAAGCCAGTTCCTGGTCGGCGTCACTTTCTGATCAGCACCGCTGTCGTGGCGGGCACCGGCCTAGCAGGCGCCATCGGCGCCACGGTTCGCGACGGTGAGCTCGGCGCCCCGCCGCGCACTTATAAGGGAGGGGTTCCGTGGACCGAAGGTCAGGCAGATTCGCCGCCCGGCGTTTCAGGCCAAGACTTCAAGTTCTTTACCCCCGCCGAACGGGCATTTATCGAGGCCGCAGTCAGCCGCCTCATTCCGAACGATGAGGTCGGTCCCGGAGCCATCGAAGCGAATGTACCTTTCTTCTTGGATCGGCAATTGGCAGGGCCATTCGGTCGCGGCGATCACTATTACTTGGGCGGACCGTGGCCCAAAGGCACGCCTGAGCAGGGCTATCAGAGCCGTTTTTCGCCGGCTCAACTGTATCGCGCGGCGATTGCAGCGATCGACAAGTACACACACGCGAACTTCAACGGTGCCGACTTTGCGAAGCTTTCCGATGACGATCGCGACAAACTGCTGAAGAGCATGGAAAGCGGCTCTCTCCAGCTCGAAGACGGCGTCGACGCCAAAACATTTTTCGCCATGCTGTTGCAGAACACCAAGGAAGGTTATTTCTCCGATCCGATTTACGGCGGCAACAAGGACATGGCGGCATGGAAAATGATTGGCTTCCCAGGCGCGCATTACGATTACCGCGAATGGGTGACACGCCACGGTGAACCGGTACCTTTCCCGCCCGTGAGCTTCAAGGGCCGTCCAGGCTGGAATGGGGAGAGCTGAGCATGGCAACGACCTTGAAGCCGGTTGAAGCGGTCATCGTTGGATTTGGTTGGACCGGTGCGATCCTTGCCCAGCAATTGGCCGATGCGGGCCTCGAAGTCCTTGCTCTGGAGCGCGGTCCATGGCGCGACACCTCGACGGATTTTGCAACGGGTTTCGCTCAAGATGAGCTGCGCTATATGTGGCGGCATCATCTTTTTCAAAACGTTTCCGACGACACGCTGACCATCCGCAACAACGTCAATCAGACGGCGCTGCCGATGCGGCATCTTGGCTCGTTTCTTCTTGGCACAGGTGTCGGTAGCGGTGGCGTGCACTGGAACGGCCAGATATGGCGGTTCTTGCCATCGGATTTTCTGACCAAGAGCAACAACGAACAGCGCTACGGAAAGAAATCGGTGACCGACTACGATCTCACCGTGCAAGATTGGGGTGTGACGTACGAGGAGCTCGAACCTTTCTACAACCAATTCGACGTGCTGTGCGGGACCAGCGGCAAGGCAGGCAACCTTAACGGCCAAATTCAACCGGGCGGCAACCCTTTCGAAGGCGTACGCTCGGCGGAATATCCCACGCCGCCCATGCCGCAAACATACGGGCCGACATTGTTCGGCAAAGCGGCGGCGGAACTTGGACGACATCCGTTTCCTCATCCCACCGGCAATCTGTCGCAACCCTACGTCAATAACCTCGGCGCACAACTTGGCGCCTGCACGTACTGCGGCTTCTGCGAAAAATTCGGTTGTGGCAATTACTCGAAGGCCAGTCCTCAAACCACCGTCTTGCCCTATGTGATGGCCAAGAGCAATTTCACGCTGCGCACGGAATGCGAGGTGCTAAAGGTTGAGCTGTCTCCTGACCGCAAGCACGCTACCGGCGTCAGCTACGTCAACAGCGCCGGAGAGGAATTCTTCCAGCCAGCGTCGCTGGTGATTCTGTCGTCCTACATTCTGCAAAATGTACGGCTGTTGCTGCTTTCGGGCATCGGTACACCGTATGACCCGCAGACTGGCTTGGGTGTGGTCGGGAAAAACTACGCGTATCAGACGATGTCATCGGTGAATGTTTTCTTTGATGACAAACTGATCAATCCTTTCATCGGTGCCGGTGCGCTCGCTACAGTGATCGACGATTTCAACGGCGACAATTTTGATCACTCGGGCCTGGGTTTCATCGGTGGCGCCTACATCGCCGGCATGATTACGGGCGGCCGTCCGATCGAAATGATCTATACGCCGCAAGGAACGCCTGCGTGGGGTCTGGCATGGAAACATGCGGCGGCGAAGAATTATCTGCGCTCGTTTAGCTTGAGTGTGCATGGCTCATGCATGAGCCATCGTGGAAATTATCTCGATCTGGATCCCACGTACCGCGATATTCATGGCCGGCCGATGCTGCGGATGACGTTCGACTTTACGGACAACGAACACAAGATGTCCGATTACCTGACCGATCGCGCTGCGGAGATCGCTAAAGCGATGAACCCGCGTGAGATCAAACTCAACCGGCGCGTCGGCTCATGGAACGTGGTGCCTTACCAAACCACGCATAACACCGGCGGCGCAATCATGGGCGATAACCCCGCCAACAGCGTGGTCAATAAATACCTGCAAAGCTGGGATGTGCCCAACGTATTTTCGATGGGCGCCGGCGCCTTCCCGCAGAACGCCGGCTACAACCCTACCGGCACCGTGGCCGCGTTGGCGTATCACTCGGCGCAAGCGATCATCCAGCAATATCTTAAAAATCCCGGTCCATTGGTACAGGCGTAAATGCCATGCGCATGCTACTTCGTGTCGTAGGGGTGCTGATTGTTCTCAGCCTTATTGCTGGCGCTTATTTCGCCTGGAGTCTAAGTCATGCCGTCGCGTTGCCCGCCGGTCCTGTTACATCGGTGGCGGCCGCGAAGATCTTGCTGGAACCGATCGCCGATGGTCCCAATGCGGCGCAACTTCGCCAAGGGCAATACCTGGCTCGGTTAGGCGATTGTTTGTCATGTCACTTGCGCGCCGATGGCGAGCCATTCGCGGGAGGCCTGGGATTGAATACGCCCTTTGGCGTGATCTATACCTCGAACATTTCTTCAGACCCTGATCACGGCATCGGTAAGTGGACACCCGATCAATTCTATCGCGCCATGCACGACGGCATTGGCGGTGGTGGTCAGCATCTGTACCCGGCCTTTCCGTATCCGTGGTTTCGCAACCTGAGCCGCCAGGACGATGACGCCCTGCTCGCTTATTTGAAGACAACCACTCCCGTCGCATATCAGCCGCCAGACAACAAACTTGTTTTCCCCATGAACGTGCGGGCCGCGGTAGCGGTGTGGAACTTGCTGCCACTACCGCCACAGCCAGGGAAGCAAACGCCGCAGGGCGCGACAGCCGAATGGAGTCGTGGCGAAGCACTTGTGCTGGGACCTGGCCATTGCAGTCAATGTCACACGCCACGCAACCTCTTTGGCGCGGACAAGCAAGGCGAGGCGTTCCAAGGTGGCCTGCTGGACAACTTTGTATCGCCCGACTTGACGGGCAACGAGCGCACAGGCTTGGGACGTTGGACCGTCGACGATATAACCGAGTACTTACATACGGGACGAAATGCCCGCGCAGCAGCAGGGGGTCCCATGGGCGATGTCGTTACCTATTCGACGTCGTTGATGACAGACGAAGATCGACATGCGATTGCGGTGTATCTGAAAAGCTTGTCCGCGAGTACCGACGTTGACGTGACCGCTGCGGATCCAGCATCGATGAAGCGCGGCGCTGCCGTGTTCTCCGATGCATGCACGGCCTGCCATCTCGAGAACGCTGTGGGTCAGCCGACACTCTTCCCGCCACTAGGGGATAACGCGGTCGCGCAACAAAACGACCCGACAGGGGTGCTGCATATCATTTTGGCGGGAGTGCGCGTTGGACCATCGCCGACTCGCCCATCCCCACTGACGATGCCGAGCTTTGCGTGGAAGCTTACGGACCAGCAAGTGGCGGACGTCAGCACCTATATCCGAAATAGTTGGGGCAATCGGGCCTCTCCCGTGACCGCCGCGGACGTGGCAAAACTGCGTAGCACGTTGCAGCTGGATGAGGTTCGGCTGACCGACAACTCTGGCGATCACTGACTTTTGCGATATCCGGCGTTCTTAATCGAAGCGGCCGGGATATCCATGAAGAGTGCCTGTTTTGGCAACGAGCGAGGAGACTGCTATGAAAACGACTCGAATCATCGCCAGTACAGCACTGGCCCTCGCAAGCGTCCTCGTGTTCCAACCGGTACAGGCGCAGCAGACGGGATTCCATCGCACCGATCTACAGCGGCACGACATCAGCATTCAAGGATGGGAGGCTGTCCAGGCGCGCGTCGACATCGATCCAGGAATGATCGTCCCCAATCACAGACACCCCGGTGAGGAGATCGTCTATGTTCTTGAGGGCTCGATCGAATATCGCGTCGCAGGCAAGCCTCCCGTGACGCTCAAGGCGGGCGATGTTCTATTCATCCCGAAAGGGGTTGTTCATAGCGCGAAGAATGTGGGTCGCGACAATGCGGCGGAACTTTCCACGTATATCGTCGAAAAAGGGAAGCCGCTACTCGAAATGGTTAAGTGATGCGCCGCGACCATGGCCATCCATGGGGCGCGCACGAGTGACTCACTTCCATCGCAGCTCGTCATGAAGCCGGTGCAATCACCTGCTGTGCAAATCGCTCCATTTCCTCCAGCTGCGGGCTCATCTGCAGCAACAGCAGATCGACGCCGACAGCCGAGAATTCGTCGATGCGCGCCCGCACCTGCTCGGGTGTACCGACCAGTCCGGGACGTAAGCCGCGATTGGACACGGAGTATTCCTTGATCTTCAATTCACGCTCGAGCTGCGTGCCGGAAATCCATTGATCGAAGTTGGCAAAGCCCGGAGCCTGCTCATCCAAGGTGGTGATGCGCGCGACCTCCGCCTGCGCTTCGGCTTCCGTGTCGCGTACGATCGCGTAAGCGGCCATGCCGAACTGCATGGGCGGCAATCCGGTGCGCTCACGCCGAGCGCGCATATCGGCAATCTTCTCCGCAATGAACTCGGGTTCATCGCCGTGCATCACATAGGCGTCGCAACGATTGGCAATAAGCGTTTTTGCCGCTTCGGATTCGCCGCCCGCATAAATAGTCGGGCGAGGTGACGACAGCGGCTTGGGCTCGCAGACGGCGTCTTGCAGCTGATAGCGCTCGCCGGTGAAGGTAAACGGCGTCTGCGACCAAAGGCCGTCGACCACCTGCAGCCACTCGTTGGTACGTGCATAGCGGTCGTCATGCTGATCGAATTGCAAACCGTATTGCTTCGCTTCATCGGCCCACCATGAAGACACCACGTTCAGCGCCAAACGACCGCCGGAGATACGATCGATATTGGCGGCTTGCTTGGCGAACAGTGCGGGATGGTGAAAGTTGGGCCGCACTGCCACCATGATTTCGAGCTTGTGCGTGACGGCGGCCAAGGCAGCGGCACTCGACCATGCATCGAGTGCCGGCTCAGTCACGCCTTTGATGTCATTGAGATTGAGTTCAGCGATAAGCGTAAGGTCATAGCCGATGTGCTCCGCGCGTCGGCATAGTCGACTGAAGTAATCCCAGCTGGCCTCCATGTTTTCGTCACGCACGTTACGCAGCCAGCCGCCAAACACGGGTGCCCAGAATCCGTACCTCATGCCGCTTTCTCCTGGGTGGTGTCGATGACGTGGCTCAGATAGTCGACCAAGGTCTCGTGCGGGTCCCAGCCCAGCACGTTGAGCGGGTCGGCCACGAAATTGGACAGGCCGTTGATGTCGTAGAAACGACGCGCACCATCGCGGTCGTCGATCATGAATTCAATACCACCGATGTCGAGCTTCGCGGCACGCGCGATGGCCTCGGCCGCACGTATCGCATCTTTATCCGGCTTGTATTCGCGCACCGTGACCGAGGGCTTGTCGATCATGCAGACGTCGGCCGGGCACAGGTCGAACGTTCCGCCATCGGTATTGAGCGAAATCGCGTAAAGAAACTTACCGTCCAGGGTTTCCATGCGCACCATATGCCGATCGCGTGCCGGCACATATTCCTGCACCAAGGTGACGCTATCGATCCCCTTCGGTGTGGTTCCATCCGCAACGGCGTGCCGCAGCTCATCAAGCGTGTCGTAGCGTGCGACACCCGCACCCGAGCCGCCGATATTGACCTTGACGATCACCGGAAAGCGTAGTCCTTGGGTAGCCGCCACGATATCGGCCTGTCGATGGACGACACGCGTGGCGGGAATATCCAAGCCGAGCGATTGAATCACCGACAATTGGCGTGCCTTGGAAGCATCCACCGCCAACGCATGGGTGCCGTTGATCACTCGCGTACCATTCAACTCCCAGTGCGCATAAAGCGATTGCGCGTAGAAGATCGGATGCTCGTCCTGGCGCAAGAAAGAGCTCATGGCCAAGCGGCTGAATACCACCGGAGCTGGCGCATGTTTTTGCGCCATATCGAAAGCATGGTCCTGAAAACGAATGGCCTCGTAATTCACTCCGCGGCGATCAAGCACAGCGAAGAGAGACTTGAACCATTCAGGATGTTCGTAAATGATCGCCAATGAAGGTTGGTTCGACATGCGAAGAGGCTTCTATCTGAAAGGCGTCCGCAATGGTTCATCCAATTCATATGGAAAGTCAATTTTATATGGCGGTATGGCCGTCTCGACGGCCTTGTCATCGAGTCCATCGATGGTCATCGAATATAAAGAGCCCGGAAGATGAGCATTTTTCATGTAGGTAGAGCGAATGGTTGTAAGTCGATCTGCGCCATCGGGTCAAATAGATAGGATCGGACACCCAGGCGAACGTCTGGGGTAATCTCGATCCATAAGCTGTAGCACGGTCATCTTCAATAGGTGCCAGATGAAACGCCCCATGCGGTATGCAAGCCGAATGACTGCGCGCCGGTGATGCCGCCTAAGCAACGGCTGTTCACGGTATTTCTCGTTGCGGCAACGCTGCTAGGCATTGTCGTGGGGTGGCTATGCAACCGTTCGCTGTCACCGGCCGGAGCCCTCGGGGTAGCGGCCGATCTCTCCATCGTCACCGATGCGTTTCTTCGGCTCATCAAGATGGTCATCGCGCCGCTGGTATTCGCGTCGCTCGTGTCAGCGATCGCCAGGATGGGCAGTGCTGCCGAGATTGGGCGTATCGGGCTCAAGGCGATGGGGTGGTTCCTGGGCGCATCGTGCGTGTCACTGCTGGTCGGGTTGACGATGGCGCACTGGCTTCAACCAGGCGCGGCACTGCATTCTCTCGCCGTGAACGCGCAAGCATCGCCAGCGGCTGTGAGTCACGGCAATGCGGAAAGCTTTACCTTGGCCGATTTCATGACGCACCTGATACCGCGTTCCATCGTCGAAGCGATGGCCGACAACGAGATCCTGCAAATTGTCGTCTTCTCGATCTTTATGGGGATGGCAGCAGGAGCGCTCAAAGAGAAAGCATTTCAGTTCGTCGATTTGGTTGAGCAGTTAGCCGCCATCATGTTCAAGGTGACGGACTATGTGATGAAAACCGCGCCATTGGCGATCTTCGCCGCACTGGCCAGCTCGATAAGCGTCCACGGCATCGGCATCGTAGGGACGTATGCGCGGTTCGTGGCAGGTTTCTATCTTTCGCTTGGCATTCTTTGGGCACTCCTGATTGCAGCGCTGGTATCCATTGTTGGGCTGCGTGGCCTGGGTCTTCTCTCCAGCATCCGGCATACCGTTTTGCTTGCCTTCGCTACGTCGTCTTCGGAGGCCGCGTATCCGCGCCTGCTGGAGCAACTGGTCGACTTCGGCATTCCGCGACGCATCGCGAGTTTTGTGCTGCCGCTGGGCTATTCGTTCAATCTGGACGGAGCGATGATGTACTGCGCGTTTGCCATTCTTTTCATCGCACAGGCCTATGGCATTACGTTGACGCTGGCTCAGCAGATCGTGCTATTTGGTTTACTTATCGTGACGACTAAAGGCGTAGCCGGTGTGCCACGGGCTGCCATCGCCGTGATTGCGGTGACATTGCACTACTTCAACCTTCCGGAGAGCGGTATAGCGCTTGTTCTTGCCGTCGACCATATCCTCGATATGGGCCGATCGGCCACGAATATCGTTGGCAACTCCGTCGCTGCCGCCGTGGTTGCCACTTGGGAGGGCGCGAACGAACGGACGTCGCCGCAGGATCCCGCATGAGTTTTCGATTTTCAGTTCAGTAGCCATATCCCATCCGCTTCCTAACGAGTTCCTATGCCTGCCATCGCCTACCTTGAATGCTCTCGCTGCCATGCCCGGCTATCGGCCGACACTCCGCAGACGCTTTGTACGCAGTGTCCAGACCAACCGGCCGGTGCGCTGTATGTGAGATACGACCTCACCCATCTGCACGGCAGTTCACCTAGCGATGTGGTGGGTCAAACTGCCTCGCAACCATGGAGTGGCATGTGGCGGTATCACGCAGTGCTTCCCAGCGTCGAGCCTGTGACCCTGGGCGAAGGATGGACGCCGATGCTGCGCAGCAAGCGCCATCGTGGTGTCTATTTGAAAGAAGAAGGCGCCAACCCGACGGGGTCGTTCAAGGCGCGGGGACTGTCAATGGCTGTGACGATGGCGCGACACTACGGCTTGCGCAAGTTGGCGGTTCCCTCCGCCGGCAACGCGGCAGGAGCGCTAGCGGCCTATGCCGCGGCTTCGGACATCGAGGCTCATATCTTCATGCCACGCGATGTGCCTCTCGCCAACTATGTAGAAGCCACGGCATACGGTGCGAAGGTGACACTCGTCGATGGCGTCATCTCCGATTGCGCACGCATCGTCGGCGAGCGTAAGCAGCACGAAGGCTGGTTTGATATTTCCACGCTCAAGGAGCCTTTTCGCGTGGAAGGCAAGAAGACCATGGGCTATGAACTGGTCGAACAGCTCGGTTGGGAATACCCCGACGCCGTGTTCTATCCCACCGGTGGCGGCGTTGGTCTTATTGGTATGTGGAAGGCCTTCGAAGAAATGGAACAACTGGGCTGGGTAAAGCCGGGCAAGCGGCCGCGCATGTTTGCCATCCAGTCTTCCGGTTGCGCTCCCGTGGTGCGCGCATTCGACGACGGGGCTAGCGCAAGCCAGATGTGACAAAACCCGGAAACCGCCGCATCAGGCCTGCGCGTGCCCAAAGCCTATGGCGATTACATCATTCTGGATATTCTTCGCGCTTCGGGTGGCATGGCCGTTGCCGTTTCCGATGAGAATATTTTCGACTCTCTGAAAGACTGGGCGGCCAACGAGGGCATCTTTCTTTCACCCGAGGGCGCGGCCGCGACGGCTGCCTACGCGCATCTGCTGAGGTCCGGCGTCCTAGACAGCTCTGATCGTGTCGTACTGTTCAACACGGGAGCTGGCCTGAAGTACACCGACGTCATTGCGGCCGCTCTGAACCTCAAGACGCCAAACCTGCTCTGAAATGTCCGCCTGCGACCCAAGGCGAACATGCGTCTGCCCCAAGACTCGCAGATCATGGAGAGATCTGATGGGACTGTTTCCCTTTGCGGGCAGTGCATCGTAGTGATTTGCGATGGGATAGCCTAAGCGGCTAGCTAAGCGATATCTGTCGGTTGATCAGCAGAGACATAACGATGATCGAGATCGAGCCCGCTACTCCTGCAGACGCGCAATCGATACATGAACTTCTAACGGATTGCGATCTCTCCACATTGGAATTGCTTGAACCGGGTACGGTGTACTTAGTCGCCCGCCTAGGCGAGAAGGTGGTCGGCGTGTGTGGACTTGAATTTGATGGAGAGTCTGCACTGTTACGTAGCGTCGCTGTCGATAACGACGAGCGTGGACGGGGTATCGCAAAAGCGCTGATCGACGATGCACTCCGAGAACTGCACCGCAGGAGCGTGCGCGTACTCTTTCTTTTCAGTAAAGATACGGGCGCATATTTCGAGAATTTGGGATGGATGGAAGTGCCCGTCAGCGAGGCAGCCGAAGCGTTGCGGCAGGCTCCGCAGGTTAAACGATACGATCGCGCCGGGTGGTACTTCAACGAGCGCGCCTACCGCCTTTACTTGGCAGGTGACATTCGAGAGTCGCCTTGTTGAGTGTCCGCTTTCGACTGCGATTTCAACCGGTGAACGCCACACATTGATGAAAACGCTTGGTTATTGATTGGAAATTCAACGTCTTCCGCGGCTCAGAGTAACGTATGTACATCAGCCAAGAACCTGCACATCAAGCGCATGCCCGACTTAGCCATGTTCTTGCCGAGTCGGAGTTTATCGTTTACGAGCACCCTTATGCTTTTGTGGAGATCAGCGCTTCTCGTTTTCCTGAAGAACTAATTCCTGTGGCGCTTGCATTCGTTCGAGACAAAGAGGTATGGAGCGCGCTTGTTCCGACGTCATCGCCTGAGCAAGAACAGTTCGTAATCTTCGGCTTCCATTTTAAACCCGGCCAAGACAATTCAGGCTTTGTCGGTTGGTTGGCTTCCCATCTCAAGGCATGTTTGGGTACAGGGGTCTTTGTAGTTTGCGGCCAAAACTCACGTCGCGGTGGCATCTTTGATTATTGGGGTGCTCCATGGTCCATTGGCACGCAAGTTATTGAAGAGATTGAGCGGCTTCGCGTTTGCGGCAATAGAGGTTAGCAACTCGTTCAAGCCGAACTCGTCTCGCAGATCGGCTTACTTCAGGCGTTGGTCGACATGAAGGAGCGCATTGTGGCCGATGTGATCATGAGTAATTCGAAAGCTCGTCAGATTGCCGAAGATTGGGTCGCAGCTTGGAATGCGCGTGACCTTGAACGCATCCTCTTTCACTATGCGGAGGACGTGGTGTTCCATTCGCCCAGTGTCGTCACGCGCTACGGAGAGCCGACGGGAGTGCTCCGTGGCAAGCATGCCTTACGGGAGCATTTCCGCCGTGGACTCGAAACGTTCGGAACAAATGTGCGATTCACGATCATCGATGTTCTTTCCGGCGTCAATGGATATACCGTCTACTACTCGCGCGAAAACGGAGCTACCGTTGTAGACACCGTAGTCGTCAATAGTTTAGGCAAAGGAGTGCAGGTGCATGCGCACTACCGGGCTGCCTAATCCGCCTCGCTGCACTGCCGGCTTCGACTCGTTCCCTTACTATTTACTCGTCTTTATTTTCCAGCCGCGAATAACACGCTTCGACTGCGAGCGCAGGTCACCCAATCTCAGGATGCCATCATGAAGAAGCTCAGCTCCGTCCTGCGCAGCCTATGGCGCCCGCTCACGAGGCCAGCGCGTCGAAGGAGTTCAACCGGCGTGCGCAGATATGCCGCGCTGGTGGCCATGGTTGTCGCGTGTGCGTCGACGTCGTCCGCCTTTGCCGCATCGGGTGATACCGACGTTCTCCCGGCGTGGTCAAAGGGCTATCTCTACATCCATCACATCAGCACGGGGCGGGGCAATTCGACCTATTTCGTTTTCCCCGACGGAACGACCATGCTGATCGATGCAGGGGAGGCTGACCCGAAATTTATAGAATCCGTACGACCGCTGAAGCCGTTTCCTCCTCGTCCGGACGGCGCGCACTCAGCGGCTTACTGGATTGCCGACTATATTCGCCAGTTTGCGCCGGCTGGCCGACCGGTGAAACTCGACTACGCCCTCATCACACATTTCCACACCGATCACATCGGCACGATCACTCCGGACAAACCTATGTCCCAGACCGGCGCCTATCGCTTGGCCGGGATCACGGAGCTTGCCGATCTCATTCCCATCAGCACGCTCATTGATCGCGCGGCACCGTCCTACGACTACCCGGTCGATCTGCATAAATGCGCACAGATTGCTAAGGGCTCCGACGGCCTGTCTCTCTCGAACTACCTCAGCTTCGCCGAGTATCGGATGAAGCATAGTCAAGCCGTGGTCGGGCTGAAGCCGGGAGCGCTCGATCAGATAAAGCTTGAGCAAGCCAATGCATTCCCGAGCTTTCATATCCGCAACATTGCGTCCAACGGCGTCATCTGGACGGGCGCGGGAGATGAAACGCAACACTACATTCCCCAAGGCGCCATCACGGATTGTAATTTCGACGAGAATCCGCTCAGCAATGTGCTGACGTTGGCCTATGGGAGATTTAAATATTACTCGGGCGGCGATATCCCAGGCGTACCCAGCTACAACCAGCCTTGGTGGCGAGATATCGAGACACCGGTGTCCGCGGTCGTTGGACCGGTCGACGTCATGCTGCTCGATCATCATGGGAACAGGGATTCGACGAACGAGAATATTCTTCGCAACCTGCAGCCGCGCGTGATCGTGCAGGAGAATTGGCTCTCGCCGCAACCGGGCGAAGAAGTTGTAAACAGAATGGCTTCGAAGGGTCTTTATCCTGGACCCAGGGACGTCTTCTCGACCGGAATGAGCCCCGAAAGCCGCGATGTGATCGGTCCGATCATGGATACCATCTACAAAAGTTATGGCGGCAACGTCGTCATACGCGTCGCGCCCGGCGGTGATGAATATGAGGTCTATGTCCTCAATGACACGGACAAGCGCCGTGAGATCGTGAAGCGGTTTGGACCCTACCCGTCGAAGTAGGGCTATT
Organism: Lysobacterales bacterium; assembly: GCA_015655335.1. GTDB lineage: Bacteria > Pseudomonadota > Gammaproteobacteria > Xanthomonadales > Rhodanobacteraceae > Dyella_B. The sequence goes on along the minus strand of JAATFF010000100.1, from coordinate 19,985 downwards.
CGCTCCCGTCGCGTCATCACGAAGCTGCGCCACGCAACTCCGCCGCCCGGTGGCAATGTGGAATGATAAAATTCTTTTACATCAATTAGTTAGTTCCATCGAACAAACTAAGGTCTCTGCCAGAAAAGAGCAGTGGCTCAACCGAAGCGCGGCCTCAGGGCGCCTTACGGACATCCAGCTCTCCAGGTGCACGGCGGGCTACTGGCTCGCGTCCTGCGAGGCCATCCCTCGCTTTCCTTCACCGACCCGCCGTGCCCTAAGGGGCCCCGGCTAGAGCGGTCGTGCACTTTTTGAAGAGCCGGCGCTGAAAAGCCGAAGCCTGCCCCGCTGGGCGCGTCTAAGTCTCGTGAAAAGTCTCTAAAGCTGGCTCTGTGCTGGCCGATAAAACTTGCAACAGACACCCGTCGAAGGCACGGCTATGGGCAGCAAAGGCAAAGGTGGTGCGGTGGCAGCTGGCGCGGCGTGCGTTGGCATGCCCGCCGATTTCCGGATCGCCGACGTGATGGATATGCATCGGCAGCTACGCGATGCGCTGAACCTGTCGCCGGTCGTGCTGGATGGAACCACGGTGGATCGTGTCGATACGACGGCTTTGCAGCTGTTGGTCGCCTACCAGCGCGATGCGCAAAAGCGTGGGCATCAAGTGAGTTGGGTGGGTGTGAGCGTACCGTTGTACGACGCGGCGAGCCAGCTGGGCCTGGCGCAGACATTGGCATTGCCGGCGAAACCGTCGGCCTGAACTTGAGGTGGAAGATGGCAAAGATTCTTGCGGTAGACGATTCGGCTTCGATGCGCGGCATGGTGGCGTTGACCTTGCGCACCGCCGGTTATGACGTCAGCGAAGCGGAGAACGGTCAGCTGGCGTTGGACTCGGCGGCAGCGTCGCGCTTCGATCTGGTGTTAGCCGACGTGAACATGCCGGTGATGGATGGCATCAGCATGGTGCGCGAGTTGCGCACGCGTCCGGAATACAAGGGCGTGCCGATCCTGATGCTGACCACCGAGTCCAATACGGACAAGAAGATGGAAGGCAAGGCTGCGGGTGCGACCGGCTGGCTGGTGAAGCCGTTCGATCCGGAGCAACTGCTGGCTACCGTTCGTCGCGTTCTCGGTTAAGCACCGCATTTAAAGAGTCCGATTCCTATGAGCACGATCAGCGTCGCGCAGTTCCATAAAGTCTTCTTCGAGGAAAGCCTGGAAGGGCTCGATGCCATGGAAGCGGCGTTGCTGGCGCTCGATGAAGGCGGCGATGCGGAGTTGGTGCATAGCATTTTTCGCGCGGCGCATTCGATCAAGGGTGGCGCGGCGACGTTCGGCTTTCCGGAAATGGCCGCGTTTACGCACGAAGCGGAATCGCTGCTCGATCAGGTACGCGACGGTCGCCGCAGTATCGACAAGACGATCGTCGAGTTGATGTTGCGCACGGTCGATTGCCTGCGCGGCATGTTCGATCGCGCGCAGGCGGGCCAGCCTCTGGCCGATGCCGACAGCGAAAATCTGAAGCAGCAATTGGCGGCCGCCGTCGGCCACGACGTGCCGGCCGCGACGGTGAAAGCCGCTGCCAAACCGGCCGCCTCAAACGGCTGGATTATTCAATTCCGTCCCCACGCTGGCATGTTGGCCGGCGGCAACGATCCGTTGCGTCTGTTGCGTGAACTGGCTGCGCTCGGGCAGCTGGTCGTCGAGGCACAGTTGGATCGTGTGCCCACGCTAGACGCGCTCGACCCCACCGAATGCCATCTCGGCTGGCGCATCGAACTGACCGGCGCGGTCAGTCGCGACGCCATCGCGGCGGTGTTCGAGTGGGTCGAGGACGAGTGTGATCTAAGCATCGAACCACGCGTTGCCGTTGCGCCACCGTCTGCACCGGTCGTCGAGGCAGTCGCTGCCCCGGCCGGTGCAGGCGTTACGGCGGGAGTGACACGCAACACCACCAGCAGCAACGATGCCGGTTCTGTACGCGTGGGCATCGACAAGATCGATAGCCTGATCGATCTGGTCGGCGAGTTGGTCATCACGCAGGCGATGCTCGATCAGTTCCGCGAGGAATTCGATCCCGCGCGCTTAAGCATGCTTCAAGAGGGTCTGGCGCATCTCGCCCGTCACACGCGTACGTTGCAGGAAAGCGTGATGGGCATCCGCATGCTGCCGATCGGTTCGGTGTTCAACCGCTTTCCGCGCCTGGTGCGCGACCTGAGCCAGAAGCTCGGCAAACAGGTGAAGCTGGAGATGGTCGGCGAGCACACCGAGCTCGACAAGACGGTGTTGGAGAAGATCGGCGATCCGCTGGTGCATCTGGTGCGCAACGCGATCGACCATGGTCTGGAAATGCCGGAAAAACGACGTGCTGCCGGCAAAAGCGACGTCGGCACGCTACGTCTGGAAGCCTTCCATCGCGGCGGCTCCATCGTGGTGGAGATCGTGGACGACGGCGCCGGCTTGAATCGCGAGGCGATTATCGCCAAGGCGCTGCAGAAAGGCTTGATCAAGAGCGGTGACGACATTAGCGACGAAGCGGTGGGCGATTTGATCTTCCAGCCGGGCTTCTCCACGGCAGCCGTCACGACCGATTTGTCCGGCCGCGGCGTCGGCATGGATGTGGTTCGCCGCAATGTCGTCGACCTTGGCGGCAATGTCGCCATCAAGAGCCGCGCAGGCATGGGCACCACATTCACGATTACGTTGCCGCTCACGCTTGCCATCATCGACGGACTCAGTGCGGCGGTGGGCGATGAGTGCTACATCGTGCCGCTGGTGTCGATTGTGGAATCCATCCAGCTGCCTGCAGATGCTGTGCGCAGCGTGACCGGTGGCGGCGAACTGTTCCGCTTCCGTGGCGAATACCTGCCCATCGTTCGCCTGCATCAGCAATTCGGTTGCGCGAATGCGCGGCAAAACATCGAAGACGGCCTGGTGATTGTGGTCGAAGCCGACGGCAGCCAGGTTGGTCTGTACGTCGACGAATTGATCGGTCAGCAACAGGCGGTCGTGAAGTCGCTGGAAGCCAACTATCGCCGCGTCGAAGGTATTTCCGGCGCCACCATTCTTGCCGATGGTTCCGTCGCGCTCATCATCGATATTGCCGGTCTTATTCGTTTGCAGGGACGACGCAAAGCGGCCTAGCGCCGCAGGTTGCGGCGGTGCGGGAAGGCCGCCGGTTTCAGATGCCGCACATCGACCGCGCCGGAGGAGCTGGTGCGCGGGTTCGCACGCCTGTCCTCCACCGTCATGTCGAAGGTTGCCGTTATGAAGTCTCCCTTGAAGTTTCTCGATCGTTTGAGCCTCGCCGCAAGAGTGTGGCTGGTCATCGCCATCGTGGTGAGCGGATTGATGGCGTTGACCGTGATGTCTGCGATCGACAGCCGCAATCTGCAAATGCAGGCACGCGAGCGAGCCTTGGGCGATGACGTGGCGACGGCCATATCGCTGTTGCAAAGCTACCAAGGTCGTGCCGCAGGCGGCGAGTTCAGCGACGCGGAGGCACAGCGTCGCGCGCTGGCAGCTGTATCCGCGATGCGCTGGGGCGACGGTACGGGATATGTCTATGTGTTCGATTCGGCGCTCGTGATGCGCATGCATCCGATCATGCCCAAGCGCGTGGGTAAGAGTATTCGCGATGAGGCCGATTCGACCGGAACGTACATGTACCGGCAAATGCTCGCTGCCGATCAGCGCGATGGCCACGGCGTCACCGAATACATGTGGCCGATGCCGGGCAGCAAGGGCGACAAGCTGAAGATGACCTACACCGCCTGGTACAAGCCGTGGGATCTGCACGTCGCCGCCGGCGCTTATTTCGTGGATATCGACGCGCAATTCCGTCAGATGCTGGAAGGAAGCCTGTTGCGGGCCGCGCTGGTGGGTCTGCTGGTGATCCTGGTCGTTTGGCAGTCCATGCGCAGTATCCGGTTGAGTATCGGCGGCGAGCCGGCGGTTGCCTTGACCATCGCCACGCACATTGCCAACGGTGATTTGTCGCGAGCCGATGCGCAGGTCGCGCCAGCACCGGGCAGTTTGCTCGATGCGTTGCAGCGTATGCGCGACAAGCTCACCGACATCGTCGGCGAAGTGCAGCAGGGTGCGCACAACGTGACATCGGCGGCGCAAGAAATTGCCCGCGGCAACGACGATCTCAGCTATCGCACCCAGGAACAGGCATCCAGCCTGGAAGAAACCGCTGCTTCGATGGAAGAAATGACATCCACCGTGAAGCAAAGCGCGGACAACGCCCATCACGCCAGCCAACTGGCCGCCGACATGCGCACCCAGGCGGAGCGCGGCGGCGACGTGGCCACTCGCGCCAGCGCAGCCATGCGGGCGATCACGCAAGCCAGCGGGCAGATTGCCGACATCGTTAGCCTGATTGACGAAATCGCCTTCCAGACCAACTTGCTTGCGCTGAACGCCGCCGTCGAAGCCGCACACGCTGGCGAGCAGGGCCACGGTTTTGCGGTGGTCGCCGCCGAAGTGCGCCATTTGGCCCAGCGCAGTGCGCGTGCCGCCAAAGAGATCAAAACCCTGATTGGCGACAGTGCGGAGAAAGTGCAGGCCGGATCGCAGCTGGTAGATGAGTCGGGTCGGGCGCTGGCCGGGATCATCGTCAGCGTGAAAAAGGTGGCCGACATCGTCAACGAGATCGCCGCGGCCAGCCAGGAGCAGTCGGGCGGTATCGAACAGGTCAACCGTGCGGTCACGCAAATGGACGAGGTGACCCAGCAGAACGCCGCCCTGGTGGAAGAGGCGGCCGCCGCGGCGCGCGCCATGCAGGAACAGGCCGATCTACTGCAGGCGCAAATGGGTTATTTCCGCCTGCACGAGGCGGCGCGAAAGGCTGGAACTGCCCGCGCGGCGGCCCCGAAACCGGTCTTGCCGGTGCGGCTGCCGGAGGCCGCCATGCGACCGCTAGCCGTTGCTGGAGAGTGGGCCGAGTTCTGATTTCCACCCTTCTGGCTGCTCAAGTTTTACCCCGATCCGCCGATCCATCTTTCGAACGGGAGCGCTGTGTGGCGCTCCAACGACGAGGCGAAACATGTCCGACCATGCCCGGAGCGAAGCGCTCCAGTCGCAGTACCTCACCGTCAACCTCGCGCATGAGGAATACGGCGTTGACATCCTGGCCGTGCGCGAGATCCGCGGCTGGACTCCGGTGACGCGCATTCCGCAATCGCCGCACTACGTGCTCGGGGTGCTCAACCTGCGCGGTGCGATCGTGCCGGTGATCGATCTGCGATTGCGCTTTGGCCTGAGTCGCGAGGCATACGACGCCACCACCGTCACCGTGATCATTACCGTGAACGGCCGTCAGTTCGGCGTGGTGGTGGATGCCGTGTCGGACGTGATCGACGTAGCCAGCGATGCGCTGCGTCCGGTGCCCGACATGGGTACGACCGTCGATACCGAATATCTGAAGGGATTGACCTCGATCGGCGACCGCATGGTGTTGCTGCTCGATGCAGACAAGCTGCTGCAACCGCAGGATGCGCAGATGCTGGAGGCCGCATTGAACGCGGCGAACGATGTGAAAGCCGTGGCCTGAAGGAATCCAAGATGAAAATCCGCTTTTCGAAATTTAAGTTTCCGTCGCTCTCCATCCGCGCACGCCTGGTCATGCTGATTTCCACGCTCGGCATCATGCTGATCGGCGGCGCCGTGATCGGTTTGGGTTCGATGGCTCGGCAGAATGACGGCACGCAGCACATCTATGAGATGGAGCTGGTGCCCAGCCAGTACATCGGCAACGTCCGCTCTGATTCGCTCAAGTCATTCCTGACGCTCAGCGAGGCGGCTAACTTGGTCGGCAAAGCGGATCAGGTCAAGCAGAAGCTGGCGGAATCGGATCGCTACCAGACTGATTTGAACGACAACAAGAAGCGCTTCTCGGCGCTGGCGATGAGCCCCACCGTCGCCGCGGCGTACAAGAACTATCAATCCACCGACAAGGATTACGATCAAGCACGTGGAGACGTAACGGATGCCCTCAAGCAAGCCGATACCTCCGCGCCGGATCTGGTGGAGATGGAGCTGCGTCCGTTGCTGATGCAACGGCAGGACGCGCTGTCCAAGCTGGTCGAAGCGCAGCGTGCAGAGTCCGAGCAGATCTTCCAGGATCAGCTCAAGAGCTATCAGCGCATCCGGATGATTACCGTAGCGGTTCTGATCATCGGCCTGTTGTTCGCATTGCTGCGCTCCACGTTGCTGATCCGCTCGATCTCCCACGCCCTGAGCTACGCGATGAAAGTCGCCAATGAAATTGCTGGCGGCAAACTGGGACATGACATCGAAGTAAAAGGCAGCGACGAACTGGCGAACCTGCTCGGCGCTCTACGCACGATGGATCAGCGCCTGGTGGAAATCGTGGGCGAAGTTCGCCAGGGTTCCGACGCGGTGAGTACGGCTGCGCAGCAGATTGCGCGCGGCAACGACGACCTGAGCCAGCGCACGCAGGAACAGGCATCGAGCCTGGAAGAAACCGCCTCGTCGATGGAGGAAATGACCTCCACCGTGAAACAGAACGCCGAGAACGCCAGCCACGCCAATCAGCTGGCGCGCGGTGCACGCGAACAGGCCGAGCGCGGTGGCGAGGTGGCGTCGCAGGCAGTCACCGCCATGCGCGAGATCAACTCGTCCAGCCGCAAGATTTCCGACATCGTCAGCCTGATCGACGAGATCGCTTTCCAGACCAACTTGCTGGCGCTCAATGCGGCTGTGGAAGCGGCACGTGCCGGTGAGCAGGGTCGCGGCTTCGCCGTGGTCGCCACGGAAGTGCGCAACCTGGCGCAGCGCAGTGCCGGTGCGGCCAAAGAGATCAAGCTGCTGATCAACGACAGCGCCGACAAGGTGCGTGCCGGCACGGAGCTTGTTGATCAGTCCGGCAAGGCACTCTCGGATATCGTCGATAGCGTCAAGAAAGTCACCGACATCGTGGCGGAAATCGCAGCGGCCAGTCAGGAACAGTCGGCCGGTATCGATCAGGTCAACAACGCCGTTTCGCAGATGGATGAGATGACTCAGCAGAACGCAGCGCTGGTGGAAGAAGCATCCGCCGCCGCGCGTGCGATGCATGAGCAGGCCAACGAGCTTACCAATCAGGTTGGATTCTTCCAGATCACTGGCGCGACGAAGGAGCGGTCCGCGATCAAGGCAAAAGCGGGCGATACCGTCGTCGCCGAAGCGGAGGCCGTGTTTGCTGCGGTACGTAAGAGCAGTGTGCCGAAGGCCGCGCCGCGTGCGGTAGAAACGGCCGACGCCGGCGCCTGGAAGGAGTTCTGATCGTATGGCCGCGCGCATCATGATCGACGATTCGCGTGGCGCGGTCGCCAGCGCCGGTGGATGGTCGCTGGGCGATACCGAGTTCAAGTTCCTGAGTGATTTCGTCTACAAGCAGTGCGGCATCGTACTCGGCGAACACAAGCGACAGCTGGTGCAAGGTCGCTTGTTGCGCCGCCTGCGTGCACTCGGTTTGGACGGCTTCGATGCGTATGTCGATCTTCTGCGCACCAATCCGGATAGCGAACTGGGCGAGCTTGCCAGCGCGATCAGCACCAACGTCACCGCATTCTTTCGCGAGATGCATCACTACGACCTGCTGATCGACGAGTTGTTGCCGCGTTGGCTGGAAGCCAAACGCAACGGCGGTCGTCTGCGCATTTGGTCGGCCGGTTGCTCTACCGGCGAAGAACCGTATGCGCTGGCGATGGTGTTGGCTGAAGCCCTTGAACGCACGGGCAGTAAGGTCGATGCGCGCATCCTGGCTACCGATTTATCGCCGCAGGCGCTGGAAGCGGCGCGTGCCGGCACGTATTCGCTGGAGCGGATGAGCGGCATCAGCGAAGCGCGGCGCAATCGCTGGTTCCTGCGCGGCGAAGGGAGCTATGAAGGTTTGGCCTGCGTGCATCCGCGACTGCGCGAGCTGGTGACCATCCAGCCGCTCAACCTGTTGCACGAGTGGCCGATGCGCGGTCCGTTCGACGCCATTTTTTGCCGCAACGTCGTGATCTATTTCGACAAGCCGACCAAGCAGCGCTTGTTCGACCGTTATGCCGGTTTGTTGGAGCAGGGAGGTTATCTGTTCCTTGGTCATTCCGAATCGATGTACGGCCTTAGCGACTCGTTCGAATTGGTGGGACGCACCGTTTATCGGAAGTGCGTGCCATGACGGCGCCTATGGCGGGAGTGGCCATCGCTCCCAATGCCCAGGCAGCCGTGTTGCCTGGCTTCGAACATATGCGCCGTTTCTGGGATCCCACGCATGGTTGCATGACCGTGAAAGTGCTGCCCGGCGAGTTCTATGTCAGCGGGCAGGAGGAAATGGTTTCCACCGTGCTGGGTTCGTGTGTATCGGCGTGCATCCGCGACGGCGAACGGCGCATTGGCGGCATGAACCATTTCATGCTGCCCGAACCGATGAGTTCCGAGCGCAATGACTGGTCTTCCGCCGTAGGGCGCGCAGCGCGTTACGGCAGCGATGCGATGGAGCAGTTGATCAACACCATTCTGAAGGCGGGTGGCCGGCGCGAAGCGCTCACGGTGAAGATCTTCGGCGGCGGCCGCGTGCTGGCGCAGATGACGGACGTGGGGCAGCGCAACATCGCCTTCGTAAAACGCTATCTGGAAACGGAAGGGCTACCGCTTCTTGCTGCCGATGTCGGCGATATCTATCCGCGTCAGCTGCAGTTTTTTCCGGCTAGTGGACGAGTACGGGTGCGGCAATTGCGCACGTCGCGCGACACGGAACTGGCGGCCAATGAACAGCGTTACCTCAAGCGTTTGGCGAATGATCCGATAAAGGGAGAGGTGGAGCTTTTCTAGCTCCGGTCAGAAAGGTTGCATTTCTCGCGGGCCAGGATGGCCTGTTGCGAATCGAGCGCAGTGACGTTCGATTCTGGCGGAGCCGGTTCGGATCTCGATCGGGACCGGCGCGTCGACAAAGGGCAGGAGCCTTCTGTCGGCATTTACTGGGAAAGGTTAGGCCATCATGTCAAAAGTTCGCGTCCTGGTAGTCGACGATTCCGCTCTGGTGCGGAAATTGTTGTCGACCATGCTCGATTCCGATCCGGGCATCGAGGTCGTCGGCGTCGCCGCCGATCCGTTGATTGCGCGCGACAAAATCAAGCAGCTCAATCCGGACGTGCTCACGCTCGACGTTGAAATGCCGCGCATGGATGGCTTGACCTTTCTTGAAAACCTGATGCGCTTGCGTCCAATGCCGGTGGTGATGGTGTCGTCGTTGACGGAGCGCGGCGCCGAAGTGACATTGCGTGCGTTGGAAATCGGCGCGGTGGATTTCTTCACCAAGCCGGCCAGCGATCTCGCCAGCAGTTTTGCCGATGCCGCGCAGGAAATCTGCGCCAAGGTAAAACTGGCTGCGCTCACTCGTCCGCGCTCCTACACGACCGTGCAGAAGCTGGATGTGCCGCCACGGCTTTCCGCCGATGCGGTGCTGCCGCGTTCGCAGTCGCCCGGTACGCGCGGAAGCAGCCGCATTATTGCAGTCGGTGCGTCGACGGGCGGTACTGAAGCCATCCGTGTACTGCTCGAAGCGATGCCGCCCGACGCGCCGGCGATCGTGATTACCCAACATATCCCCGCAGCGTTCAGCGGCCCCTTCGCTACGCGCATGAATAACTGTTCGGCCATGCGTGTGTGCGAAGCGCGCGATGGCCAACCGATTCAGCCCGGCCACGCATACATCGCACCGGGTGGCGAGCATCTGCTGGTGATGTGGGATGGCGCCAAACATGTGTGCCGCTTGCACGACGGTCCGCAAGTCAATCGTCATAAGCCCAGTGTCGATGTGCTATTCCGTTCGACGGCTGCGAGCGTCGGTTCCGCGGCGATCGGTGTGCTGTTGACGGGCATGGGCGACGACGGTGCCCGTGGCTTGCTGGAGCTGCGCGAGAGCGGTGCGCCCACGCTAGTGCAGGACGAGGCCAGCTCGGTGGTATGGGGCATGCCCGGCGCCGCGTGGAAACTGGGCGCTGCCGACGAAAAGATGCCGCTCGAAAAGATCGCCGCGCGCCTGTTGGTGCTGGCGCAACAACCCATTGCCGGCGCGCGTCGCGCCGCTTCCTGACGTATCGGAACATCTTATGTCCGCTATCACACTACCCTCCGCTCCGCGCCCGATCATCGGCATCGGCGCAAGTCTCGTGGCACTTCTGCTATGTCTCATCTGGAATCCAGTGTGGATGGCGCCTGTGCTGGTGACCGTGCTCTGCGCTGTCTGGATCTTCGAGTGCCGGCGCCTTGCCGCGCCGGCCATCGTGGTGGAGACATCCATCGGTTCCGATAACGCACCGGTGCGCGAAGCGCTGGAAGATGTGCGCGGTGCGCTGGTCGACGAACTCGGACATGCCTCGCGCGAGCTGCATCAAGCACTCGATTTGCTACGCGATGCGGTATCCGAACTGGGCGGCGGCTTCGACGGCCTGTCGCACAAGACGGGCATGCAACAGTCGTTGCTCAAACAAATTATCGACGTGCAGAACGGGGGCGTATCGGTGCAGGACTTCGCTGCGCGCACGGGAGATCTGCTGGAACACTTCGTGGGCCTGATTGTGCAGTTGTCGCGCGAAAGCCTGCGCATCGTCTATCGCATCGACGGCATGTCGAAAGAAATGGACGCGGTATTCGCGCTGCTCAAGAACGTCAACACGATCGCCGAGGAAACCAATCTGCTGGCGCTCAACGCGGCTATCGAGGCGGCGCGCGCCGGCGAAGCGGGGCGTGGCTTTGCGGTCGTCGCGGGCGAGATTCGCAATCTGGCCAGTCATTCCAATCAATTCAACGAGCAGATCGGCAGCCACGTCGAGCGTGCGCGTATCGCCATGGAACAAGTGCGCGGCCTGGTCGGCGAATTGGCTTCGCAAGATCTCAACGTAGCCCTGTCCGCCAAGGGCGGTATCGACGCGATGATGGCGCACGTGACCGAAAGCGACGCGCGTGCCAGCGCGGTTGCCGATCAAGTCGTGGAGATCAATCGCGGTCTCGGTACCGACGTATCCACCACGATTCGCTCGCTGCAATTCGAAGACATTCTCAGTCAGCTGCTCAACCAGACACGCACGCGCTTGGTCGAACTGCAGGGCATCGCCGCCGAAACCACGCGCGATATCGAAACGCTGGCGTGCGAGACGGTCGATGCGCAGGTATTGCGGCAACATTCTGAGCGCGTGCGCGAGCGGCTCGCGATGCAGCGCGAAAAAGCACGTATCCGTTCACGTGGACCTGCGCTGCAGAACACGATGGATGCGGGCGAGATTGAATTGTTCTAAGGAGTGATTGCCATGAATCTCAATGTCCAGCACGACACCGAACAGGATTGCGTCACACTGCAATTCGACAACCACTTCGACTTCAGCGTGCATCGCCAGTTTCACGAGGCTTGCCTGGGTGACCGCAAGCCTTCGCGCAGTTACGTGATCGATCTGGGCGATGTGGACAGCATGGATAGCTCGGCATTGGGCATGTTGTTGCTGCTGCGCGAGCATGCCGGCGGCGATCGCTCCGAGATTCGCATTGTCAATGCAAGCAATGCATTGCGCGGCACGTTGCGAGTGGCGGGGTTTGACAAGCTGTTTACGCTGCACTGAGGATCACCGCGCGATTGCGCGTGACCTGATAACAACATTGCTCAAGAAATCCATCACTGGATAGCAGCGAGAGCCGCTCGCTGCTGGCTTTTGCCGATCGCGCCTGCAAAAAGCTCGGTAAGTCGCGTGCGTTGATACGTGTCCGCACACGCACTCCACGTCGAATAGCCGAACGTGATTTCGCAGCTATTCCGGTTCGAATCCATGCGCTTAAAACGCGCGCTTTAGCGTGGGCAAACGAATAGCTCGCCAAAACGGCTAACTCTCTTGTCTTAAAGCGCAGATGTCAGTCATCGCACAGAGGCGACATGACGAAAAAAAGCCGACGGCGGGTAGACGCCGTCGGCAGGTTCACACGCACATCTTTACCTAGAAGTGTTTACCAGGCGCGTACATCGACCACGCTGAGCGAGTAGGTCTGCATGTCCGACTGGTAATGAAGCAGGCGGCCCAGGTCGAAATCGACCGACTGGCCGGGGCTGATATTGGTGGTGCCGGCGGGCCAACCCACCTTGGTGGCGAGCACGTTGCCGGTGCCGTCCTTCGCGTCAACGCGAACCTGGGCGGCGGCGGCGGCGCTGCAGTTGTTCACAAGCTTGCCCTTCACGCTAAGGCGGGTGGAGATACCGGTGCCGGTGGCGCTCACCTTAACGTCCTGGATCGCAAAGTCGGTGGCCGCGCAGGCGGCATGGGCAGCGATGGGGGCGACCATCAGCACGGTCGCGGCGAGTAGCATTTTCATAGATGTCAGTCCTTAGGCCGGGGGTGCCACGCGAGAGCGGCTTGGGTTACGTATCGGCCGGGAACGGGACTAACTTTAGGCTTCGGAGGCTTCGGATGAGGTTTTTTTATTCATTTTGACCGGGCATAAAAAAATCCCCCGGGTTGCCCGGGGGATTCTGTACAACGGTCGGAAATGCCCAAAGGCACCCACGATCGACTCGTGCTTAGAAGCGGTATTCCACCGAAGCGGAGTACGCAGCCACGTTGGCGCGCGAATGCGACACGCCGATGTTGTTGAAGCTCGTGCTGTTACCAGCCTGCAGACGATAGTTGTCGTAGTTCAGCCCGACGCTGAAGTTGTTGGTCACGTCGTAACCAACGCCCAGACCGGCATACAGGCCGTTGTTCCAGGTCTTGTAACGGTCGCTGCCGAACGCGTCGGTGGCGTCGAACTTGGTCTGCGAGCGCATGTAACCGGCGTGCGCCGTCACGAACCAGGCCTGGTAGAAGTTGTACTTGGCGTTCACGCCAACGGTCGCCGCGCGCGGCTTGACCGAGAGCTGGCCGAAGCTATTGGAGTACTTGGGCTGACCCAGGTACACGTAGCCGATTTCCGGACCGATCAGGCCATTCCAGCGCCAGCCGAAGCGAACGTTCTGGAACACGCCGTGGTCGTGGTTGAGCACATCGCTATCAACGCGATATTGGCTCTGGCCCAGCTGGCCGGCGACGAAGAAGTTGTCCTGCCAGTTGGTGCTGGAGGCGTTGGGGGTGCTGGTGTCATCCGCATGGGCGGCCTGGCTGAGCACAGGGGACAAAGCAAGAGCGGCCACAGCGGCCGAAAGGGCTAGCTTATTCATGGAGGACTCCATCTATTTTTATCGACCATCGCAGCGATGGGGAAGTCGCTACGAGGGACCGCGCGGGGTTACGCGGCGTAACAACATTGTAACATCCGTCTTGCGCCAAACTTTCCCGCAACATTTCGCTGGGGGCTGGGATTCAGCTAGCTGATCACGCGTTCAGCGAGCTCGTGCAAGTCCGACGGCGCAACGATGTAAGACGGGGCGCGTGACCTCTGGCAGGGGAGAGGGATACACGCACGTGGCTAGGATCGTGGTCTTACGCCGCCATTCATATTGGCGGCTTGCACTGCACCAGGAGACCACCTTGAAACGTCACCCGCTTGCCGCCGCCATCCTTGCCACCGCGCTGGGATGCACTGCTTTCGCCATTTATGCCGACGACGCAACTGCGCCGCAGAACGTGCCCTACAGCGCAGGGACGCTGAAAATCGATGTGGACGCCACCGACATCGCCCATCGCGTATTCCGCGTACACGAAGTCGTGCCGGCGGCACCGGGTCCGCTGACCTTGCTTTATCCGGAGTGGATTCCGGGCAACCATTCGCCCACCGGCCCGATCGACAAGTTCGCCGGCCTCGTGGTGAAAGCCAATGGCCAGACGCTGCCGTGGACGCGCGATCAATACAACGTCTACGCCTTCCGCGTTGATGTGCCGCAGGGTGCGAGTTCCGTGGACGTGGAGTTCCAGTACCTGTCGCCGCAGGACATGCGCCAGGGCCGTGTAGTGATGACGCCGGAAATGCTCAACCTGCAGTGGAATACCGTGACGGTTTATCCCGCAGGTTATTACGCGCGACAGATCCAGACCGATCCCAGCGTGAAGCTGCCGACCGGCTGGAAGTTCGGCTCGGCGCTTGACGTTGCTTCGCAGGACGGCGACACGGTGCACTTCAAGTCGATTAACTACGACGATCTGGTCGACTCGCCGATCTACGCCGGCAAGTACTTCAAGCGCGTCGATCTCGATCCGGGCGCAAGCACGCCGGTGCACATGGACATCGTTGCCGATGATCCGAAATATCTGGAGATCACGCCCGAGCAGGTGAAGATCCACCAGGCGCTGATCCAACAGATGTACAAGCTCTACGGCGCGCATCATTACAACCACTACGACTTCCTGTTCTCGCTCAGCGACAAGATGAGCGGCAACGGTCTGGAACATCACCGTTCCAGCGAAGACGGCACGCCGAGCGGCTACTTCACCGAATGGGACAAGAGCTGGATCATGCGCGATCTGCTGTCGCATGAATTCAACCACTCGTGGGACGGCAAGTACCGTCGCGGCGCCGATCTCGCCACACCGAACTTCAACGTGCCGATGGGCGATTCGCTGCTGTGGGTGTACGAAGGTCAGACGCAGTTCTGGGGCGAGGTGATGGCGGCGCGCTCGGGTCTTTGGAGCAGCGATCAGTTCCACGACATGATCGCCGCTGTCGCTGCCAACTACGACAAGGGCCGTCCGGGCCTGGCCACGTGGCGCAACGTGCAGGACACCACCAACGATCCCACCATCGCGCTGCGTCGTCCGCTGCCGTACCGCAACTACCAGGCCAGCGAGGATTACTACTCGGCCGGCCAGATGATTTGGCTCGATGTGGACGGCAAGTTGCGTGAGCTCACCGGCAACAAGAAGACCATCGACGATTTCGGCAAGGCCTTCTTCGGCGTCAATCCCGGTGCGTGGGACGTCGACACCTACACCTTCGAAGATGTAGTGAAGACGCTCAACGACATCGCGCCGTACGACTGGAAGAGCTACCTGCGCACGCGCCTGGATGGTCACGGTCCGCTGATCGGCGGCCTGGCGTCGCATGGCTGGAAGCTTGTCTATACCGATAAGCCATCGGCAGCGATCAAAGCGGCCGAAGCGTTCCGCCACACCGCGGACCTCACCTACTCGCTGGGCTTGTCCATAGGCAAGGAAGGCGCCATCAACGATGTGCTATGGGACGGCCCGGCCTTCAATGCGGGCTTGTCGCCCGGCATGACCATCGTGGCGATCAACGGCCACAGCTACGATCCGGATGCGGTGAAAGACGCGGTGACCGCAGCGGCGAAGGACAACAGCCAGCCGATCGAACTGCTGGTCAAGAACTTCGATGAGTACAAGACCATCCGCATCGACTACCACGGTGGCCTGAAGTACCCGCATATCGAGCGCGATACCAGCAAGCCCGACACCTTGAGCCAGCTGATCAAGGCTCGCTAACGCTAAACGTACCGCTCCCTTCCGGGGAGCGGGTTTGGCCAAGACGCGCCCACGCGAATTTCCACGCGTGGGCGTGCTCTCTCAACTCCGCTATACTTACCCTTCGCCCTGGCGCGCACCCCTCGGGTCGCCCCTGCCAGCGCGCCGCACACCACGCGCCCGTAGCTCAGCCGGATAGAGTAGTGGCTTCCGAAGCCATTGGTCGGGGGTTCGAATCCCTCCGGGCGCGCCATTTCCTTGTGCTTTGATCCGTGTTGTGCGTTTAACCAATGCACTAAGTCGGCCATGCCGACTTACACCGTCCAGATTTCCTTGAACACGCGACTGAAATTCAAGCCAAGCACTTTTTCGGCTACGCGATCGCTATAACCGTGCTTGAGTAGTGCGTCGGCGACCCGTTCCAACTTGCGCGGTGTGTTGAGATCGGGAATGTAGGGCGGCCGATTTTCGCCGGGCGCGCCGAGGCCCGCCTTGTTGCGTTCTTCCTCTTGCTTGGCGATGTCTTTCAGGTCGTTGTCGGTTACCGTGAAAAACAACGAATCCGTGCCGATGCCGACGTGGTCCTCGCCACACACATTCAACGCATGCACCATGTGTCGCATATAGTCTTCGAGCATGGGTTGTCGCGTATCTGCGCTCAGAAATGGCAGCATGTAGATGCCCATGACGCCTCCCTTTTCGGCGAGGGCTTTCATTTCGCGGTCCTCTTTGTTGCGTGGATGCATGAATACTGCGCGGCAGCCTGCGTGCGTGATAACCGCTGGCCGTTTCGACATCGCTATACCATCAGCCGTGGTGCGCGTATTGGCGTGACTTAAATCGAGCGCGATGCCCAAGGTATTCATCTTCGCGATGGCTTCGCGTCCCAGTGCCGTGACGCCGTCTGTATCGCCATCGAGACATCCGCATCCGAAGGGCGACTTGTGGTTGTAGGACAGCTGCATGACCAGAATATCGAACTGACGGAACAGCTCGATGCGCTCAACGTTGCCCTCAAGCATGGATGCGGCTTCGAACGAGAGAATGATCGCGACCTTGTTGGCCTGCTTCGCGCGTTGCAGATCGTTGTGATCGATCACTTTTATAAAGAGATCGGGATAACGCTCGATCAGTGCTTGCGTCGCGCCGATATCGGCTACGGTTTCTTCGAACGTGCCTTGCGCTCCGCCCAGCGTGCTTTTCAGCGCAGTGATGCCGGACTCGCGTACCGCTTGCAGATCCTGCTGCGTGCGGCACTGATCTGCGATGGACGCCAGGGTATTGCCGTCGAAGACGAAGGCGTCGCGATAGAGAACGGAGCCATCCTTTACGACGGCTGCCTGAAACGGATTGCGGCGAAGAGATTCTCCGGCCGCCTTATCCATTGAACCTAGGGCATCGGCGGCGGCAACGGGTGGCAATAACGCACCGAGCAATGCGCTGCCGGAAAGAGTAAGCATTTGGCGGCGTGTCCACATGTCGCCCATGAGATTGCCTCGCGTTTGATGGCGCCAGGCTCGCTCCTGCGACGTCGGCGACGGGTTGCTAAAGTCTAATTTATCAGTGATAAGCTAGCAGCCTGAAAAGCGAGGTTCAACCGTGCAAAAGGTCACTCCCGGCGTAAGCCGTAAACCGGTGCGCGCACCGACGGCAAAGGCTTCGGCCGGCACGCGGGCAGGACTCTTTCGCGACCAACTCGTCGATACCGCCCTTGAGCTTCTGCAAGAAGCAGGGCTTGAGGCGTTGAGTACCCGACGCCTGGCGGAGCGTCTGGGCGTGAAATCGCCGGCGTTGTATTGGCATGTGCGGAACAAGAACGAGTTGCTGGGCCTGATTGCCGATGCCATTTGCGCGGAGATGATTCTGCCCGCGATCGATCTTTCGTTTCGCGAGCGCCTCGAAAAAATTGCGTGGGAATATCGTCGAATACTCCTGGCTCGTCGGGACGCGCCTCGGCTCTTCGCAGAACAAGCCCCCACTGGGCCGCACCGCATGAAGCTTTACGATGCAGCAGCAGGCACTTTTCTGGATGCAGGCTTTGTGCCGCCCGAAGCCATTGCGATGGCAACGCTGTATCGCAATTATCTGCTTGGCATGATTTCCGAAGAGGCGCGCCAATCGTCGGCGAAACAAGCAGGAAGTTTGCGTCCTACTGCCGCTTTGGGCATCGAGCTATCGCATTTGGGCAATGTCTCAGAGCACTACCCGAATTTAAGCGGAGCAGCAGAATTGCTGGCGAACATCGAGCCCGAGGCGCTTTTTCGCACGGGTCTTAAAATTCTCCTCGATGGCATGGCGTGTCGTATCCAAGAGCTCAAGCATCCAGTTAAGCGATGAACAATCGTTATTCACCAGAGGCAGGGAACGGGAACTTACTGCGAATTGGCTATGATACGTTGCCGCGATCTTGAGAGCCTCCTGTGACCCCATCTGACAACGACTTCGATGCTGAGGACGGCTTCGACGAAAGCGAGAGCGAGCACGAGTCAGTGGAGACATGCGTCTGGCGCTTGCTGTTATTGATCAATCCCGGCGACGAAGAGATGGCCCTGCAACAGTTCGCCGAATACCGCGATGTGGTCGGTCAGGCGGATGAGGACGAGATAGAGCCGGTCGAAGTGATCCGTCGAGTGATCGATTGGCGATCGGGTTTTTATGTCGCTGCCCACGATACGCACGCGCTGGTGCAAGCCGTGGATGAGCTTTCCTCACGCTGGAATATCTCCATCGATTGGAACGGCGATCCGGGCGATGACGATTTCCACACGGACACCGATGCGGCTTTGCTGTTTGCGACCGCTTATGATCGCCTGGCGGAGCACGGTTATACCTTGTGGTCGTGGGAAACCGACGACGACTGCTACGCGGGCTGGGTCACCTTGACGCGCGACAATGAACTGCTGCGCGAACTGGCGACGATCCTGGGTATCAACATGCGATTGGGTAGTGAAGTCACTTAAGTTCGCATGTATCGGCCGGTTTTGCGAACACCACAGGCCTCTTCATCACAGTCCGCGTACCTGCGATTTTTCTAAAGTAATTGGACCTTGCGACACGTGGCTTCGGGCTGCAGTCTTGTCATGTCCGTTTCCCCGCGACGGACATCTCACACAGCCACGACGAGAAGCACATGCCCACACTCGAAACACTCGAGCGCTTCATTGCTCGCGTTGAACAGAATGCACATGCCGAAGCATGTGAAGAGTTTTATACCTCCGATTCGTCAATGCAGGAAAATCAGGCAGCGCCGAGAATGGGTCGCGAGGCGCATATCGCGAACGAGCGGGCGGTTTTTGCCCGAGCCAAATCGGTGTCTTCAACATGCGTCCGGCCGGTATTCGTGACCGGCGACAGAGTCGTCGTGCGCTGGATTTTTCGTTTTGAATGGCTGGATGGAACGGTGACGCACATGGAAGAACTGGCTTATCAGCGATGGGATGGTGAACGGATCGCCGAGGAACAATTTTTTTATGATCCGGCCCAACGAGTACCCAAGAAAATATAGATGTCGCAGTCAACGGCAGCGTGACGTCCACTGACGGTACTTACCTTTGCGGTTTGGAGTCTCTGAGCAAGCGCCGCCATGGCGCTTCGGCGGCGTTGCGTTTCCATTTGTGCTTCCGTTCCGGTTCCTTGATTACCGGCTTCCGGCATGGGCGGGAGCCGATTTCATGTACTCTTCAATCGGACCGGCGGGTACAGGCAAGCGTGTTGCCGACCCACGAACGAGGCACGTCGACGGTCGAGCCGCGACGGAACCCTTGCTCTAACATCTGATCACACGGCGTCTGGCCATGAAAGCCTCAGTCATGAAGGTGTTAAGCGCGATAGGAAAGGCCGCCATGTTTCTCTTGGTCGCGCTATGCGTGCTTCTGTTGCTCGCGGAACGGTTACATGAAACGTTCTTCAGTCCGGTCGTGAACTTCATACGCTCACTGATCTAGATAGACGCGCGCGGTTTGGTTAGGTTTGTGTAGCGCTCTGCTGGTGCGCAATCAATGGGTCGAGACAAGCGGCGATCCGCCATGCTTTTCAAAGCCGTCTGCTTCGCATCGTGGGCGACGTGCTCCGCCGCAATCAGCACGGCAATCGAATGCCGAGTCCCGAGCTGAGCCTCTTCAGGTGTGGTAGCGAGAAAGGGGAAAAAGGCCGTCAAGTCCGTTGCGTTTTGTGACGCAGGTGGCAAGTTGCCAGAGGTGGCTGCTGCTCCCAGGTTGGGCGGTAGCGCCTAGCTTCTTCCAGGTGAGGCACGGCACAGGTAAGGTAAGCAAGACAGGGCGGGGCATCCTATGGGACGACAAGACCGAGCGCATTCGATGGCGGGGAACAGTCATGCAGCCGATCAGGCCGGTGCGTCGTGGCTGACCATGCCGGATGGCCAACCGCTATTTCTGCGTGATTGGCCGAACCGTTCTGCGCGCGATGCGGTGCTGATCGTGCATGGGCTGGGTGAACACAGCGGACGTTACGAGCAGCTGGTGCAATGGTTTATGGCGCGCGGATATGCGGTGCGTAGTTATGATCAGCGCGGCCATGGGCACACGCCCGGCCAACGCGCGGCATTACGGCACGGCAGCGATTTGCTGCAAGATCTTGCAGTGGTCTACAAAGACTACG
>JAATFF010000089.1 GCA_015655335.1 Lysobacterales bacterium | reverse complement strand
CCTGTTCAGCGGCTTCAAGCACATGTTCGTGCCGCTGTTCGGCCTGGTGGCCAACCTGATCTGCATGCTCTTCTACCTGATCGGTCCCTTCGCCGTCGCGGGGATGAGCTGGAAGGAGCCCTACATCGCGCTCGGCGTCGTGGCGCTCTGGGGCGGCTACGGCGCGCTCTACTTCTTGCGCAGCAGCAAGTCGAAGTCGAAGTCGGTCTTCGTCGAGAAGTCCGCCAAACGAATTTCTTCACCACGATGCTTGGCGGCAACGCCATGATGTACGTCAACTTGATCCGGATCTGTGGCCACCCGGAGGTGTACATCCTGATCTTGCCGGCGTTCGGTGTTTTCTCCGAAGTGACTGCTACGTTCTGCCGCAAGCGTCTGTTCGGCTATACGTCGATGGTGTACGCCACCGTGGTGATCACGGTGCTGGCCTACCTCGTGTGGCTGCATCACTTTTTCACCATGGGTTCGGGTGCCAGCGTCAATTCGTTCTTTGGCATCACCACGATGATCATCTCGATTCCCACCGGCGCGAAGATCTTCAACTGGTTGTTCACCATGTATCGAGGCCGCATCACGTTCGAAGTGCCGATGCTGTGGACAGTGGCCTTCATGGTGACCTTCGTCCTAGGCGGCATGACGGGTGTGATGCTCGCGGTGCCGCCGGCAGATTTCTCGCTGCACAACAGCCTGTTTCTGGTCGCGCATTTCCACAACGTGATCATTGGCGGTGTGCTGTTCGGCATGTTCGCGGCTATCAATTATTGGTTCCCCAAGGCCTTCGGCTTCAAGCTCGATCCGTTTTGGGGCAAGTGTTCGTTCTGGTTCTGGGTGGTCGGCTTCTACTTCGCCTTCATGCCGCTTTACGTGCTTGGCTTCATGGGCGTTACGCGCCGGCTCAGTCACTTCGACGATCCCTCGTTGCAGATCTGGTTCGAGATCGCAGCGTTCGGTGCCTTCCTGATTTTGCTGGGCATCCTCAGCATGCTGATGCAGTTTTACGTCAGCTTCCGCGACCGCGAGCGGTTGCGCGATGTGACCGGCGATCCATGGGGCGGCCGCACGCTGGAATGGTCCACCTCGTCGCCGCCGCCGAAATACAACTTTGCGTTTACGCCGTGCATCCACGACATCGATGCGTGGTGGCAGATGAAGCAGCATCGCTATCAGCGACCGCTGCAAGGTTTTCAGCCCATCCACATGCCGAAGAACACCGGCGCAGGGATCATTCTTGCGGGAATTGCCACGGTGTTCGGCTTCGCGATGATTTGGTACATGTGGCCACTGGCGATCATCTCGTTCGTCGCGCTGATCGCCACGGCCATCGGCCATACCTTCAACTACCACCGCGACTACTACATACCGGCAGACGAAGTGGCCCGCGTCGAGACGTCACGTACGGAGCTGCTTGGTCATGTCTGATACCTCGATCGCCATGAGCAGTCCATCCGAACCGCTGCGCTTCCATGTGGAAGGCGAGCATCACGTCGAAAACGGCACGATGCTCGGTTTCTGGTTGTATCTGATGAGCGATTGTCTCGTCTTCGCTTGCCTGTTCGCGGCGTACGGCGTGCTCGGGCGTAACTATGCGGGCGGCCCGACGGCGGCGCAGGTGCTTGAGCTGCCCGTGGTGGCGCTCAACACCACGCTGTTGTTGCTCTCGTCGATCACTTACGGCTTTGCGGTGCTCGAAATGCAGCAAAACCGGCGCGCTCCGATGATGGCGTGGCTGACGGTCACCGGCCTGCTGGGTGCAGGTTTTATCGGTTTGGAACTGACGGAATTCGCGCACCTCATTTCCATCGGCGCCGGTCCGCAGCGCAGCGCGTTTCTTTCGTCGTTCTTCACCTTGGTCGGTACGCACGGCCTGCACGTAACCTGCGGCATCATCTGGCTGATTACGTTGATGGTGCAGGTCGGTAAGAAAGGCTTGATTCCCGCCAACAAACGCCGGCTGATGTGCCTGTCCATGTTTTGGCATTTCCTGGACGTGGTGTGGGTGGGCGTCTTCAGCTTTGTCTATCTGATGGGAGTGCTGCCATGAGCGAACACACCCAGCCCGTTCACGGCGATGATGCACACGAGCACGACGACAGCGGCGTCGGCGCTATCCATGCCACCCTGAAAGGCTACATGACGGGTTTTGCGCTCGCGGCCATTCTGACGGCGATTCCGTTCTGGCTGGTGATGAGCGGCGCATTCGCAAAATCAGGCCCGGCCGATGCCTTGATACTTTTGCTGGCGGGCATCCAGATCATCGTGCACATGGTTTATTTTCTGCACATGAATACGAAGTCCGAAGGCGGCTGGAACATGCTCGCGCTGGTCTTCACGATCGTGCTGGTGGTCATCACGCTGAGCGGTTCGATCTGGATCATGTACCACCTCAACGACAACATGATGCCGTGGACGATGCAGGACGCGCGCAATCAGCCGTGACCGGCATGCCGGTGGCATGCGATCATTCCGGTCATGCCTCCAGCCGACATCTCCACTGAAGACGTTGTGCGCGGTCCGCGCGGGCCGCTGGGTCTCACGCTGCTCGCTATCTTCGCGTTGTGTTTGTTTAGCGGCTTTGTCGCATTGGGTAACTGGCAGGTTCACCGACTCGCCTGGAAGCGCGACCTCATCGCGCGTGTCGATCAGCGCGTGCATGCGCCGCCCGTTGCCGCGCCCGGACCCGATCAGTGGAGCCATGTGAATGCGCAAGACGACGAATATCGGCGCGTTCTTCTGCGCGGTGTGTTTCTGCATGATCGTCAGACATTGATCTGGGCCGCGACGGACGAAGGTAGCGGCTACTGGGTGATGACACCGTTGCGCATGGCCGATGGTTCCATCGTGATGATCAATCGGGGCTATGCGCCTTCCGACTGGTGCGGTCGCGACGGGCATTGCGTCGCAGGTCCCAGCGGCGACATAACCGTGACGGGGTTGCTGCGCATGTCCGAGCCGTCGGCATTCCTGCGGCGCAACGATCCGGCACGCAACAGCTGGTACACGCGCGATGTGCAGGCGATTGCCACTGCGCGCGGTCTGTCTGAGGTGGCGCCTTATTTCGTGGATGCGGATGCTGCGCCGACTGCGGCGGGTCAGCCTTCATGGCCCGACGGCGGCAAGACGGTTATCAGCTTTCCCAACAACCATCTCAGCTATCTGATTACCTGGTATCTGCTTGCCTTGATGGTGCTGGCCGCTGGCGCCTACGTGGGTTACGACGAATACTGCCTTCGTCGCTCAGCTGCAAGCAAAGCCACGCGCTGAATGCCGTCAGGCGCGAGAACCGAAGAACGTCGCGCTGAAAATCGTGCTGAGTATCGATTCGGCAGCACTGTCCGGCAATTCGGCGGGCATGCTTAGGTTGAAGTACTTCACGCCATCGATCAGGCCCATCATCGCCAGCGCAAGATCGGCGGCCGAGGCGGGCAGGGGCATGTCCATTCGCTTGCAGAATTGCGTGATGAAGTAGGCGATCACATCGCGCTTTTCCAGGCACAGGGCATTCAATCGCTGCCGGAATTTCGCATCCCGCACCGCATGCAATCGCGCTTCGGCCCACAGCACGTAACTGGTGTTATCGCCATAGCACTGGCTGTAGAACAGCGCGAGTTGCCGCTGCAGATCCTCTCCCGAAAGATCGGTGTCGAGCAGTTGCTGCAGGCTCTCTTGGATGTCCACGTGATCGCGCTTGAGCAGCTCGATGAACAGATCCGTCTTGCTCTTGAAGTTCGAGTAGAACGCGCCGCGGGTGTAGCCCGCATGGCCGGCCATGTCTTCCACGCTGGTCGCAGCCAACCCCTTTTTGGCAATGACTACCGCGGCCGCGTCGAGCAGACGCAGGCGGGTTTGTTCGCGGCTTTCTTCACGGGTCAATCGTTTACGCGGCATGCGCCATGGTATCACGACCTCTGGCACATGCATCTCAATACGAAATTGCATTCAGATACACAACTGTATTAGAATTCCATCACGTATTTAAGCGGTCACGAAGGGTCGGGAAATGGCCGGTCGCGGCCGCCAAAGCCCTATCCATCCCCAGGAGCGGCCTGTGAACTACCGAAAATCCCCCTTGACGCGCCGGGCGCTGCAGCGGCATGTCTGGTTGCCATACGGCGCGGTCGCGGTCCTGGCCCTACTGGCCGGATGCGGCCGGAAAGCGCCCGAAACCGATATGGCCGCGCCGGTGATTGCGCTTCCGGTTCAGGCGGTTGGTGGCCAGTCGAACGGACGCTTTCCAGGCGAGATTCATGCCCGCTACGAAATGCCGCTGTCGTTCCGGGTGAGCGGTCAACTCACGGCGCGTTACGTCAATGCCGGCGATGTGGTGAAGAAAGGCCAGGAGCTGGCCCAGCTCGATCCCACCGATGCGGCCAATCAGCTCGCCTCGGCCAAGGCTGCGCTGGAAGCGGCCGAACATCGTTTGCTGTTCGCCACGCAACAGCGCGATCGAGACGAGGCGCAATCCAAACAGAATCTCATCAGCCAGCTTCAGCTGGAGCAAACACAAGATGCGTATGCCTCGGCGCTCTCTGGACGCGATCAGGCGCGGCAGCAGTTCGAACTCGCGCAAAACCAATCGCGCTACACGACGCTAGTCGCGGATCACGATGGCGCCGTCACCAGTCGGCAGGCGGATGTGGGGCAAGTGCTGGCTGCCGGGCAAGCGGTGTTCGGCTTTGCGTGGTCGGGCGAGCGCGAGGTTTATCTTGATGTGCCGGAAAGCCGGGTCGATAGCCTCGTCATCGGGCAAGCCGCGACGGTAACCGTGCCCGCGCTGCCTGGGCGCGTCTTCATCGCGCACGTGCGCGAGATCGCACCGGCCGCCGATCCGCAATCGCGTACCTATCTGGTCAAGTTGACACTCGATCAACCGGGAGCCGCACTGCAATTGGGTATGACGGCGGACGTCACGATGCAGGCCGACGGAACGCGCAATGCAACGGTAAGCATTCCGGCGACGGCGTTGTTTCATCAAGGCGAGCATCCCGCGGTATGGGTGGTTCGCCCCGCCGCCGCCACACTGGAACTGCGCCCCGTCACCGTCGTGCGCTACGACGAGCGGGATGTCTTGATTACCGATGGCCTGAAAGCCGGCGAGCGCATCGTCATGCAAGGCGTGCACACGGTTTCCGCGGGTGAAAAGGTCGCGCCGATTGCGCCGCCGCATCCTGAGGATGCACCGCAATGAGCAGCGCAGAACGTTTCAACTTATCGGCGTGGACGCTGCGCCACCAGTCGTTGGTGTTCTTCCTGATGGGCATGATCGCGCTGTTCGGCATGCTGTCGTACCGCCACTTGTCGCAATCGGAAGATCCACCGTTCACCTTCAAAGTGATGGTGATCCAAACCTTCTGGCCTGGAGCCAGCGCGCAACAAGTGCAGGAGGAAGTGACCGATCGCATTTCGCGCAAGCTGCAGGAAACGCCATCGATCGACTTCCTGCGCAGCTATTCGCGCCCCGGCGAGTCGCTGATTTTTTTCAACATCAAAGATTCGGCGCCTTCGTCTATCGTGCCGGAGACCTGGTATCAGGTACGCAAGAAAGTCGGCGATATCAGGTCGCAGTTGCCGGAGGGCGTGCAAGGTCCCTTTTCAACGATGAATTCGGCGACGTCTACACCAACATCTATGCACTGGAAGGCGACGGCTACACGCCCGCGCAATTGCACGACTATGCCGATCAGTTACGCGCCGAATGGTTGCATGTGCCTGGCGTGGCCAAGGTCGATTATTTCGGCGATCAGAACCAGCACATCTACATCGATATTTCCAATGTTCAGCTGGCCAAGCTAGGCATAAGCTCCCAGCAGATCGCCCAGGCGCTGGATCAGCAGAACGCCGTCGCTTCGACAGGCGTGTTAACCACCGCCGACGACCGCGTGTTTGTACGTCCAAGCGGACAGTTCAACGACATGAGTACGTTGGCCGACACGTTGCTGCGTATCAATGGCAAGAGTTTTCGTCTTGGCGACATGGCGACTATTCGGCGCGGCTATGACGATCCGCCGACCCAGCAAGTGCGCTTTATGGGGCAGCCGGTGTTGGGCATTGGCATCACCATGCAACCCGGCGGCGATGTCATTCAGCTCGGCAAAGCTCTGGATCAGGCGACAGGCGCGCTGCAGAAGCGCCTGCCGGCCGGTCTGAAATTGGCGGAAGTCACCAGCATGCCGCACGCGGTATCGCAGTCGGTCGATGATTTTCTGGAATCGGTATCCGAAGCGGTTGCCATTGTCTTGCTGGTGAGCCTGCTGAGTCTTGGTTTTCGCACCGGCATGGTGGTGGTGATCTCCATACCGTTCGTGCTGGCGGCGACCGCGCTATGCATGGATATTCTCGGCATCGGCTTGCATAAGGTCTCCCTCGGCACGTTGGTACTGGCGCTTGGATTGCTGGTCGACGACGCGATCATCGCGGTCGAGATGATGTCGGTGAAGCTGGAACAAGGCTGGGGCCGTGTGCGTGCTGCCGCGTTTGCCTATACCAGCACGGCGTTTCCGATGCTGACCGGCACGCTGGTCACCGTTTCGGGCTTCCTGCCGATTGCGCTGGCCAAATCCGGTACGGGCGAATACACGCGGTCGATTTTCGAGGTGTCAGCCATTGCGTTGTTGGTGTCATGGCTCGCCGCGGTGATCGTGATTCCGTTGCTGGGCTATCACTTGTTGCCGGAACACCACGAACGCGCCAAAGCCGGGCAGGCGTGGTGGGTGCGCTTTCTGCCGCAACGCTGGAGGAAGGCGCGCGATACGAAAGTGGCGCAACCGGTCCACAACGGCGACGACATCGAAATCTACGACACCGCGTTCTACCGGCGCTTCCGTCGGTGGCTGGATTTCTGCCTGCGCAATCGTTGGTTGGTGCTGGGATCGACGGTGGCGGTGTTCGTGATTGCCATGGCCGGATTCGGCGCGGTGCCTAAGCAGTTCTTCCCAAGTTCCGATCGCCCTGAGCTGTTGGTCGATCTGCGTTTGCCTGAGGGCGCATCGTTTGCGGCAACCCTGCGCGAGACGAAGCGGTTCGAGACGGCGATTCAAGGCCGCAAGGAAATCGCCAGTTACGTCAGCTTCGTCGGCAGCGGTGCGCCTCGTTTCTATCTGCCGTTGGATCAGCAGCTGACGCAGACTAATTTCGCGCAGTTCGTGATCACGGCCAAGGACGTCGCGCGCCGTGAGCAACTGGCAAGCTATCTCGACGGCATGCTCAAGCAGAATTTCAGTGCGGTGCGCAGCCGCGTCAGCCGCCTGGAAAACGGGCCGCCAGTGGGCTTTCCGGTGCAGTTCCGCGTGGATGGCGACGATATTGCGACAGTGCGCGGCATCGCCGAACACGTTGCCGCGGCAATGCGCGCCGACCCACGCACCACCAACGTGCAATTCGATTGGGACGAGCCTGGCGAGCGCTCGGTGCGCTTCGAGGTGGATCAGGTCAAGGCACGTCAGCTGGGGATCAGTTCGCAGGATGTGGCTAATTTCCTGGCGATGACGCTATCGGGAACCACGGTGACGCAGTTTCGCGAACGCGACAAACTGATCGCGGTGGATCTGCGTAGCCCGGCCGGCGATCGCATCCATCCCGATCAGATCGAACGCTTGGCGATACCGACAGCCAGCGGTACCGCGATTCCGCTCGCGCAGCTGGGGCACGTCACTTACGGGCTTGAATATGGCGTGATCTGGGAGCGCGATCGCCAGCCGTCGATCACCGTGCAATCCGATACGCGCAACGGCGCGCAGGGTCTCGACGTCACCAATGACATCGACAAGAAACTGGCCGATATACGCAGCCATTTGCCGGTCGGCTATCGTGTCGAAGTAGGCGGCTCGGTGGAACAAAACGAAAAGGCGCAAGGTTCGATCAACGCGCAGATGCCGTTGATGGTGATCGCCGTGCTGACGTTGCTGATGATTCAGCTGCAAAGTATCGGCCGCACCTTCATGGTTGTGCTGACGGCACCGCTGGGCCTGATCGGCGTGATCGCCGCATTGCTGTTGTTCGGCCAGCCGTTCGGCTTCGTCGCCATGCTTGGCACGATTGCGATGTTCGGCATCATCATGCGCAACTCCGTGATCCTGGTCGATCAAATCGAGCAGGACATCCACGCCGGCCATCCACGCTGGGAAGCGATTATCGGTGCGACGGTGCGGCGCTTCAGGCCCATCACGTTGACGGCTGCCGCCGCCGTGCTGGCGCTCATCCCGCTATTGCGCAGCAACTTCTTCGGCCCGATGGCAACGGCCCTGATGGGCGGAATAACCGTCGCCACGGTACTTACGCTGTTCTATCTGCCAGCGCTTTATGCGGCGTGGTTCCGCGTGCGTGCCGACGAACCGGCACAAGAGCCGGAGGCTGCCGCATGAAATCTGCAAACACGATTCGATCGGCGCGCGTAACGTACCTGACGGTCGCCCTGATGTTGGCGGGGTGCGCTTTCGCACCACCGGCCAAACCGCCTGCGCCTTCCGCGCCCGCTCACTACGCCGCTCAATCGATTCCCAACCACAGCGCCACAGCAGACGGTGTTGCCCAGCACTTTAGCCTGGGCGCACGCGCGGTGCCGGAGTGGTGGCGTTTGTATGGCAGCGATATGCTCGATGCTTGGGTCGACGAGGGGCTGCGCAGCAATCCATCGTTGACGGCGACGAAGCACACGCTTGAGGCAGCACATCAACTGTTGCGTGCACAGGTTGGCGCAAACATGCTGCCTTCGCTCGACGCGGGAACACAGGTCAGCCGGCAACGCGCATTGGGCTTTCCGGAAATAGGGCCACCTACCAATCTCTACGATGTGTACGCGGGCCAGCTTCAGCTCAGCTACGACTTCGATTTGTTCGGCGCAACCCGTCACGGCATCGAACAGGCTTCCGCGCAGGTCGACCAGCAATCCTACGAATTTGATGCAGCAAAGCGCGCCCTGGCGGCCAATATCGTGATAGCGGCGATCAATGCGGCATCGCTCGATGAACAGATAAACACCAGCGAGCGACTGTCCGCCCTGGCGCATGAGCAGGCCGACCTCACCGAACGCGCCTATCGTCTTGGGGCCTCGTCGCACGACGATGTGCTCGCCGCGCAACAGGAAGCAGCGAGCTTCGATACGTCGCTGCCTTCCCTGCGTGCACAGGGCGCGCGTGCGCGTCACGCATTGGCGGTGTTGATGGGGCGTACGCCGGATCAAGCGCCTTCCAATCTCATGCTCGCGCAATTGCACCTGCCCTCGGAGGTGCCGGTTAGCGTGCCATCCGATCTGCTGCAGCAACGGCCAGATGTGCTGGCCGCGGAAGCGGTGGTGCATGCGGCCTCCGCGCAGGTGGGGGTGGCGACAGCCAACCTGTTTCCGCATGTCTCCTTGTCCGCTTCGCTGGGTTCGGCTGCTTTCAAACCATCGAACGTGTTCACGAGTGCTGGCTCGATCTGGAGTGCGGGCCTATCGCTCACGCAGCCGATCTTCCACGGCGGTGCATTGTTGGCGCAGCGCCGAGCGGCTATCGCGAGCTACAACGCTGCATTAGCGCAATATCAGCAGGCCGTGCTTAATGCTTTTCAGAACGTCGCCGATACGCTCACGGCGTTGAATCAGGACGCGCTGGCGTTGCAATCCGCTCAAGATGGTGCGACCGCTGCGGGACGATCGTTCACGGATGTCGATACGCGTTACCGCCTGGGGGCGGTTTCCTATCCCACGGCTGTGCTTAGCGAGCAGCATTGGCAAAGCGCGAAGTTGTCTGAAATTCAAGCCAGGGCAGCACGCTTGGCCGACACGGCCGCGCTATTTCAGGCGATGGGCGTGCCGCCTGCGACGGTGCTGGCGGCAAAATAACGGCACCGAAACGCCGCCGGGCAACCCTGTTGCTTAGTGCCCGGTGGCGGTCATCGTAGCTTGCATGCGGCATGGGCAAAGCCACGCCGCAAGCCAATACCGGCCACGTTTCAAAATCCGGGCTCTGAAACGTCTTAGGAGGACTGCAACTGTCTCTTGGGGCGAATGCCTTGAACAAGCCAAACCATCCTCCCGCCGGTGTTCTGGGTATCGGTACCGATGCGTTCCTTCCGCCTGGCGCATCACCGTCGGAATCGGAAGGGTTCGGCCGCCCGTCATCTTCGCTCGCAAAAGGCCGCGTCGCCGCAGCAGGTTTTCGCACGGCCGTTGCCGACACGGCATGCTTGGGCACGTTGATGAATGTGTTGCGTTCGTTGCGCGGCCGGCAGGATTGGCGCGGCGCTTGGTACAAACGCGGCGCATCTGCGCTGAAGTACATCGTTCGCAGCGTTTGCATGCCCGTGCAGCATGGTCGCTTTCTTGCGTTCGTCGATGGAAATGCACACATGCGCGCCTATCGGCAGCGCGACCCGCGTTTGCTGGAGCGCCATATGCATCGCTATGTGAATGCCGAATGGCGTCGTCGTCGGCGCTTGGAAGCCCTAAGTCAGCATTATCGTTTTGCCTTGTCGCGCTTGCCCAAAGCTCTGTTCAATTCCATCTATGCGCACGGGCACGCCAGTTTAGGGATGTTGGTTGCCAAGGATGGCACTTTGCTGGGCCTGTGCATGCGACCGCCGATTTTCATGGGCTGCGAGGGTGAACTGTGTTTGCAGCTCAACGACGTTAACGGGCATCCGCTGTATCGCATCGTGTTCTCGATTGTCGGTGAGCGGCATCATCGCATCGTGATTGGCTGCTTGCAGGGTCCCAACGGCGACCATGCAAGAGACGTCGTCCGCGCACTTACCCGTAACTTGCACGGCATGCGACCCAAGCAACTGATGCTGTCGCTGGTTTACGCCTTTGCGCCGCACTACGGGATCGAACAGATGGTTGCGATCAGCAACGATGCGCATCCGTTGCGGCGCGCGGGACGTCCCTTGCATTCGGACTACGATGCGTTTTGGAGCGAGCAGCATGGCAACGCGATCGACGGAGGCTGGTATGCCTTGCCGTCGTCGCAAGCACACAAGTCGGAAGCGGATGTGCCCAGCCATCACCGCTCCGCTTTCCGCCGCCGCGAAGCCCTCAGGCTTCAAGCCGAGCAGCTGTTGGGCCATGCCCTTGGACATTTCGCCCCTGGTGTCGAAGAACCCCTTGTGCAGGAACAGCCGGCGTCATACAAGCCATTGCAGAACTTTCGTGAAACATCGTGGGCAAGCTGAACACATCGGTTTATGAGGATAGGACGACCGTGACACTGTCGGTGCACGTCAGCGATATCGAAAAGCTGTTCCGCGAGCACAATCGTGCCCTGATCGCGTTTTTGCAGTGTCGGCTCAATTCGCATTCCGATGCGCAGGAGGTTGCTCAGGAGGCCTATTTGCGCATGCTTACCCTGCACAATCGGGAAGAAGTCGATTCCCTGCGCGGCTATTTGTTCAAGATCGCGGGAAACCTGGCCATTGATCGTCTGCGCAAACGTAAGGTGCGCAACGAGTTCGCCGCCGAGCAAGCCCATGACGAACCCGTGGTGGAAACCTCGCCCGATCGCCACGCCATGGCGGCGGAGCAAGTCGTGGGTCTTCGTCGCGCGCTGACCGAGCTTCCGCCCAAGGCAAGTCAGGCGTTTGTGATGCATGTCATTGAAGGACGCGACTTCGGAGCTGTCGCGCAAACCATGAAACTCAGCGAGCGCATGGTGCGCTATCACGTTGCCAACGCGCTGGCTCATTGCCGCGCGCGGGTAGACGAGAAGGAGATGCCGTAATGGCTAAGAGTAAACACGATGAGATCGTGTACGCCGCTGCCGATTGGTGGGTGCGCCTGCGCGAGCCCGGCGCGGCGGACGAGACGATCGAGCAATGGTTGGCATGGACCGGCGAAGACGAGCGCCATCTCGCCACTTTCGAACGCGTAACGGAACTGGCGAATCAACTGGGGTCGCTCGACAACGTCTCGCGTCAGGGATTGATCAAAGCCTTTGCACGTCCCGTTGCGGCACCGCGGCGCTGGATGCCCTTGGCGGCGGCAGCCGCTGTGGCTGTAGTCGCCTTGTCCGGTGGTTACCTTGCTTGGACTCGTTTCGCATCGGGTAACGCGTCGCAGGTGTACGCGAGTGCGGTGGCGCAAAACCGAGACATCACCTTGCCGGATGGTACGCAGGTAGCTCTCGGCGCGGCATCCACACTCACGACGCATTTCACTCATGGCCAGCGTCGCGTCGAATTGAGCAACGGCGAAGCGTTCTTCCAGGTGATCCACGACAATAGCCGTCCGTTTGTCGTCGCCGCAGGCGACGTGTCCGTCCGCGATATAGGAACTGCTTTCGACGTGCGTCGTACCGGCCAACGCGTGACGATTGCCGTCACGCAGGGTCGTGTGGAAATTGCTGACATCCGTCAGAAAGCGGCCGCAGGGCAGCATGGCACGCTGGACGTTTCTGCCGGCCAGCTGGTTTCCTACGATCCGCATACATCGAGCATGACGATCGGTAGCATCGCGCCGGAACAGGCTCTTGCGTGGCGTAGCGATCGATTGGAATTCATCGACGAGCCACTGAGTGTGGTGATCGCCAATCTGAATCGCTATAGCACGCGTCAAATGCATATCTCCGACACCGATCTCGATACGCTCAGTTACACCGGCACCATTCACACCGATGCCATCGATAGCTGGTTGAGTGCGCTGCCGCAGGTGTTTCCATTGCGCGTGAGCACGACTGGTAATCAGGTCATCCTTTCCGATGCGGAACATTCATCGCGCCGCTGAGTCGAATAAGGGAATACATGTTTTGGTGTGCATAAGCGCGCTCTAGGTGCCAACGGGAACGAGGCATGTCAGACTCGTGATTTGGTCCTGGAATCGCGCTTTTCATGAGTCGATTTGCCTGGCTGCCAGCTTACGGCTGCCTGACATTGTTGTTGGTTGCGGCGGATGCCGGCACGGCGACTTCGTACGCAGCGGAGCAGTCGGCCGGCACGCGTTTCCTCATTCCTGCCCAATCGCTTTCCACGGCGCTGATCGCATTCGGCAAGCAGGCCAACGTGCAGGTGCTCACGGCAGGTTCAACGGTCGAAGCGCTGCGCTCGCACGAGGTAAGCGGTCATTTCACGCCAGAGATGGCGCTCGTCCGATTGCTTCAAGGCACGGACATGACTTACACCTTCGTCGACACCCGGACGGTGGTCGTCAAGCCGCGTACGACAGAGTTCGCGCAAGCTACCCATTCCAAATCGGCGCCGAACGCGCCAGCGGTGACGTTGCTCCCTCCGATTCAAGCCATCGGCCTGGTGGGTCGCGATGTCGGTTTTATGGCGGATGTAACCAGCGGTGCTACGCGCACGCTTTCCGACCCGATCGACGTACCGGAATCGGTCGGCGTCGTTACCAGCGGCCTGCTTCAGTCGCAGCAAATTCAGACCGTCGCCGATGCCATTCAGAACGTTGCGGGTGCGCAATATTTCGACGGATCGAGCGGTCTGCCGATTTTCGAGGTCCGCGGATTCGTGACCGGCAACGGTATGACCGACGGTATGGCCAACAGCGTTTCGGGCATCGGTGATTTTCCGCCGCTGATCGGTGTGGAGCGCGTCGAGGTATTGAAGGGGCCGCAAGCCATACTTGGCGATACGTCGGCCAATAACAATTTCGGTGGCTTGATCGATATCGTGCTGAAGAAGCCGCAGAGCCCACCGGTTCGTCAGCTCACTTTCTCCATCGGCGAACACGGCGAAAAGCAAGTGGGCGTGGATCTGGCGGGCCCGTTGAACAACAGCAAGACGTGGAGTTACCGTCTGATCGCCAATGGCGATTACGCAGATAGCACGGTGCAAGGCATGCGCGGTCGGCGCAATCGCTACATCGCGCCATCGATCGGTTGGTCAACATCGAACACGACATTCATCGCGGGACTGTCATGGATGATGAATCGCATGCCGATTCCCGATCACACCTTGTTGCTCAACGACGCCGTGTCGTCCGCATCGCCGCCCGGCATCCTGCTCGAAAATCCCAACGATCACACCGCCATCCAAACGCGACGACTGTTCTACCTGTTCGAACATCGCTTTAACGACGTTTGGACGTTCCGCAGCAAGGCCCAGTACGTGCGCGAATCGGCCAATCTGCAAGATTGGTCGATGAGCGAGATACAGCCCAACGGCAATGCGACCGCGACAGCCGAAGACTATTGGACCTCCGATGCGTACTACTCGATGCAGAGCGATATCAATGCATCCTTCGGACATGGTTGGATGCAGCACTCGGTGCTACTGGGCTTCGACTACTCGCGCGTGCAAATGGGTAGCTACACCGATGCGTTGAGCAACGATGGCAACGGCATGCCGTACAACATCTTCACCGGTGCACCCTTGCCATTGCCGGCGTCGGTGCTGACGCCGGCCGATTACGATGGTGCTCGCGTGCCCGGCAGTCCCTGGACCGCCGAAAGCGGTATTTTCGTGCAGGATCAGATTTCCCTTGGCACGCGCTGGGAAGTGCTGCTGGCTTGGCGTCGCGCGGCGTACGAACTGCAAACCAACTATCCGGATGGAGCGCCGTGGAACCAGCACAAGGTGCATTGGGTTCCCAATTTCGGTCTCGTGTACAAACTCACGCCCAACGTATCGGTGTATGGCAACACATCGAATGGTTTTCAGCCCGATACGTTGCTTGGCAAAGATGGACGTCCGTTGCCGCTGTTTCTTTCCCGCCAGATCGAACTCGGCGCCAAGTTCGATCTGTTCCAAGATCGCGCACGTCTGACCGTTGCGGGCTATCGCATCATGCTGGATCACAGCTACGACCTGATTTCCTTGCAGCCGCCGTATTTTCTGGCCAGCGGCCCTGGTCAGACGAACAAGGGCGTGGAAGTCGAATTCAACGGACGGATTGCGCCGGGCATGAACCTCAGCGCCAGCTACACCGATGCGCTGATTCATAATCACGACGGTTCGCTTGCCACCAGTGCGCCACGGCAGCGCTTCAACCTATGGGCAAGCTACGCTTTTCAAGGTGGGAGTTTGCGTGGTTTTGGTGTGGCCGGCGGCGTCTTGGCGCGCAGCCGCAGCTTGGGCGAGGCTTCCGATTTCACCACTTACATTTCCATTCCGGGACAAGCCAGCGTCGCCGCCAACGTTTTCTATCAAACGCAACATTGGAGCGTAACGCTGGGTGTGAAGAACTTGCTCAATCGGAATCTCTATGGAACGTACTTCGATGAAACCTTTGTGCCGTTGCGCAATCGCCGTACTTATTTGTTGAGCGGCGCCGTCGACTTTTGACGGGTTGTCCGTGCAAGTGTATTTCCTTCTCCCATAGCGAAGAGATGCTGCCCATCAAAAATGATACGTGCCGGTCAGGCTCACCACATCACCCGAATCGACGAAGTAGCCGTTCGCGGTGCCTGCGCCAAGGAGCGGCTGATTCGTCAGGTGCACAGGAGTGTTGTTGATGAATTCGTGCTGGTAGCCGAGATCGAGGTCGATGTGGCGGGTCGCTTGGTAGCCGATGCCGAAGCCCAACAATCTGCGGGCGCCGTCGGGCACGCGCGGATCGCGGCTGATGATGCTGGTAGGCGTTTCGTCGTAGCCGACGCCGCCATGCAATGTCCATTGATCCGTCAGCTTGTAGTCGCCGCCGACGGCATACACGAAGCTGTCTTTGAACTGCTCCGGCAGCGCAATCAGCTGCTGGCCGTTCGAGGTGAGTGCCAATTCGCTGAAGCTCGACCAGTCGGTCCATTTGATTGTTGCGGCGACCGAAAGGCGATCGTTGAACGCATGCAACCAGTCCGCGCTGGCGAAAGCCGGTTCATTGAACTGGGCGCTGATCGGACCGCCGTTCGGATTGATGTTGGGCAAGTTGGGATCGAGCTCGGGCGCCAGGGTGAGCAGTTGCTTGCCGGCCGGACTGCCGTAAAGAGCGTAGCTGCCGCTCAGGGTGTTCTTCACGCGTGAGTGATAGCTCACGCCGAAAGTGTCCCGGTCGGTCGCCTTGAACACAAAGCCGCCGAAATAGCCGAAAGAAAATGTCCGTTTGGCGTTGACGTTGAGCTGCACGTCATCCTGCTGTGGCGGAAGCGGAAGGCCAAACAGTGCTTGCGCCGTACCGTTCGGATCGAGCACGGTGTTGAGTTCGGCCTTGGTGCGCTGGCCGAGTATGCCCACACCCAACGAGAACCGTTCGTTGAGTTTGAACGCCGCCGACACACTTAGCGCGACGGACGCGAGATCGGTCTCGGTGCCGAAGTAGCGACCTTGCCAGGAGGGGTTGTACTTGCTTTCCAGGCCGTAGGGCGTCGTAAGGCTAGCGCCTAATGCAAACCAGCTATTTACCGGCGTCACCCAGGCAATGTTCGGGAAAGGGACGAACTTGCCGAAGCCGTTGGGATTGCCGCCGGTCGTTGGGTTGCCATCCACATCGAGGGTCTGTCCGTGGAATTGCGCCTGAGGCCGGATCTCGGTGGCCGTCGCTTGCAGCACCGAGCCGGTGAAGAAGACCATGGCAGCCGGATTGTTGTAGGCCGCGGTGGGATCATCGAGGAAAAGCGAGCCACCCGCGTTCGCGCGCGCCCAACCGGCGGCGTTATCGGTAGGAAGCTGGAAAGCACCCGCCTGTGCCGCTATCGGAATCGCAAAGGCAGCGGCGACAGCGAGGACGAGGACGGCAGGGCGATCGCGACGGGTCATGCGCAACTTGGATTGACGATTCACGCTTGTTCTCCTCTGACGTTGGTGGTCAGGATCGACGCAAAATCTCTTCCAGGGGCGCGACCGGCCGGTCGGCGCCTACGTTCTATGAACCTAACTCCCTTCTTCACAATAGCATCACGCGGGAAGAAAGCGGATCTCCTGCTCGCGCGCCCCAGGCCGGGGCGTCCATCGCTTCCCGCGTCCGCCTATTCACAAAACGAAGACATTCCCCAGGGCATGTTGCGCGACTGAAAGGGGGCGGGGCGTTCGCTGATCTCGCAGGATTCGATCCTGTTTGTAGCGCGAACGGGAGTGAGTAACCGGATGAATGATGAGCGACTGCGTTTGCGTGCGCGGCGTCCGCTTGCGCGCATGTCAGCACGTGCGTGTCGAGTGAGCTATTCAAAAAGTAACTGTAAAGCGCGTCGTTGCATGTGTTTGATCGAGACAAATGCGAGTGCGGACGATGTGTCGGTTATTTGGATCGATGTTTATGCCGTAAAACGCTACATCTCTGCGCATGCATTTCAATTCGTGATGCAGACGCACAACAAGCGCTGAAAAATGGAACTTGTTACGCCTACATCGGAGTGTGATGTGCATCATGCAACTGTCATCTATCGATCACAGAAGTTGCATGTTAGAAAGATGCTGGGGGAAAAAGCGACCGACGACACACCAGAGTCGCAACAGCTTCATCGCTGTGAAACACAGGGGATAAGTAGTTGTAACCGAAGACGTCATTTGTGGATTTGCGTTTGGTGTTTCGTGGCTCTGCCATGTCGCCGCCGTAACGGGACGCATAACAGGTTCACGAGCACCATTTCTTACAAACTCCTTGGGGAGAAATAAACGTGAGATTTGGATCCGTACGTCCTGGTGGCCATCGCGCTGCCAAGTTTGTGTTGACTCTTTTAGCCGTGGGCCTTGCATCGGCTTACGCCACAGACAGCCATGCCGGCACGATCGGCTTGCTGTCGAAGCCGCAAATCACCCAGGCACCGAATAACAACAACCGAGTTGCTGTTGAAGGCAATGTGTCGCCTTTTGCCACGGCTGCTAATGATCGCGGCCGTGTTGATGATTCGACCTCGCTCGACCATATGTTTTTGCAGCTCAAGCGCCCGGCTGATCGCGAGTCCGCGCTTGAATCCTTGATTCAACAGCAGACAACGGTTGGCTCGCCGAACTACCACAAGTGGCTGACCTCCGCGCAATTCGGTCAGCAGTACGGTCCGTCGCAGATGGACGTCGACGCGGTCACCAGCTGGTTGAAGTCGCAGGGCTTCACGGTCAATCGCGTGTACGACAGCGGCATGACGATCGATTTCTCGGGCACCGCAGGCCAGGTTCGCAACGCCTTCGCCACCGAGGTTCATCATTTGAACGTCAACGGCGAGAACCACATCGCCAACATGACCGATCCGCAGATCCCCGCAGCGTTTGCCGCGGCGGTGCAGGGCGTGGTGTCGTTGAGCGACTTCCGTCCGCACGTGAACTTCAAACCGCACGGCGATTACACCTTCACTGCCAGCGGCAGCACCTATCAGGCAGTAACGCCTGCGGATCTGGCGAAGATCTACAACCTCACGCCACTCTTCAACGAAGGCATCAACGGCACGGGTCAGACCATCGTGCTGATCGAAGATACCGACGTGTACAAGACGGCGGACATCACCACGTTCCGTTCGACCTTCGGTCTGCCGACGGCAACGTTCAACCAGGTGCATCCGAGCAGCTGTACCGATCCGGGCGACGTTGCCGGTAACGACGGTGAGGCGGAGCTGGATGTTGAATACGCCGGTGCGGCCGCACCCAATGCAACGCTTGAGCTGGCATCGTGCAAAGACACGTCCACCACGTTCGGTGGCCTGATTGCGGTGCAGAACCTGATCAACGGCACATCGGTGCCCACGATCATGAGCATCAGCTACGGCGAGTGCGAAGCGGAGAACGGTGCGACGGCGAACGCTGCGTACATTTCGGCCTACCAGCAGGCGGCATCGGAAGGTGTGTCGGTGTTCGTCTCCTCCGGTGACGAAGGCGCTGCCAGCTGCGATGCTGACGAAGCCAACGCCACGCACGGTATCGGTGTAAGCGGTTTCGCTTCCACGCCTTATAACGTGGCGGTGGGCGGTACCGATTTCGGCGATACGTATGCGGGTACCAACAGCACCTACTGGAGCTCGACCAATAGCTCGACCTACGGTTCGGCCCTGTCGTACATCCCGGAAATTCCGTGGAACGACTCCTGCGCCAGTGTTCTG
The DNA here is from genome assembly GCA_015655335.1 of Lysobacterales bacterium. Lineage (GTDB taxonomy): Bacteria > Pseudomonadota > Gammaproteobacteria > Xanthomonadales > Rhodanobacteraceae > Dyella_B. The sequence continues at coordinate 76,358 of JAATFF010000089.1, read as the reverse complement.
ATCAGCACGAAGTCTGGCTACAGCACGCCTTACGGTACCTCCGGTTTCTGTAATAGCAAAACGGGTAAGGCGGACTACCTGACCACGGCTTCCGGTAGCGGCGGTCCCAGCGGTTGCGCCAGCGGCAAGGCCAGCACCAGCGGCGTTGTGAGCGGCACCTGCAAGGGCACAGCTAAGCCGTCGTGGCAGTCGTTGGTGGGCAATCCCGCCGACGGCGTGCGCGATATCCCAGACGTCTCGCTGTTCGCAGCCAACGGCGTGTGGGGTCACTACTACGTGTACTGCTACAGCAACACCCGGGGTGAAGGTGTGGCGTGCACGGGTGCACCGAGTGGCTGGGCTGGCGCAGGCGGTACGTCCTTCGCCTCGCCGATCATGGCTGCGATCCAGGCGCTGGTGAACGAGAAAGTGGGTTCGGCCCAGGGCAACCCGGCTCCGACCTACTACGCGCTGGCCAGCAGCGAGTACGGCAGCACCGGCAGCAGCACTTGCAACTCCAGCAACGGCAACACCGTGGGTAGTTCCTGTGTGTTCTATGACATCACCCAGGGCGATATGGACGTGAACTGCACCGGCACGCACAGCTGCTACAAGCCCTCGGGCACGTATGGCGTGCTGTCGACCTCGACCTCGGCCAATGATCCGGCCTACGGCACGGGCACCGGTTGGGACTTCGCCACCGGCATCGGTTCGGTGAATGCGTACAACCTGGTCAACGCGTGGCCGACCGGCGGTTGATCACCGAAGCAAGCATGTTCTGATGGTTGTAGTAATGACGACGCCTCCTGGGTTTCCAGGAGGCGTCTTTTTTGGATCGCGTCGTGCGGATTTATTTCGACGATGCAGGGTGCGCCGTGAAAACATCGCTGCCGAGGGTCTGCAGCTGATTGTCTCCCGCGTAACCCAGATGCGGCAAGCCAAAGAAATCTTCGATGCTGCGCAGTAGGCTGTAGTGGTTGTACTCCACCGTCGACGTCGTGCCCGGTGCGATAAACGGCGAAAGCAGCACGGCGCCGATCTGTCCGCCACCCGGACCGAACTGACCCGGTTGCGGGCCGCCCGGCAGACCCTTCTCATGGCAGCAAGATGTACCGTCGGTGCCTTCGTCGAAGGTGATCACCAGCAGGCCATCTTTCTTGAAGGCCGGCGAGTTGAGGATGCGTGGCACCCATGTGCGCAGGAAAGCGTCGGCGGAAATCAGGCCGCCAGGATCGCCGTTTTTGCACGGTGCATCGTGGCCGTCATTGCAAAGATTCGGCGTGATGTAGACGTAGTTCGGCGTGGTGTTGAGGTGGGAAAGATCGTGGGTTAAGGTTTCCAAGTTCACGACATGCGTGCCACAGTACTTCGCATCGTCGATGATCGAGTGAAAGTACACGAACGGGTTGTGCTTGGCTGCGTATTGATCTTTCGGTGTGGCGTGACGCGTCGGGTCGTCGGCACCGATGGCTACATGTCCGCAGGTGGCCGATTCGCGCGACGGATCCGCGCCCATGTCTTCCATATAGGCCTTCCAGCTCAGGCCAGCGTTCGTCAGCTGGTTGGCGAGAGTGTGCACGTTCTTGGGATACACGCAGCCCGAACCCGGCCACTGACCATTCGCATCGGGCTTGCTCGAGGTAGGCACGAATTCGCTGTAGGTAGTGCAATCGTTTTGTGTAGCGGGATTGGGTGCTTGCCCACTGATCATGGCGATGTAGTTGTCCAGGCTGTAGTGGCCGATGCCGTAGTAGTTGGGCAGCAGGGCGCCTTGCTTGGGCAGTTCATGCGCCAAATACGGCGCGAGCGAGCTCTGGCCGAACGTCACCGCGTAGGATTCGTTCTCCAGCATGATGACGAAGACGTGCCGCACCGGTGCGATGTGCGGCGTCGCGGCGGCTGCCAGGCATGCGGCCGATCCGCAAAGCATGGCGACCAGTGCGACGATGCGGGGAATGATCCGTGCCAACGCGTGACGCGAGCCGGTATCGGTTGAGACGTGTGAAGACATCCGCGGATTCCTTTAGCCGTTACTGCCGCGCGAGATGCGCGGCAGTGTTCGTCTATTGCATCGCTATGACGCGACAGGATCAAGTCGCGTGGATGTCAGCGGTTAGATCGTATAGATCAGGCGCGGCCGTAGACGTCGTCGAAGCGGACGATATCGTACTCGCCCAGATAGCTGCCCGACTGCACTTCGATCAGCTCCAGCGGCACTTTGCCGGGGTTGCGCAGGCGATGCACGCTGCCGAGCGGAATATAGGTGCTCTGGTTTTCGGCCAGCAGAAATACATTTTCGTCGCAGGTCACTTCGGCCGTGCCGGACACCACAATCCAATGCTCGGCGCGATGGTGATGCTTCTGCAGGCTGAGGCTGGCGCCCGGCTTCACGACGATACGCTTGACCTGAAAACGCCCGCCCGCTTCCAGCGAGTCGTAGCTGCCCCACGGACGATGCACCACGCGATGGAAAGAATGCTCGGTACGGCCCGACGCTTTCAATTGATCGACGACTTTCTTGACGTCCTGCGCGGCATCGCGATGTGCCACGAGTGTGGCATCCGGCGTGCTGACCACGATCAGGTCATCCACACCGACGGTAGCGATCATGTGGCGATCGTGCGAGCGCAACAGCGAGTTGCGCGTATTGACCGTCAACGTATCGCCTTCGCGCTGGTTGCCTTCCTCATCGTGCTGACCGGACATCCACAGCGCCGACCAGGAGCCGATATCGCTCCACGCGCAGCTCACCGGGATCACGGCGGCGCGGGACGTTTTTTCCATCACCGCATAGTCGATCGAATTGTCCGGCACCTTGGCGAAAGCCTCGGCATCGACGCGCACGAAATCCAGATCGCTGCGACCGGTGGCGTAGGCTTCGCGCACGGCGGCGAGCATGTCGGGGGCATGCAGCCCCAGCTCTTCCAGATAACGCGCCGCCTTGAACAGGAACATGCCGGAGTTCCAGTCGTAACCGCCGTTTGCCAGATAGGTTTCGGCGGTGGGCTGGTTGGGCTTTTCGACGAACTGGGCTACGCGGAACGCATTTCCGCCGATCGATTCGCCACGACGGATATAACCGAAACCTGTTTCCGGGCGGTCTGGGCGAATGCCGAACGTTACCAGCCAGCCATCGCAAGCCATAGGCAGTGCTTGCTGCACTGCGGTGGTAAAACTTTGCGTATCGCCAATTAGATGATCGGCAGGAAGCACCAGCAGCAGGGCTTCGGGATCATGCTCAAGCGCCTTCAGCGCGCCCAGGGCGATTGCGGGTGCTGTGTTGCGGGCCTCGGGCTCGAGCACGATGGTGGCACCTTGGATGCCGTTCTCCAGAAGCTGATCGGCAGCCAGGAACCGGTGATCCTCACTTGCAACCACGATCGGGGCGGCTACGTCCGGCAATTGCCGGGTACGAGCAACCGTCTGCTGGAAAAGCGTGCCGTCGCCGCTGAGCGCGAGGAATTGCTTGGGAAGATTTCTGCGTGAAACCGGCCAGAGGCGAGTGCCGCTGCCGCCGCTAAGGATCAAAGGAATCAGCATGATTCAACTAGCCTGAGTGGAAAGTGTTTTGACAACGCCGTGCAGGCCATCTTGCCAGTTTGGCAAAGCATAGCCGAATCGCTGCTGGAAGCTGGTGTTGTCCAGCACGGACCAGCTCGGGCGTTTGGCTGGTGTAGGGAATTCCGCGGTGGCAATTGGTACGACGCGTGGTATGCGCTGAATCAACCCTTGCTCATGAGCCGCTTGGAAAATCGCGCTGGCAAAGCCATGCCAACTGGTGAAGCCGCTCGCCACCAGATGATGAATACCTTGTAGTGCGGCGCGCTGCGTAGCATTTGCTTGCTGCCATCTATCCAGCGCGACCAGCGTGGCATTCACAATAATGTCAGTGCTGGTCGGGGCGCCATGCTGATCCGCAACTACGCGCAATTCATCGCGGTCTGCAGCGAGCCTCAGCATGGTGCGCAAAAAATTGTTGCCATGCGATGCGTAGACCCACGCTGTGCGTAGCAAAAGGTGTTTCGCGCCGCTTTCAAGCAATGCGCGTTCGCCAGCAAGCTTGCTGCGTCCATACGCACCCAGCGGAGCGGTGGTGGCGTCCACGGGGTAGGGTGTTGTGGCACTGCCATCGAAAACATAGTCGGTGGAGTAATGCACGACCAGCGCATCATGCGCGGCCGCCCAGGTGCCCAGCATGCCCACGGCTATGCCGTTAACGCGAGTGGCAAGATCCTCTTCCCGCTCCGCGCGATCTACCGCCGTGTAGGCGGCGGCGTTCACGATGACGTCCGGTTGTAGCTTGTCCAACAAATCCAGCAACGACTGCGGTTCAGAAAGATCGGCAATCTCCGTCGTGCTGCCGTCGAAGCGATGTCCATCGCGGCTTGCTGCAAAGACATGACCGTGAGTCGCCAATCCGCCCTGTTCAAGAAAACTGTGGCCGAGCTGACCATTGGAGCCTAGCAGCAAAATATTCATGCGACAAACACAGGTAAGCGTTCGGTGGGCACGTCGGCCAGCAACGGAGCCTTAAGATCCTTTTCGGAGAGTTGCGGTTCGCTGATTGGCCAATCGATGCCAAGAGCTGCATCGTTCCAGCAGATACTCGCATCGGCTTTCGCGTCGTAGACTGCTGTGCATTGGTAAGCGAAGGTTGCGTGTTCCGACATGACACAAAAGCCGTGTGCAAAACCCTCGGGTATCCAGAAATGCCGATGGTTGTCAGCGGTGAGCATTATGCCAGCCCACTGGCCGAACGTAGGGGAGCCTTGCCGGATATCCACGGCAACGTCGTAGACCTCTCCTTCCAGCACGCTGACCAGCTTGCCCTGTGGATTCGGCCACTGATAATGCAAGCCGCGTAATACGCCTTTGCTTGAGCGCGAAACGTTGCTTTGTACGAACTTTACGTAAATGCCGTGCGCGCGGTACTTTGCTTCGTTGTAGCTCTCGTAGAAAAAGCCGCGTGCATCGCCGAATACCTGCGGTTCGATAGTAACTGCGCCGGGTAACGCTGTCTGGATTACTTTCATCGTACGTGTCCGTGTTCGACCAAACGTTGCAGGTACTGGCCATAGCCCGTCTTGGCTAGCGGTGCTGAAAGTCGCAGTAGCTGTTCCGCGTCGATCCATTTATTCAAATAAGCGATTTCCTCAGGGCAGCATATTTTTAGGCCCTGACGGTTCTCGATGGTCTGGATGTAGTTGCCCGCTTCCATCAGTGATTCATGCGTGCCTGTGTCGAGCCATGCGTAACCGCGACCGAGTTGTTCCAGATGCAGCGAGTCGTCCTCGAGATAACGGCGATTGAGGTCGGTAATTTCCAACTCGCCGCGCGGAGAGGGTTTCAGCTCGGCGGCAAAATCACAGGCTCGAGTATCGTAAAAGTACAAGCCTGTTACGGCATAGTGCGACTTTGGCTTGGCGGGTTTTTCTTCAAGGCCGATCACACGTCCGTCGGAGGCGAATTCGGCGACACCGTAGCGTTCCGGATCCTTCACCCAATAGCCAAACACGGTAGCCCCGCGGTCCCGCGAGATGGCGCGTTTCAAGCGCTCCGTTAGGCCTACTCCGTAGAAAATGTTGTCGCCCAGTACAAGGCAGCTGAGATCTTTGCCCACAAAGTCGCGCCCGATGACGAAGGCTTGCGCCAAACCGTCCGGTGATGGCTGTACGGCGTATTGAATATCGATACCCCATTGCGAGCCATCGCCGAGCAGTCGCTGGAACAGGGCTTGCTCGTGCGGTGTGTTGATCATCAGGATCTGCCGTATACCTGCAAGCATCAGCGTCGAGAGCGGGTAGTACACCATCGGCTTGTCGTAGACAGGCAATAGCTGCTTGCTGATCGACTGGGTGATTGGATATAGCCGGGTTCCGGAGCCCCCGGCCAGGATGATGCCTTTATGTGCGTTCATACGCCCAAGCGCTCCATGCGGTAGCTGCCATCAAGCACGCGTTTTACCCAAGGTTGATGTGAGAGATACCAATTAACAGTTTGCTCGATGCCCGTCTCGAACGTTTGAGATGGCCGCCAGCCCAGTTCGGTTTGTAGTTTCTCGGAATCGATGGCGTAGCGCCGGTCATGTCCAGGTCGATCCTTGACGTAGGTAATCAGTGACTCGCGAGCGCGGCCATCGGCAAGCGAGCGGCGTGCATCCAGCAGTGCGCATATGGTCTTCACGACGGCGATATTGGTGCGCTCAGCATTGCCGCCCACGTTGTAGGTGTCGCCGATTCGGCCAGCTTCCAGCACTCGGCGGATAGCCGTGCAATGATCGCCCACGAACAGCCAGTCGCGGATATTCAACCCGTCGCCATAGACCGGAAGCGGCTCGCCAATCAGCGCTTTTTGGATGACCAGGGGGATCAGCTTCTCGGGGAACTGGTAGGGGCCATAGTTGTTTGAGCAATTGGTGGTGAGGGTGGGAAGGCCGTAGGTATGGTGAAACGCCCGCACGAGATGATCGGAAGCAGCTTTGGAGGCCGAGTACGGGGAGTTGGGGGCATATGGCGTCGTTTCACGGAAGCTACCTTCCGCCCCCAGCGAGCCGTAGACTTCGTCAGTAGATACGTGAAGGAAGCGGAAAGCCTTCTGCGCAGCGCCGCTTAGGCTGCGCCAGTAATCTCGCGAAGACTCCAGCAGCCCCAGCGTACCAACGACATTGGTGTGGACGAAAGCTGCAGGACCATCGATCGAGCGATCGACATGCGATTCGGCCGCGAAGTTTACGATCGCCTCGGGCTTATGCTCGGTTAGCAACCGATCGATAAGGTTGCGGTCACCTATGTCGCCCTGCACAAAAACATGCCGCTCGTTGCCCTTGAGAGATGCGAGGGTATCCGGGTTTCCCGCGTAGGTAAGTTTGTCGAGGTTGATCACGCGCAGCCCATCGGCGATGGACTGCAGTACAAAATTGGCACCGATGAATCCGGCTCCGCCCGTAACGAGGAGGGTCTTCATGTATAACTCCAAAGTGGTCCATTATTCTGTCATACAGGGCAGCGCAGTGCAGGCAGCTCCGTAAGGAGTCGAGTTCGTGCTTATGCGCCGAAGGGCGGGTAGGCCCCGCCGGTAGGTGCCGATGGATCAGTATGGCGTCGGCAGGTCAACGGTTAGAGGTACTTATGTCGGCCTCTGTTCAGCATGGATTGCGTTCACGGTGGCGACAAATCTTTTTGTCGGTGCTGGATCATCCTTAGCGGCCCCGCCGCGTCGCTAGCCTCCATCTATCCTGCGGCGCCGTGCTGGATCGAAACCAAGCATCCTCCTTCAGTGGTCGCGCAACATTACCGCGACGCCACGGAGCATTTCGTCAAGGCGGCGTGGGATGCCGAAGAGCGGCAGCTGGCGCTTACCCTGTAGCGGTCGTCTGGCGGCCTAAGTTTGCAAGGCGGATACGATCTACCTTGGCAGGGCACCGTTAGGCGGCTACGTGACAGGCATCTCCAATGCCGCACATTCGTGGTGACTGGAATCCTGGTGTGCAAGGGAGACCTCATGCGGATTGTCGTGGCGCGATGGCTGCTTTGTGCCGGAAAGTTCAATAGTTGCTATCGCGAACGTATAATCGCGCTCTATGCCATATTGGAGTTATGCATGAAGGCTGTATTGATCACGGGCATCACGGGTCAGGATGGTGCCTATTTGGCTGAGCTTTTGTTGCAAAAAGGCTATCGCGTGATAGGTGGCTATCGTCGCACCAGCTCCACCAATTTCTGGCGTATTGATGAATTGGGCATCTCCAGTCACCCGAATCTTGAGCTCGTCGAGTTCGATTTGAGCGACATGGGGGCGGCTATCCGATTGCTTGATCGTTACCAGATCAGAGAGATTTACAATCTTGCCGCGCAAAGCTTCGTGGGTGTCTCATTCGAGCAGCCGGTGACGACAACGCAGATTACCGGTGTCGGGGCTTTGAACTTGCTGGAGGCAATACGGACGGTCGATATAAGCATCCGTTATTACCAAGCATCGACTTCCGAAATGTTCGGGAAAGTGCATGCGGTACCGCAGAGCGAAGATACCCCTTTTCATCCGCGTAGCCCCTATGGTGTCGCCAAGCTCTACGCTCACTGGATCACCGTCAATTACCGTGAATCGTACGGATTGTTTGGTGCCAGCGGCATTTTGTTCAACCACGAGTCGCCGCTACGTGGTCGCGAGTTCGTGACTCGCAAAATTACCGATACCGTCGCCCGTATCAAGCTTGGCAAGCTTGATGTGCTCGAACTTGGGAATCTTGATGCAAGGCGTGATTGGGGCTATGCCAAGGAATACGTCGAGGGCATGTGGCGGATGTTGCAGGCGGATGAGGCCGATACTTATGTGCTGGCGACGCAACGCACGGAGACCGTGCGCGATTTCGCTAAGCTCGCGTTCGCTGCTGCGGATATCGAGCTCGCATGGCAGGGAACAGGGCTGGATGAGTGCGGTGTTGATACCCGCACTGGCAAGACGCTTGTGCGCATAAACCCGCGTCATTATCGGCCGGCAGAGGTGGATTTGCTGATTGGCGATGCGAGCAAGGCGCGTGAGAAGTTGAATTGGGCTGCCCAAACACCGCTGGAGTCCTTATGCCGAATGATGGTTCAAGCCGATATGCATAGGAATGAGCATGGCTTCTCCTTCTGATGGTGGGACCAAGCGAGTCCTCGTTACGGGCCTGAGCGGATTCACCGGGCGCCACGTGGCCGTCGAGCTGCAATCGGTCGGCTATGCGGTGTTCGGTTTGTCTAGAGAGAAGAGTGCGGGGGGCTCGACGGAGCATGTGGATCTTTTGGACGCTGCAGCAGTAAAGGATATTGTTGCGGAAATTCAGCCGCATGCTGTGATCCACTTGGCCGCGGTGGCTTTTGCGGCGCACGATGATATTGACGCCATCTACCGCACCAATATTGTTGGTACGCGCCATTTGCTATCTGCGCTGGCTGCGCTGAAACATGAGCCATCCGTTGTCGTATTGGCGAGCAGCGCGCATGTTTATGGTAACGCTGTGGATGGGGCAAGCCGCCTCAATGAGCAATCACCCCTGAGGCCTGCCAACGATTACGCGGTAAGCAAGTTGGCTATGGAGTACATGGCCAGAACCTGGTCTGATCGCCTGCCGCTGACATTTGCCCGGCCGTTCAATTACACCGGCGCCGGCCAGGATTCGCGCTTCCTAGTGCCGAAAATAGTTGGGCATTTTCGCCGGCATGAGCGCCATATCGAGTTGGGTAACCTGGATGTATGGCGCGAATTCATGGACGTGCGAGCGGTCGGATGGACTTATCGCCGTTTGCTTGAGACTGCAGGTGTTGGGAATGACACGGTCAATATTTGTGCAGGCAAGGCCCATTCCCTACGTGAGGTGCTGCGCGTGATGGCCGACATAGCCGGTTATGAAATAGAGGTAAGAGTCAATCCGGCTTTCGTGCGCGATAACGAGATACGTCACCTTGAAGGTGACTCGGGGCTGCTGGAAGCTCGCGTTGGAGCCTTACCCCGCTATACCTTAATGGATACCCTGCGCTGGATGTATGAGGCATCGGAATAAGCACAGCGCTATCGCTGATGGGTATGGCGAACAATGTCCACCTTCGCATCCAGCCAACTGCTGCCCACGAAATCCTCTTGCTTCGTGTTGAAGACGTGGAATATGAGTGCGTTGTCATGCCACTCGTAGTTCACATCCAGATGGGAGCTGAAGCGCGATAGCGACAAGGGCAACGAATAGCTGCTTTTACCCAGCCGCACCGGAAATCGCGAGCGATATGTGACTTCTTCTTCAGCCGCCATATCTTCCGGCGGCTGGACTGAGTTTTGTGCCGAGTCAGGCGGCAGCCAAGCTAGAATGCTCTGCGGCTTTGCCGAGGATAGATCGGGCGTGCGCATGTAACGCCAGATCCAACTGGTTGGCACCCATGAAATCAGCATAAAGGTCTTCGCCAAGCATCTTTCTAAGGCGATCGATCTGTTCACTTACCGGAACAATCTCCTTACAGGTGGCGTTTTCCCACCTTGGCAGAAACTCCAGTGCTGGCAATCGCTTGCCGTACATAGTTTGAAATACACTGGCCGACAATTCAAATTCTTCAACAACCCCCGCGACCCTCCAGTCGGAGAGGAGTTGGCAGGCTTGTTCGAGATCAGCTGGGGTCGCTTCAGTCTTCAGGATGTTGTCCCCGCGCCACGAGGCGTCTGAAAGATGCACAACCTGGTAGTCACGGATGACGATGCTTCCTTGCTCCTTCTTCAATGCCCATGCGATGTAATCGGAAAAGGTCAGATCCTGGGCGACATCCGAATAAGGCTGTGAGCTGTCTGAGCGCGTGAATTTATAAACAGAGTAGGCGCGTAACAGGGGGTGCCGGAGAAAAACCACGGGCAGGCAGTTGGCGTGTGGAAGTGGCGGCCGCGCTAGATGGCTGGATATAGCAACTAGGCTGTTGTTGGCGTCGATGAACTCCGACAGCTGTTTCTTGGATTGAATGGCATGGGCGTGCGGTCCCTCGAAAGAGCCCCAGCGGTCGCCAAAAGAATGCTGCAGGCTCGTATCCACGCTGCTGCCGGCATTCTTGAAGATGTGGTAGTGGATCAGGATGTAATTGTTATTCATTCAAGGGGGGTCCTGAATGCGAGTTTTTGAAAGTGGGCTTGAATGTGATCCCCCTGGATCGCAGTCGTCTTGAAATCCTAAGTAAGCATTTAGTGAGTCACGCCCTTCTTGTAAGTTTCGTGACAGTTTTCACTCTAAGATAACTTTCGCCATTGATCTAGTGACAACGTGCCCATTTCTTCAATGGTCTACGAAGGGATAGGGGTGGGCTAAGCCCCCCCCGTTCAGGTTGGGAGGTGAGGCCAGAACGGCTCTTCTATCGCTCCTGGGGGCCAGTTTGGCTACAAATGTATGAATGCCGATCCAGCCCAATTCAGCGAGGTCTCGGTTTGGCCCTGTTGGCAGGTAAGATTGTCGTTTGACTTAAGGTAAGCGGGTGCCCGGGGTATGAGCAAAGTGACGCGGAATGCCAAGAAGCAGACAACGTTGGGGCGCGGGACACTGGCAATCCATGCGGGCCAGTCTCCGGACCCATCGACTGGCGCCATCATGACGCCGATCTACGCGACCTCCACTTATGTGCAGGAAAGCCCTGGCAAGCATAAGGGGTTTGAATACTCTCGCACCCAGAATCCCACGCGGATGGCGTATGAGCGTTGTGTCGTAGCCCTAGAGGGCGGCGCGGCTGGCTTTGCCTTTGCCTCGGGCTTGGCCGCTGCAGCCACCGTTTTGGATTTGCTGGACTCGGGCAGCCATGTCATTGCGATGGATGATCTGTATGGTGGCAGTTACCGCCTTTTTGAGCGGGTCCGTCGTCGTTCCGCCGGGTTGGACTTTAGCTTCGTGGATCTCAACGACAGTCACGCACTCAAGGCTACCTTGAAGCCAAACACCCGGATGATCTGGGCGGAGACGCCTACCAACCCCATGCTGAAGCTAGTCGACCTTAACAGGGTCGCCGCCTTCGCCAAGAAGCATGGCCTGATCTTGGTGGTCGACAATACGTTTTGTTCGCCCATGCTTCAGCGCCCGCTTGAATTTGGTGCCGACCTAGTCCTGCATTCGGCCACCAAGTATCTCAATGGTCACTCCGACATGGTTGGCGGCATGGTGGTGGCCGGATCCGACGAATTGGCTGAGCGCATGGGTTTCCTGCAGAACTCCGTGGGCGCTGTCGCCGGACCATTTGATGCTTTCCTGGCCATGCGGGGCCTCAAGACCCTTCATCTGAGGATGAAGGCGCATTGCGACTCGGCGCTGGATTTGGCCAAGTGGCTGGAAAAGCATTCTGCCGTAGAGCGAGTCATCTACCCGGGACTCAAGAGCCATCCCCAGCACGCGCTCGCAAAGCGCCAGATGGATGGTTTTGGCGGCATCATCAGCGTGGAAGTGAAGGGTGGCTTGAAGAAGGCTCGGCAGGTATTGGAGCGATGCGAGTTGTTTGCGTTGGCCGAATCATTGGGCGGGGTGGAGAGCCTTATCGAGCATCCGGCCATCATGACCCATGCGTCGGTGCCTCCGGCTAATCGCAAGAGGCTAGGTATCAGTGATGGCCTTATTCGTTTGTCAGTAGGTGTGGAGGATATCGATGATTTAAGGAACGAACTTGCTTCGGCACTTGCCTAGGATGAACGCATAAAATCATCGGCGGGTATCCCCGCGACCATGGAATGCTTGTGCATTCGGAGACAACATGCGCATGACTATTCCTTTTTTCACTGACGCATCAAAGAAAGCATGATTTCAACCTATAGCCTGCGCGATCCATTTTCCCCGTACCAGGCACTTGTGCGCCATTTCAATTTGATTGTGCAAATGGCTCGCCGCGATGTCGTAGGGCGTTATCGCGGATCATTCATTGGTTTGTTATGGTCCTTTTTTAATCCCCTTCTGATGCTTGGGGTATACACATTTGTGTTCGGGCTGATTTTCAAGTCTCGATGGAGTACACAAGTTTCGGGGCATTTCGACTTCGCGGTCGTACTTTTTGCCGGGCTCAATATAAACAGCATGTTTTCTGAATGCGCCAATCGCGCGCCCACGTTGATTGTAGAGAACACCAATTTCGTGAAGAAAGTGGTTTTTCCACTTGAGACGCTGTCATGGAGCACGCTAGGTTCGGCGCTGTTTCATTTGTTTATTTCGACGATTGTGCTGCTCATTTTCTCGCTCGGCGTTCGTGGATCGATTCCATGGACAGTCGTATATTTCCCTCTGGTGGTTGCCGCCTTTGTACCTTTCATGGCTGGATTGATCTGGTTGCTTAGCTCGCTCGGAGTTTTTTTGCGCGACCTGAAACAAGCCATGGGCATTGTTACTGCCATGCTCATGTTCCTTGCGCCTATCTTCTATCCGCAAGAATTAATACCGCCTCCATACAGAAATCTTCTCTATCTGAATCCTCTGACGATGATCGTGGATGCTTCGCGGGATGTGCTGGTTTGGGGGCGTGAGCCAAACTGGATGGGATTGGGACTGTACACTCTCGTGGCTTTTTTTTTCGCGTGGCTAGCCTTTGGTTGGTTCGAGCGTACACGCAAGGGTTTTGCCGATGTCCTCTGAAGATCTGACCATTGCCGTCGATTCGTTGGGCAAGAAATACAACATCTATGCCAAGCCTGCCGATCGCCTGAAGCAAATGTTGCTGCCAAAGCTAGGGCATGTCGTTGGCAAGCACGATCTCTCGTATCACGAAGAATTTTGGGCGCTGCGCAACGTAAGCTTCAACGTGAAGCGTGGCGAGACTGTGGGTATCATCGGGCGAAACGGTTCGGGCAAGTCAACATTGCTACAGTTGATTTGCGGCACGCTGCATCCCAGTGAAGGAAGTCTCAAGACAAGTGGGCGTATTGCCGCGTTGCTTGAGCTTGGAGCGGGATTCAATCCGGAATTTACCGGTGAAGAGAATGTATACCTTAGTGGGCTGCTGTATGGCATCCCAGAAAATGAGCTGCGCAAACGTTTCGATTCGATCCTGGCATTTGCCGACATCGGCGACTTTATCAAACAGCCTGTAAAGACGTATTCGAGCGGCATGTATGTGCGGTTGGCCTTTGCCATCGCTGCGCATGTCGATGCGGATACGTTGGTTATTGATGAGGCGCTCAGCGTTGGCGACGTGCGCTTTACTCAGAAATGTATGCGCTTTATGCGTGAATTTCAGCGCAGAGGTACTCTCTTGTTTGTCAGCCACGATACAGTTGCTGTTACCAATTTGTGCGATCGCGCTATTTGGCTGGACGGTGGGCGTCTCATGCTTGATGGGGCCACGCGAGGTGTTGTTGAACATTATCTTGCGGCACAGCATGTTGCCGATCGCACCGTGTTGGGTGACACGGTAGCGATCAAGTTGACCGATGCCAGTGCCTCGGCGAACGAATCACTCGTGGTCGAGGGGGTGGGACGCAGTAGTGGGGAAATTCCCCGAGACGTGGTTGATACGCGTGTCAAGCTCTTGCAGAACAACAAGATTGAAGTTTTCGACTTCGACCCTGAGAAGCATGGCAGTGAATTCGGCGCCGGGGCTGCCAGCATCACGGATGTGCGAATCCTTGGCGAGGATGGTAAATCTTGCAACATGGTGCTCGGCGGAGAGGCGGTAAGCCTGGAGATCGAGGCTTCCGTTCTCCGGTCGTTGAATGCGCCGATTTTCGGGTTTTACGTGAAAGACAGGCTTGGTCAACGCCTGTTTGGAGACAATTCCTATTTGACGTATCGCGAGCAACCCGTCAGCGCCAATGCTGGAGCTCGATTACAGGCAAGATTTCAGTTCAGAATGCCCATACTGCCATCGGGCGATTATTCAATTGACGTTGCATTGGCTAGTGGGTCGCAGGACGACCACACGCATCAGCATTGGATCCACGACGCACTTATTTTCAAGGCAAGCGAGAGCACTATGCGGCACGGTTTGGTGGGAATTCCCATGCACTCGATAGAAATCCTTCAGTCGGGGGCCTAAGAGCATGGAATTTACCGGTGAGCGTTTCCTTCCGTCGCTTGATGGCGTTATTCGGCACGAGCATTTTCATCGTTACGCGTGGTGTCGCGGCCTTGTCAAAGGCCGAGCGGTATTGGATATAGCGTGTGGCGAAGGCTATGGCAGCGCGATGTTGGCACGTGATGCGGCTTCGGTGATCGGCGTGGATGTTTCTGCTGAAGCGGTTCTCCATGCAAAGGAGGCATACGCCAGCGTCCCGGGCCTCGAATTTCAAGTGGGAAACGCGGCATCCATACCGCTTCCGGACAATTCGTTCGACGTTGTTGTCTCATTCGAAACGATTGAGCATCACGACAAGCATCAGGAAATGATCGATGAAATACGCCGTGTGCTTAAACCCGACGGTGTTCTGGTTATTTCTTCACCTAATCGCGTTGTTTATTCCGAAAAGGCGGGGTATCACAACGAGTTTCACGTGAAGGAGCTTGATTTCGGTGAGTTCGAGGCTCTGTTGCGCTCGCGCTTTGAGCAGCGACGTTATTTTGGCCAGAGGTTGGCGGTTGGCTCTGCACTGACGGCGATTGAATCCGTTGACCCAGAAAGTTTCTTGGAAGCCTTTACGGATACGATGAAGGGTGTGGAGCAACGAACTCCGGATCTGACGGATCCGGTTTATTTTGTCGCTATTGCTGCTGCGGCTGATGTGCACATACCAATCCTTCATTCATCAGTGTTCTTTTCGGAGATAGAGGATCTTTACACGCACCATCGCGAAGTCGCGAGTTGGGCCCAGAAAACCGACGAGGAGCTTACGAGTATCAGTGCGCGCTATGTGAGCCTGGTGGAGGAGCACGAAAGGGTTGCGCAGTGGGCGACGAAGACCAATGATGAGCATATGGATCTCCTTCGGCGCTATGCGGCCCTGAAGGAAGAGAACGAAAGGCGGGTGCGTCTGACGACAGAGGGTGGTGAGGAGCTAAAGCGGCTTCGTGCCTATATCAAGGATGTTACGGGTGAGATCGACTACGTCCGCCATCAATTGGGAGAGGTACTCCAAGGCGAATGTACGGAGCTGAATCCATTGCGCGGACCTGCAAGGAACAAGGCGAAAATCGCTGAATTCGAAGGCGCGATGAACGACTTGCTTGCACAGTTTCATGACAAGGAATTACTCAACAGAAGGCTTACCCAGAACATGGGGGAGATGGAACTCGAATTGAATTCGACGCGCGATCAATTGCAAACAATTGTCCGGTCTCACTCGTGGCGCGTCACCAGGCCATTGCGGCTTGTGGCACGAATGCTTAGAGGCGACTTTGCTTCCGTTAGGCAGAGCGTGAAGCAACGCATGGCAGGGCGTCGCGACACCCCGGACGCATCGCCAATGCTCAAAAAAATAAGCGCTGTTGATCCGAAAATCAGGCTGATGGACTTGTCATTCCCAACCTTCATGGAGCCGCTGGTAAGTATCGTCATACCCGCGTATGGCCAGCTGGGGTATACGGTTAATTGCTTGCATTCCATTATGAGCCATCAACCATTGGTTCCTTTTGAGGTTCTGGTGATCGAGGATGCATCGGGTGACGCATCCATGCATTTGCTTGCATCAGTACCAGGTTTGCGTTACGAGCAGAATCCGGAGAATCTCGGATTCTTACGTTCCTGCAATAGGGCATCGACGCTCATCAAGGGGAAGTACCTCTATCTTTTGAACAACGACACGGAGGTGACGATGGGATGGCTGGATGCCATGCTGGACATCTTCAAGCGCTTCCCGGATTGCGGATTGGTCGGATCCAAATTGGTTTATCCCGACGGGCGCTTGCAAGAAGCCGGTGGCATCATTTGGGATGACGCATGCGGCTGGAATTACGGTCGGCTCCAGAATCCGGAGGATCCTGAATATAACTACGTGCGTGAGGTCGACTATTGCTCGGGAGCGTCCCTGCTGATTCCGCTGGCGTTGTTCGAAAAACTTGATCGATTTGATGAGCGATACATCCCCGCTTATTACGAAGATACAGATTTGGCATTCAAGGTTCGGGAGGCCGGGAAGCGGGTTTTTTATACGCCGTTCTCAGTGGTGGTCCATTATGAGGGTATATCGCACGGCACGGATGAGACGGCTGGTGTAAAGGCGCATCAGGTTTCAAATCGCCAGCGTTTCCACGAGCGCTGGGCGGAGACGTTGTCGAAACATCATTTGCCGAACGCCAAGTCCGTCTCTCGTGCCAGGGAACGTCGACTCTATACCGGGACTGTTCTTGTCATCGATCATTATGTGCCGCAGCCGGACCGTGATGCCGGATCTCGCGTGATGGTTCAGTTCATGCAGCAGCTGATCAATATGGGCAAGAAAGTTATTTTCTGGCCTGATAATTTGCGGCGGGATCCTTCGTACTCGGCGCCTTTACAGGCAATGGGTGTCGAGGTGATCTATGGCAATCGATGGAATGGAGCGTTTGAGGAGTTTATTGCCGAGCGTGGCAAAGACATCGAATGCGTTCTTTTGAGCCGCCCGCATATTGCGATCAATTACATTGATCTGCTGCGGCGGCGTACAAGTGCTTACATCAGCTACTTTGGAGTGGACCTTCATTTCATGCGGCTTCGCAGGCAGGCGGCTGTGACGGGTGATGCGTCTTGTCTCAAGGAAGCTGATGCGATCGAGAAAATTGAGCGCTATCTGTGGAGTCAAAGTAATACGGTATTCTATCCATCAGAAGAAGAAGCTGCAGAGGTCAGACGCCTGGCGCCCGATGTCGATGCGGTAGCCGTACCTCTGTATTGCTTTGATAGCGTAGAAGAAGATGCTGCAGATAATCTCGCAGAGCGAGCTGACATCTTGTTTGTGGCAGGATTTGCCCACCCGCCGAATGTCGACGCTGCATGCTGGTTGATGACGGATGTCATGCCGCTTGTTCGTAAGTCGTACCCAGACGTGACCGTACATTTAGTTGGGTCAAATCCTACCGATGTCGTAAAGGCGCTATCAGGTCCGGGCGTTGAAGTTCATGGCTATGTCAGTGACGCGAACCTGGCAACCATGTACCGCAATGCCAGGGTGGTTGTGGCTCCACTTCGTTTTGGTGCGGGAGTCAAGCTCAAAGTGCTTGAAGCGATGCAGCGAGGCACGCCATTGGTGACTACTTCGGCGGGTGCGCAAGGGTTGCTGGATCTTGAAAAATATATTCCTGTTTTTGATCAACCCGAGCAGATTGCCGCCAGCATGGTCGACATACTTCGAGATGATAACTATTGGATTAAAGTTTCAGAGGGCGGAAAAAGTTTTATCAGACGCTCATTCACCAAGGCTGCGATGGCTACAGCATTGAAGCGCGCTTTGCGGTTGGAAGCGTCTGTAATCGATCAGACGGCAGGTCTGCAATGATTGGTTTAGGATATCCGGCGAGGATGGCCGCTGCTGCCAGACTTTGCGGGTGGAGTTTGGTTAACGGCAGTGGATCGACCTTAAGCCAAGCGGGCTTTTGCGATACTAGGGGTTTTAGCTGGTGATCATTGGTAAAGGACTATTGGCGCGGGCATTTGAGCCGCACTTTGGCACGGATTCCAGCGTCGTGGTCTTCGCGTCTGGAGTGTCTAATTCTCTTGAAACGCGCCCTGTTGAATTTGAGCGCGAGCGTTCGCTTCTGTGCAAGCTGCTGGACAGCGATGCGAAGCGCTTCATCTATTTCGGCAGTTGTGGCGTGACCGCGCAAGATGCCGAACTCACCGCATATATGAAGCACAAGCAGTCCATGGAGGCATTGGTGCTTTCCTCTGCCAACGGCCTGGTTTTTCGTCTTCCGCAGGTAGTGGGAAGAACCGACAATTCGCACACGCTGACCAACTTTCTAAGGGATCGAATCATTTCCGGAGAACACTTTACGGTATGGGCGCGTGCGGAGCGCAACCTTGTCGACATCGATGACATTGTCCGCATCGGAGCCGCGTTAGCTACCGATACAGTGAGTCACGGGAAGGTCGTTTCCATCGCTGCCATGAAGTCGTTGCTAATGCCGGATATCGTGAAGATCTTCGAGCGCGCATTGAAGAAGCGAGCAGATTACTCAATTGTCGATAAGGGCGGTCCCTTGGCTATCGATACTCGGATGGTCTGGGAGATAAGCAGCGGGCTTGGTATTGACCTCGGTGACGGCTATATCGAAAGCGTTATCAACAAGTACTATGGTGTTGATGATAATGCGGGCTTAGGCCTTCATTCGTCCCAAATAGCGTGTAGCTAATCAAATAAACCTTCATGAACGATCTGGACATGACCCCCTCTGATGCCAATTCATGTGTTGATGTGTCGATCGTAGTTCCCGTGTATGGCGGCAGCTCAGCACTTTCCGAACTCTGCGCGCGACTAGCCGTCGCGATGCAACCGACCGGGCTCGACTATGAGGTTATTCTTGTCGACGATCGAGGGCGCGCAGAGTCCTGGGGAAAGATATGCACAGTCGCGGCAGAAGATGCTCATGTGCTGGGGCTGCGCCTGGGCAGGAATTTTGGTCAGCACGCCGCAACCATTTGCGGTATGGCATATGCGCGCGGAAAATGGATCGTCACTATGGACGACGATCTCGAGCATCCTCCTGAATCAGTTCCGGCCTTGCTAGCAGCTGGCGACGAAGATCATCCGCTGGTGTATGGAGTGTTCAAGAAACGGACGCACGCAGCTTATCGAAACCTGAGTTCGGAATTGATGCGTCGTGTACTTAAACGCGCCTTTCCCGACCTCAATGAGGACTATTGTTCATTTCGTGCCATCTATGCACCGCTAGCAAAGCAGCTCGATCGTTTCGGTTTGAATCGCCCTTATATCGATGGCATGTTGTCGTGGCTGACTTCGTCGACGCGTAGCGTCGAGGTTCCACATGAGCAGCGGCACCATGGCGAGAGTGCCTATACATTACGAAGACTTATCTCGCATGCCGCAAACATCTTTGTTACTTTCTCAACGCTGCCATTGCGTGTTGCGACGTTCGGCGGTGCGACGCTGGCTGCAATAAGTTTTCTCTACCTTCTTTTTGTCATCTATGGAAGGTTGAGGGGTAGCATTACCAATCCGGGTTATGCATCCCTCATGTCCGCTGTGTTGTTTGCGTGCGGCATACAGTTGCTGATACTTGGAGTAGTCGGTGAATATATCGGACGTTTGATGGGGGCGACGTTTCGGCGGCCCATGTATGTCGTCGATAGCCAAACAGTTGACCGAGTACCCGGGCCAATTAGTCCCGCCATCTCTGATGATCTAACTAAGGCTGCACACTAAAATGCGCCGCTTGTTTTTCAGGATGACTCGTACCCAAGCTCGCCAAATGCCAGTTGCACCGGGATGGGCGGCTGAAGTCCTTCGCTTTTTGGTCGGTGGACTGTTGAATGCCGTTGTAGGCTACGGCACTTATCTGGTGTTACTACACTGGATGAGCTATGAAGTTGCATACGCTATCGCTTATGTGGTCGGAATTGCTGTGTCGTATGTCTTCAATGCGGTATATGTATTTAGGCAGCCGATGCGGCTGCGCTCCGCGCTGCGCTACCCTTTTGTTTATCTAATGCAGTTCCTACTCGGCTTGGTGTTGCTGAAAATATTGATCGAAGGGCTGCATGTGTCAACACGGTTAGCACCATTGCTTGTGGCAGTTCTAACGATACCGGCGACATTTCTGGCATCTCGACTAATCATGCGCGCTAATTGAATATTGCTCGAAACATCTGCGAGATCGGTATGAAGAAATCAGACAAGCCAGAATTCGATCAGTACGCGAAGGAATATACTGACTTGCATCAGGCCAGCATAGAGATCAGCGGGGAAGATCCCGCGTTTTTTGCGGCCTATAAAGCTAACTATATCGCAGCTCAAATAGGGCTAGATGCCAAAACAAAGTCTTTGTCGATTCTCGACTTCGGTTGCGGCGTAGGAAATACCACTACGCATTTGCGCACGGCATTTGCTTCGGCCGATCTATATGGCGCAGATCTCTCCGGTGAAAGTATCCGGCTCGCCATTGAGTCGCATGCGCATGAAGCGACGTTTCGCACTATCGAGAATTCGCGCATTCCGTACGCCGATCAGAGCTTCGACGTAGTGATGGCTGCGTGTGTCTTTCATCACATTCCGCCTGACGAACGCAACTATTGGATAGCGGAAATTCGGCGCGTATTGAAACCACGAGGGCAGGTGTTCATCTTTGAGCACAACGTTTTGAACCCGTTGACTCTCAAGACAGTGAGGGATTGTCCGTTCGACGAAGATGCGATTCTTTTGCCAAGGTCCGAGCTACTGGGCCTTGCTCGACGCGGCAATTTTGAAAGTGTGCGCAGCCGCTACATCGTTTTTTTCCCTCGAATGCTCGCTTATCTGCGGCCTCTCGAGCCAGCCATGGGCTGGATACCCTTTGGTGCGCAATATGTCGTTCAAGCTACCGCCGCTTAAGGGTGCTCATTTTGGTTTTTGCCGGCAACGACAGAGTTGTTCGAGTTAGCAGCAATCCTACAAAGATAGCAACGGTGCCTTACTTAGAGTCTCGTTTCGATAACGATCAACGTGTACGGAATGCGCAGTAGACCGGTCAGGATATAAGTTTCAAACTTGTCGAAGACTTTTGAAACCAAGGCCTTCCACTCGGGCTCGTTACGAACGTTTTGTCCACGATCTTGTTTGAGTACCCATCGAGCCCAAAACGATTGGCTGACGAGAAAGCTTGCTTCTAGGCAAACCAAGCGGCCACCCGGGGCTAGCGATTTACGCGCAAGCTTTAATGCGGTCAAGGCTTCGGCATCATCCAGGTGATGTAGCAGGCCGTTGATGATGACAAGATCGGCATTCTGCATTTGCTGCGGTAGATGGTTGACGAAATCCTCGGGCACTCCCACGAGAAACGTCTTGTCCGGATCAGTAGCGTACTTTGTCCGCGCGCTGGCTATATATTTATCACTTACGTCGAAACCGACGTACTTCACTCCCGCAGGCAGAAAATGTACGGTCGTGGCGGGGCCACACCCTAGATCGATGATTCGCTGCCCCGGTTGTGCGCGCCAAAAATGCTCGGCAACCCATTTTCTAGAATTCGTCGCGCCAACCAGATCCTGAAAAAGGTTGTAGGCCCACGAGAGGGTGAAGATCCGTTTTAGTCCACGATCATCTTGCATAAACGTCCTTAACTTTGCACTTATCTAACACCTGCACCATTAGCACCGGTAAGTGGCAGATCCGGTGCGCCGCAGGTTCTATAAATCGGCAATCTAAGTACCACTATTCTGTGGGCGCTCATGCGCACCTATTTTGCAATAACGCTCGCTGAACTCCGGGGCCAACTGTGCCCGAAGTCCAATCATAGCAATCCGTTTCAGCAAATGGGCCGCCTTATACCTGGCTTCTACCCACCGCTTCAAAAATGGAAGCGAAACCGGACTATTTCGCTCTACCGTCCCTGAGACTCAATGTGTCAGTCCCAGACTCGTATGTCAGGGGCTTTAGTTTTGGAAGGTACTTGTGCCATCGCTGAACTTTCGTAGAGTAGGCATTAAGCCGATTGCCGCTCAGCAATTCGGTAAGCTCCTTGCGGGTCTCGGGAGACCAGCCACAGACTGGACGTATCAGCGCGCAATCCGTGTAACCCGTGGGGTTTTTGCCAAGCGCATCTATCTCCTGCGCCATTTGATAGTAATAATTCAACTCACTGTTGCGCGCCTTCCATGCTGCCAATGCTTGGGGCAATTGTATGGTGAGTACGATTAGGCACCCAACGATTGGTATCCACTTATTGAAGTTGTGCAACCAAGGATTCGTTTCTGGTGGCTGTTCCAGGGACGTGATCCACATAAGAAGCAGTGCAATCAGATGACCCGCATACAACAAGACATATCGGGGTTGAAACAGATAATCGTTACCATTTCCTGGCACGCGCCAGAGCAAGATCCCGAGGATCCAGCCGTAAGTAAGCAACATCATGCAGATTGCGGTGAAAGCGGTCAGGCCATACTTCGCGCTAAAAGCACGCCGCCAGAACATTAAGTGCGCTACGAACAACAAGAGCGCGATAACAACCCGAGCGGCACTCCAGGATTCTGAATGCGATGAGCCCAGAGGATTTTGATAATAGACAGGCAGAGCCAAAGGTAGCAACAACCATTGCCACCAGCCGCCATCCTTAAAGCGCTGAAACAATTCGCTCAGTACAGTGACTGGTGACAGTTGGGTCGTTGGATATGACGCGGGGAGAAGCGCATAACCAATACGTACCATTCCAATGCAAATTCCAATCAAAACGAACACCTTCCAGGCCTCTCGGTGTCGTTGTGTGGGGTCACGCAGCAGAACCAGGCAAAGCGCACTCAGCGTTGCCGCAACGGCTATCAGAGCACTGTCATCGCTGCTAAGCCCAAGCAGCAGGGTGACAGCCACAAGCATCGAATAATGCTGTGTACGATGAGCATGCCATGTTGCCAGAATGAACAATAAAATAATAAGAATAGTAATGTTTTCAAGTGAGACTATCGGCCACACCCAAATGCCGGTGCTATTTAGAGAGAAAAGTAGTGCGCATATTGTTGTCCAACACAAATAACGAATAGATCTCGCGCTTTTCTCAGGAGTTTCGGATATGACAAGTCGATAATAGATAAGCGAGCAAGCGACGGCTGCTATAAATCCAACGATAGCCTCGAGAACGAAATCAAGATCGAAATAATGAAAATTGATTAGAAGAAGCAGTTTAAAGAGAGGTTCCGCGTGATCGTCAAAACTTCGCTTGACAAAGAAATCGGCAAACCCGAGCGTACCATTCACAGCTTTGCTTAGAAAAACGTCGAGAAAATACCATCCGTCCATCTCAATGAGTGGATTGGCGGTGCGAAGAATGAAACACAACGTGTTGAGAGCGCAAAGGACCGCTATCGACCACGCTGCGGTTGCGACCAGATTTCTATGCAAAGTGATACAGCTATATTGCCCCTCAATCATGAGCCAATGCCTTCGAGTGAGTAATATAACTTGAGTCGCGCCTAGAAAAGATGCGTTGGGCGTTTGATATCAAATTCATGCCGACCTGCGTTTGTCACGGGAAACGCCGTCTGAAACCCGTTAATACGTATCGGCGTGGCAACTATTCCATCAACCGTAGCCTCCCAGCGACCCGCAGGGTCCTCGTTTAGTACAAGCAACCCTGCCCCTTCGGATACTAGAGACGCTTTTATTTCGACGGGGCTATTGGCCGATACATTAGGGATAGTCACAAAAGAGTTACCAATGGTGTAGGGAGAAAAATCAAGCCTTGGTGGCAGGTCAATCGGTGCGATATAGAAATGCCATGTGCTGTCGTCACCGACGCCGAGAAGAGCATCGGCCGGGGACGCAACAATCTTTACGCCGCCTTGTACATAGAACAAGCGCGGAAGAACATGTTCATTTGTATGTACAGAAACTGCCTTATCGATGACGATGTCACCCGCATGGCTATCCTGACGAGGAATGATCTGATACTTGACACCATAGAGATCAGCGACCATGGGAGAGGGAAAGAACAGGAGTCTGAATTTGTCGTATTCCTCGGGGCTTGTATTCCCGCGAACTCCGCGCAAATCCAAATTCGAAAGGATGACGGTGAAGTCTTTGTAATTTCGAAATTTCACGCTGACCTCAAACCGAAACTTATCGCCATCGGGAATGATTGCAGCGATCTGCTTTGACTCTTGACGCACCTGAATATGGTCTTCTCGCGTCATTTGGGACGCAGCTGATGAATATCGGGGATAGGAAAGAATCGGGATCAACGTGCTTACGATGATGATCATCGCTGCTATAGGTTGATGAAACCTTTGTGTGGGAAAGGGCCATGCCAGGCATACAGTGAGCGCACCCAGACTGACGCATAACATTGAAACTTCAATTATCGGCTTGCCTGCATTTGACATAAATGCGATTACCAAGGCTATGCCCAACGTAGCGCAGCAAAGCAGTACGCGCTTGCGCTTAGAAGCAGGCACCGATGTATTGGCATTCTGCGGATCGAGAAGCCATTGCAGGCCGTAAGCACCCAATGGAAATATGATCGTGACGACGTAACACGACCACCAATTTAGTTCGCGCACTTTGTTAGCAATCGGTATCAATCGCAACACTGGCACAAATATGGAGAAGCAGAACAGTAAGGCGATTGCTGCTGAAACAAAGGGGGCGGCCAGTTTGGAGTTACGCCGATTTGCCGCATACACTAGTGCTGCGCACAAGACTATAGGAGCTCCTATGTATAGGTTTCCGATGATTACGGTATGATCTTGGTTGTAGTTAATTAAGGCAGTGATATCGCTCCAGTGGAGCGCATACTCGCGTAATGCAGACACCGGCATCCTTTGAGAGCCAATGACAACTCCGCGATCGCCCAGCCATCGGATTGCCTTGCTGAGATAAACGACAACATTTAAAAGATATTCGCCGCACAAAAGTGCTGCTATCGCACCTGCGATCGCTAGCGAGCACGTAGTGTGAAGGAGGGACTGCCGTTCATCCTGTTGACCATTGCGTATCGAATAGGCCGCCGTATATATCCATATAATCCCAGAGCCGACTACCGCTAAAACCATGTTTTGGGCGGGCTGTGCATATACGAGTAGGGAAAACGTTACGGCTACGCCGAGAATTGCCAAGATTCTGATATGAAGAGAAGGGTTCTTATATAACCGCAACTGACACGCGATCACCCAGGGAATCCAGGCGAACGAAGCTAGGATTTGCGGCCAATTGAGCATGCTGTGCGCGGCGGGCAGCCATGGGGCGCAAAGGCCGGCAGCTATTGAAAGCCACTGCTTGACGCCTATCTCTCGGCACAGTAAGTAACAACCAGAGCCGTAAATCGATAGATGGAGGAGATCGATGATTCCTAGTCTGTCCATCGTGTCGAACAGGCTAGCATCCGATCCAAGCCAGTTGAAATAGAATGGATATAGGGGATGAAAATAAGGGGTTCCCCATAATGACAATCCAGCGACTTGCCCTGGATTATACATTCCAGCTAATAGCCCGTAGTGATGGATTGATCGGCTAATATCAAAAAATAATGGCGCGAGAATGTCTTCACTGTCCGGTCCGTAGACAAGGATAGCGCCGTGATAAAAAGCGCTCATCAGAACATATGTTGCTATGCCTATGAGTAATACTATTAAAGGTGTATTGCATGCACTTAAAAGCCTTCTCACACGAAATCTCCTGCTCAGGCATACGGGGATGGTCCGATTAACTCCCCAATTTCAAGCATCATAGCGGTCCATGTGCGGGAAGCGAAGCATGAACATGGTGACTAATTCCGACACCGTTGATCTTCGAATTGGTCGGGATATCGGTACTTCGCTTTGGCTTTCAAAAATAGACAGTGGTCAGTGCAGGTGGATAGTGCCGGTTTGCTCCGATGTGTGTCTTTGCCGGTATGGACTACTCGACAGTCGGTCCGCGAGAGGGCGCCGATGCTAGGGTAGTCCCCATACTGCGCGCCACGCGGAGGAACAATGGTGAAAACGCGAGTTTATGGTGCAAGCCTTGCGGATGTTCCCAGGCTTGCTCAAGGTCTGGGGGTAAGACGTGAGCTAAACCGTCTGCCTACAACTGCGCGTCCAGCGTGTCGTTACAACACCCCATAGACTGCGTGAGTAAGAGGGTTGCAGGATCGCATCTTCGCCAGTACTTCTTGGCGCTAAATCTGGCGGATGCCGCTAACCTGCTTGTGCTTAACGATGCTACCCAGCAGTGCTTAGTCAAATGGTACTGATAGTGCTATCGTTTCATCCCTTTCAAAAAGTGTTTATCCGTGCGCAGCTGTGTTATCGCGATCACGTTATTTTGCTCCCTCATTTGCGCGAGTTGCACGCGAGATGCTGGACAACCGAAGGTAACGGTCGTCGATATTGCGCGGAACCCTGTCATGAGCGCTGGCGCAAAGGGGGCATGGGACGGTGTGGACGATCTCAATCCGTCCGTCATCCAATTCCAGGGAAAATTGATCGATTACTACTCCGGCTATGACGGTTCGATTTGGCGTACCGGTTACGCAACATCGAACGATGAAGGCCTGACGTGGGATCGCTTGCCCTGGCCAGTTGTTGATCTTGGTGGTTGGGATACTCAATACATCGCAGCGAATGGCTCCGCGATCGTTATTAACGGCAAAGTTAATTATTATTTTCACGGCAAAGCTGCCGATGGAAAGCAGCAAATCGGCGTGGCGACTAGCAATGACGGCAAGAACTTCAAATTACTCCCGAATCCAGTCGTACCCGCCGGTGTGCGAGGCGCGTGGGATGACTTCGCGGTAGCAGATCCGTTCGTCATGCAGGTCGGGTCAAATTTTTGGATGTATTACCTTACTGTCAGCCACGATTACAAATTTCACATGGGGCGCGCAGTTTCTTCCGATGGACTCAACTGGGTCAAGGACAAAGACCCCTTGACGTTCCGTGGTGCGGAGGAAGCGTTCGACGCAGGTGGTGCTGGCGAACCATCAGTCGTGTACATCTCTCCATATTTCTACATGTTCTACATGGGATCGACGACGGATCATCGTCATTCGCTCGGCTGGGCAACATCTACTGATGGTCTAACTTGGGACAAGCATGGCTTGCTGATCCCCGATACGCAGCGGCCATCGTGGGCTTCCGCGATCATGGGGGACCCCACGTTGATGGAGACGGGGCGCAATGACGGCACCTACTACCTTTGGTTTGGTGCCGGCACCGTCGCAAACCCTTCGCAAAATGTGTATGGCCAGATCGGGCGAATGACTATCAAGATTGAACAGCAATAGGATCGAGCTGTTGTATTGCAAGGTTCGCTTTGGGTCGAGGCTGTGTGAAAACGCAAAACTACATTTTTTACTGGTGAGATGTTGATCAAAGTGCCACGCGTAGATTCGATTCTAGGCCGCCCGATGACCAGGCAAAATTTGCGTACGTGGCACACGTGTACGAGTGGCTTTGCGTTTTCACACAGTTTCGGTTGCGGGCTCAACCTGTCTCTGCAACGCTCCATAGATGGTCGCGCCCGTCAACCACAGCTGCACCAGAGACGTGCCCGAAAAGCCCTACCGGGGTGTCCCGGACGTCGCTGTTGAGTGCGCGAGTGGCACGTTCCACGCGCATCAAAGGGTAAAGGTATGCGCAGCGCTCTGGTGAAGGCTACTTTTGTCCAATAATGAGGACTTGCTCGGCGCCTATGTGCCCAAACTCAAGTGACCAGGCCAGTAGCACGTACGCGTCAGTAAAGCCAACGGGGTGCAATTCTTCCAAGAATTCCCAGCCAAAATGGTAATAGCAAAGGATGCCACCCGCTGGATCGACGGGATTGCCGTGGTATTCGGGGGGGTAGAAGGTACTCTATGCGACCGTCAGCATTCACTCGGGCCCTAACAATGTTTCGATCGGTTAGAAGCCCAAACGGGACGCTGATAAGAATTCGACCACTTGGTTTTAGCACTCGGAAAAGTTCAGCGAGCGCTGCGCGATAGTTGGGAACGTGCTCCAAGACGTCGAAACTCAAGATGAAATCGAATGTTTCATCTTCAAAACTCAGAGATGTCACATTTTCGTGACGGATACCTCGTGCATCTACCTCACCCGCCGAAAATTCCGTGCCTAAATACTCGCTCATGGTCGCCGATGGAAAGCGAGTGGCGATGTAACTCGCCAACGGCGTGACCTGCTCGGTCAGGTAGATACTCGGTCTGGTGTCTTCCACCAATCGCTCCAAGATCTGGACGGATAGTCGAAGACGGTTATTGAGACGGCAGGAGGGACATACGATCCGTTCACGCCAGTTGACACGCCTCCCATCTGAATAGCGCATGTCATACGTAAAGGCACGGACGTCCCGACAAACCCAGCAGTACCCGGGGAGAATGGCTTGATCCCGCGTATTTAGTCGTTCCTGAAGCTCTTGCTCAATGGCTCGTCTGGCCCGGAATCGAGGAACATTTGCTTCCAGAGCCTGTCGGCATTCCTCAAGCGAGTGAAATCAAAGCTGCCAGAGATCTGGCTGTTCCGATCGGTGAGGCAATGCAGCATCGTCGTTGCTCATACCCGGACACCCTTGTACGAGACGTAGAAAGTATATCCGCACTAGCGTTATTGGCCGGACAGTCGATTTCCTTAATATGGCCGACGCCGGCATAGCGTCGGTTCGATGAGCTTCCAACGGCACCGTACGACGTATTAACGGTAGATGGATCTGCATCGGCGATGGGAATCCACCAAGCGGTATTCGCGGAATACGAGCTTAAGTGACATCTATTTCTCGTCGGAAGGTGCTGAAAGGGCCGTTCCTTGAAGCTGGGTCGTAATATCTGCGCGATTTTTGGATATCTGCTTCGTACCCAGCCAATTTCGAGCCGTGATACACCTGACTATGTATTGGCGTCCAAAAAAGGTAATCTTGCGCCTGCCTGACAATTAGGGCACCTGATCCTGGCCTGAGTAGGCCTTGGGAGACTGAGGGCGCCGTAGAGCATAGTTTTTTTTGGCTACGCGGTGAATCTAGACGTGCGTGCCAAAATTTCCGGGCTGGGGAGCCAATGGATGTCTGAATTTGAAACAAGGCATGCAAGGGGCCCTATCTTTGTGGTCGGCTCACCGCGATCAGGAACGAGCATACTCACATGGTGCCTAGGGCAGCATCCGAACATCTTGCCCCAAGAAGAATCGGACTGGATGGGCGAGTTCGCGGTAGACGTAGGCGTCTGCTACCGGGTCGGCAAAATGCACGGCGAGCGTTCGCAGCTGAATGCCCTCGGCGTCGATCGGGAAACGTTTTTCCAGACGTTCGGCGACGGCATCGATGCAATGATTCGTCGCCATCGTCAGCGACTGGAGAAAAGTTGCAGGCAGGCCGCCGAACGATCTCCGTCTCAGCATGATCCGAATTTCAACATCTCCCGGTCCAGTTCTGAGCCAAAATTGCGCTGGGTCGATGGGACCCCTGAGTATTCGTTCTATATCTGCGGCCTAAAGAAGCTTTTTCCGGACGCCAAGTTCGTGCACATCGTGCGCGATGTTCGTTCCGTCGTGAATTCAATTCTGAATTTCAAGCCTAGCGGCCATTGCGGTCTGGTGGATACGGAGCAACAGGCGTATGAGTATTGGCTTGGTACCGTGCAAGCTTGCGTGCAGGCTGAGCGTGCACTTGGATCAGATGTAGTGCATCGGTTGCGCTACGACGATCTTGTGCATAGGCCCGAATGGGCACTCCAGGGGTTATTAGAATTTCTGGACGAGCCGTTCACGGAGTCGTGCACCGAGCCGGTTGCTCGCAAGATCAACAGCTCAGAAGTTCCCGTTGATTTTCGTGCTCACGATCCCAAAACCGACTCCGTAGTAATAGAGCGAGCTCTTGAGTTGAGTGAGCAGCTGCAGCGACCGTTCGATGGCTACGTGCCTTGCCCCGTCTCTCGAGCTGAATTTGAAGAAGGGTTCAGCGAGCGTATTGACTTCATGATTGGATTGGATAACGAATATCGCTCAGCGCAGGAGAAGGTTGCCAAGCTTGCCAGTGGGTTGAATTGGTGCGGTTTGGTATTGGCGGCCTACGTATTGTTGGCAGGAACGGCGATATTGGCGGAAAGTTTGTACGGGCAACGTCCCTTGAGTATCGGGGGCTATCTCTGGCTGGCATCGGCGCTGGCCGGTGCAGGCATTTACGCTTTCATTCGCAGAGCGGGACTCGGTAACTTCGCCGCCCGGGTATTTAGCCGATATGCCCATCGCCGTGCATCATCACCTGCAGTTCCTCTTCGTGCGAAGACAGTCGAGCATGCACCTATGGCGAGTGTTTTACTCCGTAAAGGCGTCGGCACAAAGCAACCGCGCTGATTAAATGCTGCCTGGCGTATATGCGGAAAGGATTAAATGAGCTAGATGAATACATTCGACGACGAGGCTCGTTCGCATAGGTCTTCGGTGCTGTTGTGACGCCTGGTTATACTCCCTTGGGCCTGCGAATGCTTTGCGCCAATGGCCATTTCATACACACTCAACGTCTTCGTGGCTATCGCTACGCAAGATTTTGCAGCAAGCATCGGCATCGGGCTACGGGCCGCTTTGAACCGCGGGTCGATGCATGTTGCCCTGTGCATCTGCCATCAACGTGGCAAAATACAATTTGATGGCAAGCGAATGAATTGATGAACACTCCGTTTTCGCAGCTCGATACGCTTGAAGCCGAGAGCATCCACATCTTTCGTGAGGTCGCAGCCGGCTTCCAGCGATCAGTCATGCTGTACTCGATCGGCAAGGACTCATCCGTTCTTCTGCATTTACTGCGAAAGGCGTTCTATCCCGCACGGCCGCCGATTCCCCTGCTGCACGTTGATACCACTTGGAAGTTCCGCGAGATGATAGCGTTTCGCGATCAGGTGGCCGCTGCCGGTGACGTGCAGTTGCTGATTCACATCAACGAGGACGGCGTGCGCCAGGGCATCTCGCCGCTGGTACATGGTGCCACGGTGCACACGGATGTCATGAAGACTGCCGCGCTCAAGCAGGCCTTGGACAAGTACCAATTCGATGCCGCGATCGGTGGCGCCCGTCGAGATGAAGAAAAATCTCGCGCGAAAGAGCGTGTGTTCTCATTTCGTAACGCGCAACATCATTGGGATCCCAAACGCCAGCGCCCCGAATTATGGAATCTCTACAATACCCATATTCACAAAGGCGAAAGCGTACGAGTTTTTCCCATGTCGAACTGGACCGAGATGGATGTATGGCATTACATCCGGCGTGAAAGCATCCCCGTCGTGCCGCTTTACTTCGCCAAGGAGCGTCCGGTAATCGAGCGGGATGGCGCGCTGATCATGGTTGACGATGAGCGTTTCATTTTGCGCCCTGGCGAGACAGTGGAAATGCGCACGGTGCGTTTCCGCACACTGGGCTGCTACCCGCTAACGGGGGCCGTCGAGTCGTCGGCAAGTACGCTGGATGACATCATTGTTGAGATGACTCATTCGCGCAGTTCCGAGCGACAGGGTCGAGTGATCGATCACGACCCCTCTGCTTCCATGGAACGCAAGAAGCAAGAGGGCTATTTCTAATGGCCATCAGCGAATCCTCTGCTCGTAATCTATTGCGTTTTATTACCTGTGGAAGTGTAGACGACGGCAAAAGCACGTTGCTGGGCCGGCTGCTCTATGACACGGGGATGCTTCCCGACGATCAGCTCGATGCGCTTCGACGCGATAGTCATCGCCAATATCCCAACGGCGATGTATTGGATTTTTCCCTATTGACCGACGGACTCGACGCCGAACGCCAACAGGGCATCACCATCGATGTGGCTTACCGTTACTTTCGCAGTGCACGACGTAGCTTCGTTGTCGCCGATTGCCCAGGACATGAGCAATACACGCGCAATATGGCTACCGGGGCGTCGCATGCCGATCTGGCAGTAGTGCTGGTCGACGCACGAAAAGGGCTGCTACCGCAAACTCGTCGCCACAGTTACATCTGCGCGCTGCTAGGTATTCGCAAAGTCGTATTGGCCGTAAACAAGATGGATCTTGTCGGTTACAAGCAAGAGACCTACGAGACCATTGAGGCAGAGTACCGAGTATTGGCCGACCAGCTTGGTATCACCTCAGTGTACGCGCTTCCAGTCGCTGCACTGAGTGGCGACAATGTGGGTTCGTGTTCCGCACGTATGTCCTGGTACGGTGGTCCCGCGCTGCTTGAAGTGTTGGAAACGGTCAGCGTGCAATCACAGCAGGTCAGTGAATTTCGCATGCCGGTGCAATGGGTTAATCGCCCAGATCAAAGTTTTCGCGGCTATGCAGGGACGATCTGTGGCGGCCGAGTAAAAGCGGGCGACGAAATCGTTGTCCAGCCAGGCACCAGTCGGGCACGCGTGACGCGTATCGTGACCGCCGATGGCGATCTGCCAGAGGCGCACGCCGGTCAAGCAGTGACATTGACCCTCGACCGTGAGGTCGACATTAGTCGCGGTGATGTTATCGCCGATGCCGCGCGTCCGACGTCGGAGGCTGATCAGTTTGCCGCGCACGTGTTATGGATGGGCGATGAGGCGTTGCTGCCAAATCGGGGCTACTGGCTCAAGATAGGAACCCGAATCGTCAATGCACGTATTACGTCAATCAAGCACAAGGTCGACGTGAACACACAAGCCAGGCTAGCCGCGCATCGCCTCGACTTGAACGAGGTTGGCTATTGCAATATCGATCTCGACCATCCGGTCGCCTTCGAGACTTACGCCGCGAATCATTCCCTAGGCGGCTTCATCCTGATTGATCGGCAAACTTACGCCACGGTGGCTTGTGGCATGCTGGATTTCGCCCTGCATCGGGCCACCAATGTGCACTGGCAGCACGTGGATGTGGACAAGCAGGCGCGCGCGCGAAGCAAAGGGCAACAACCGAGATGCTTATGGTTCACGGGCCTTTCGGGTGCGGGCAAGTCGACGATTGCCAATCTGCTTGAACGCCGTCTTGGCTCGCTCGGCTACCACACGTATCTGATGGACGGCGACAACCTGCGCCATGGGCTAAATCGCGACCTGGGCTTTACCGCCGAGGCGCGCGTCGAAAATGTGCGCCGTGTGGCCGAGGTGGCGCATTTGATGGTCGATGCCGGGTTGATCGTGCTGGTTTGCGTGATTTCCCCGTTCCGAAGCGAGCGTGAGTTTGCTCGGAATCTGTTTGCGGACGGAGAATTCCTCGAGGTTTTCGTCGATACGTCGCTGGAAGAGTGCGAGCGGCGCGACCCGAAGGGTCTGTATCGCAAGGCAAGGGCTGGAGAAATCAGTAATTTCACAGGCATCGATTCTCCCTACGAAGCACCGGAAACACCGGAGGTGCATTTGCATACGGGCGATAGGGGGCTTGAGAACATGGTGGAGCAGCTGGTGGAGCGCCTGCTTCCATCCGAAAGCCACTGATCCAGTATTTCAGAAGCGGGCATACTGCGTGCCAAGATTGTCGCGGTGACATTGCGTGTCTGGATGTTCGCCGATGGGTTTCGCGATCACTTCTCTTGTATTGACACGGAATCGAGCATGCAGTCATCACGGCCACCATTCCTGGTTTTCGGAGCACCGCAGATCGACGAGGCGGAGATCGCCGAGGTCGTCGCTTGTCTTCGTTCCGGATGGCTTGGCACCGGTCCGCGCGTGGCCCAGTTCGAGCGCGACTTCGCGATGTTTCGCGGAGTTCTCCCACAGCAGGTCGCCGCCGTCAATTCCTGCACGGCAGCGCTGCACGTAAGCATGCTGGCGGCAGATATGGAGCCCGGTTCGGAGGTGATCACCACGCCTCTGACGTTCTGCGCAACCGTCAACGCAATTCTTCATGCGGGCCTCGTGCCCGTGCTTGCCGATGTGGATCCCGTTAGCCAGAACATCGACCCGTCTGCCATCGAGGCGGCAATCACGCCACGGACACGCGCGATTCTGCCCGTGCACTTTGCGGGGCGACCTTGCGAGATGGATCGGATCATGGACATCGCGCGCAAACACAACTTGGTCGTCATCGAAGATTGTGCGCATGCCGTCGAGGCCGAATATCGAGGGCAGGCCTTAGGCACTTTTGGCGATTTTGGTTGCTTTAGCTTTTACGTTACCAAGAACGTCGTAACGGGCGAAGGCGGGATGATCGTGGGGCGCAGCGAAGAGCAAATGGCGCGTGCACGTATTCTTGCACTACACGGTATGAGCCAGGACGCCTGGCATCGCTTTGGTGACAAAGGCTACAAGCATTATCAGGTTGTGGAGTGCGGGTTCAAATACAACATGATGGACGTACAGGCGGCGATCGGTCTGCATCAGTTGTCGCGCGTCGAGGTGAGCTGGCGACGACGTGCGGAAATTTGGCAACGGTATAACGACGCGTTCGCCGGGTTGCCGATGACGTTACCTGCGCCCGCAGAAGCCGACACCCATCATGGCCATCATCTGTATACCGTGATGATCGACGCCAAGCGCTGCGGCATCGAACGCGATGAATTTCTGGAAGCGATGAACGATGCGCGAATTGGTACGGGGGTCCACTACCTTTCGATACCAGAGCATCCGTATTACCAGCATCGATTTGGTTGGTCTCCGGAGCGATGGCCGCACGCGATGAAGCTTGGGCGCGAAACCGTTAGTCTGCCGCTATCCGTGACGCTTTCGGACGGCGACGTAGATCGTGTCATCGATACCGTGCATGCCATTGTGGGCAGCTGAGTCGACTTAGTCAGACTAGAAAAGAAAAGGCGGCCTAAAGCCGCCTTTTCTTTTCTACAGTTTGAGTTGTGAGCTTAGCCGATGGCCTGCTCCAGCTCGGGGATCAGCTTGAACAGATCGCCGACCAGGCCGATATCGGCCACTTCGAAAATCGGTGCCTCGCCGTCCTTGTTGATCGCCACAATGGTGCCGGCGTCCTTGATGCCGGTTAGGTGCTGAATGGCACCAGAAATGCCAATGGCCATGTACAGCTCTGGCGCGATGATCTTGCCGGTCTGGCCGACCTGAAGTTCGTTCGGTACATAGCCGGCATCCACGGCGGCGCGTGAGGCGCCCACCGCCGCGCCGATCTTGTCGGCGAACTTGTAGATGATTTCGAAGTTTTCTTTCGAGCCCACGCCACGGCCGCCGGAGACGACCTTGCTAGCGCTCTGCAGATCCGGACGGTCGCTCTTGCCCTGTTTCAGTTCGACGAAGCGGGTGTGTGTGGGCAGTGCTACATCCAGATTGAGCGCCTCGATGGGCGCGCTGCTGGAGTCGTCAGCGGCCGCTGACCAGGAGGCGGTGCGGATCGTGGCGACAACCGTGTGTGCGGCGTCGGCCTCTACGGTAATGATGGCGTTGCCGGCATAGATCGGGCGCTTGAAGCTGTGGCTACTTTCCACGCTCATCACATCGCTGACTTGCGCAACACCGAGCAACGCGGCGACGCGTGGGGCAACGTCCTTACCGAAGGTTGTAGAGGGTGCAAACACGTGGCTGTAACCAGCCGCGGCCTTCGCGATCTGCGGCGCCAGTATGGCCGCGAGCGGGTGTGCATTTTCCGCGCGCATCACTGTGAGTACGCGGCTTACTCCTTCGATCTTCGCGGCTTCTGCTGCAATCGCGTCGACGTTGTCTGCAAGCACCAGCACATCGACGGCTTCAGGCTTTACCGCAACGGCAGCGCTTACGGCACGCGCCGTGGAGGGGTTCAATTTGCCGCCCAGATGTTCGGCGATAACCAGGATTTTGCTCATGAGTGTCTCCTCAATCCAGGGGCTGCTTACAGCAGACCCTTCTGCTTCAGCGCGGCAACCAGTTCGGCTGCGTCCTTCACCATGACGCCCTTGCTGCGTTTGGCGGGTGCGGCGTAGTGGGTGGTCTTGAGCTGATCGTGCTTGTCGACGCCTAGCGAAGCGAACTCGATGGAGTCGATGGGCTTGGATTTAGCTTTCATGATGTCCGGCAGCTTGATGAAGCGCGGCTCGTTCAAACGCAGATCGGTCGTGATCACTGCCGGAAGCTCAGCCTCGATCGTCTCAAGACCCGCATCCACTTCGCGTGTCACCGTGACCTTGCCGTTGGCGATCTCGACCTTGCTGGCGAAGGTGGCCTGCGGGCGATCCCAAAGTGCGGCTAGCATCTGGCCGGTTTGGTTGGCGTCATCGTCGATGGCTTGCTTGCCGAGTATGACCAGGCCGGGTTGTTCCTTTTCTACCAGTTTCTGGAGTACGCGGGCCGCGGTCAGCGGTTGCACGGCATCGGCGGTAACAACGTGAATAGCGCGGTTCGCACCCATTGCCAGGCCGTTGCGCAAATGCGCGGTAAGGTCGGCCGGACCGATCCCCACCACCACGACTTCCTCTGCCACGCCCTTCTCGCGCAGACGCAATGCCTCTTCCAGCGCGATATCGTCGAACGGATTGGCGGAAAGCTTTACGCCATCGGTCACCACACCGGTGCCGTCGGGCTTGACCTGGATGCGGACGTTGTAGTCCACCACACGCTTGTAGCCGACCAGAATCTTCATCGTGGTTCCTTCAAACAGGCGCCCATGGGGCGCTTGGATTGGTTACGCAAACAGATATTCTAACCGATGGACCATCCGGGCACGAATGGTCCCGTTTCCACGCCGGGTGGCCGTGCTCAATCAGCTTTCCGGAGGGAAATCAGGAGATGCTGGGGAGAGTCCGGCGCAAGGCCTCGCGTGCGGCGTCGAACGAAAAATGCTGGCGGATGTTGTCCAGCCCGCGTTCGGATAAGCGCAGCCAAAGCGAATCGTCGTCATCGAGACGCAGCACCGCTGAAGCGAAGGCATCGGCATCATCGCCGACCAAGATGTTGTCGCCGTGATGCAGCTGCATGCCTTCGGCAGCGACGCTGGTCGCTACCACGGGCAAGCCATGGCTCATGGCCATGTTGACCTTGCCCTTGACGCCGGCGCCGTAACGCAGCGGCGCCAGTGCGATGCGGCATCCTTCCATCCATGGGCGAAGATCACTCACGCGGCCATGGATATGGATCCCCGGGCCGCTGAGTTGTGAACGTTCAGAGTCGGGAATATCGCCGATCAGATGAAGGGCGATCTCCGGTCGCGCGGCGCGGATGCGCGGATAGATTTCGCTGACGAGCCAGTTCACCGCATCGACATTCGGGGGATGGCCAAAGCCTCCCACGAAAACCAAGTCTTTGCGCTCGGCGAAACCGGCGCCGCGACCAAAGACTTCGTGGATGTTGGAAAGGAGTTCCACTTTCGCTTCGGGAACTTCCCGCGACAATAACGCTTGCTCGACCGGGCTCACCACCAAAGTGACGTCGCAAGCACGTATCAACGCCAGCTCTCTCTGCCGCGATGCATTGGCCTGGTTGGCTATGGCTTTGTTGTTAGTGTGCTCGGCGGCACGTTGTTCGCGCAGAAAATGCAGGTCGACGGTATCGAAGATCGTCTTGGCGCCGGGTGCAAGTCGGCGCACCAGATCGAGATTGGGTGTGGCGACGTAGTGCCTGCACATCATCACCGCTTGCACGGTGTTGCTTTCGCTGGCCAACCAGCGCGCAAGCGAAGGCGACCATGGCTTGCACAGCGTATGCACTCCGATGCGGCCAAGTTGGAGAATTTCTTCGTGGCTGGCGATTCGATTGTCGGCCATGAAG
The DNA here is from genome assembly GCA_015655335.1 of Lysobacterales bacterium. Classification (GTDB taxonomy): domain Bacteria; phylum Pseudomonadota; class Gammaproteobacteria; order Xanthomonadales; family Rhodanobacteraceae; genus Dyella_B. Next base: position 38,771 of record JAATFF010000089.1, on the reverse strand, counting down.
CTCACACGCCAACCCATCTCGCCAAGCAACCGCATGATGTTGACCATGCGCAACGAGCCAGAGTCGCGTGAAGCGTCGGGCGTCAGGGCATCGAGAATGAGGATATGCGGGCGATGGCGGTGTTGGATGGCATCCTTCGCCGGTGTATTGGGTGCCGGTTGGTTTGCCAACACTGCTGCCCATTTATCGGCGAACTTGGTTTTGTTGACGAGTTGATACTGCTTTACGCCTGCTTGCAGATCGGTTCCCGAACTGATGCCTTCGAAATGAATGATCAGGCTTTCGGGCTGATAGATAACACGCTTGCCCATCGCGCGAGCCGCGAATGCCAGATCAGTATCTTCGTAATACGCCGGCGCGTAGCGGCTGTCGAAACCACCTAGCTGCCCAAAGAGCGCAGCGTCGATCATCAGCGACGCGCCCGAAACATAATCGGCGTCACGACGATAGAGAAACTCGGGGTTATCAGGCTGCTCGAAGCGCCCGTAATTCCATCCATCTGCGTTGGAGAAAATGATGCCGCCGGCTTCTTGCAATCGTCCATCGGGATAGATCAGACGGCTGCCCGCTATGCCGCAATCGCGTTCTTCGTGGAAACAATCGAGCAGTCGATCGAGCCAGCCCGGCGTGACTTGCGTGTCGTTGTTGAGAAACAGCAGATGCGACCCTCGTGCCGTCTCTGCGCCGGCGTTGCAGCTGCCTATGAAGCCGAGATTGCGTGAGTTCTGCAGGAGCCGCAGTCCAGATACCTGCGCGAGCGTGGTAGCCGTTGCGTCGGTAGACGCATCGTCGACGACGATCACCTCGAAAGGCGTCTTGGCACCGTGGCGTGCGATGGAGCGTAGACAAGCCAACGTATACGACAGCTTGCCGTACACCGGAATGATCACGGACACCAACGGTGTCTCGTTGGTCGGAAGCTCGAAGGGTGCGAAAGGTTGATCCGCAGGCTCCAGCGTCCATGTGGGCGCGCTGACCGTGGGAGGGCGAAATTCCTGGGCAATACGCGCCATCGTGCCCCTCAGGCCACGTTGGGTCATGCTACCCATCACACGTTGCGTCAGGTACTTCAGGCGCTTCATGCGCCAGTTCAGGGGGCCGATCAAGGAGACTTCCTCGTGAAGATCAGCCGCCTATTATCGCGTAGGTCGCGCACAAGCACCTCAAAGATTCTGATAATTCGGCCCCGAACCACCCTCCGGCGTCACCCAGTTAATGATCTGGTAGGGATCTTTGATGTCGCAGGTCTTGCAGTGCACGCAATTGGCGGCGTTGATTTGCAGGCGTTTCCCGGCGTCATCCTCCACCATTTCGTAAACATTTGCGGGGCAGAAGCGTGTGCAGGGGTTGCCGTATTCCTGCGCACACCGAGTCACGCAGACGGATGTGTCTTCGACGTGCAGATGGATCGGTTGGTCCTCGTCGTGTTCGGTGGCGGCGAAATAGACGCCGGCGAGGCGATCGCGAGGTGCTAAATCGCGTTGCGCGTAGTCGCGTTTGGGTTCTTCTTGTCGACCTAGTTTGTGCAACGAGGACCAGTCGGCTTTGTTCTTTAGCGTCCACGGGGAGGCGCCGCCGGTGAGAGTTTCCCACGCGGCGTTCAACATGCCGAACCACAATCCCTTCTTGAAACCGGGCTTGATGTTGCGCACCTTCTTTAGCTCGCTCATCACTTCGGAGCCGCGGAGCTTGCTGTCGTAACCGGTGGGTTCAAGATTGTTGGCAACCAGATGTTCGGCAGCGAGCATGCCGCTGCGGATCGCTTGATGCGTGCCCTTGATCTTGGGTACGTTGAGCAATCCGGCGGTGTCGCCGATCAGCAACGCGCCGGGCATCTCCACCTTGGGCAGCGACTGATAACCGCCGGTGACGATGGCGCGCGCGCCGGCCGAGAGAATGGTGCCGCCCTCCAGCAATGACTTGACGAGAGGATGATTCTTCCATTGCTGGAAGGCTTCCCATGGTTGGTAATTCGGATCGCTGTAATCGAGTCCGCTGACATAGCCCAGTGCGATGCGATCTTTGTCCAGGTGATAGAGGAAGCTGCCGCCATAGGTGTGGTTGTCGGCCGGCCAGCCGAAGCTGTGCACGATCTTGCCCGGCGTGACACGTCCGGCGGGTACTTGCCACAGCTCCTTGATGCCGATGGAGTAGCCCTGCGGATCGCTGTCCTTGTCCAGCGCAAAGCGTCTGATCAGTTGCTTGGTGAGGCTGCCGCGCGCGCCTTCGGCAAGCACGGTGACCTTGGCCTTGATATCAATGCCTTGGGTGTAGCCCGCTTTATGCGAGCCGTCCTTGGCGACACCCATGTCGCCGATGCGCACGCCAGCGACCGAACCGTCTTCGTTGTAGATCGTGTCGGCGGCGGCGAAGCCTGGGAATACATCCACACCGAGTGCCTCGGCCTGCGGCGCCAGCCACGCGCACAGCGCGCCTAGCGAGACAATGAAGTTGCCGTGATTTTTCATGCCGGGCGGCACAGGCAATTTGCGCCCGCCCGTTTTGTTGAGCAGCCAGAATTCGTCTTCGGCGGCTGGCACGCAGATGGGCGGCGGATTGTCGCGCCAGCCGGGAAGCAGGGCGTCCAAAGGCTGAGGCTCGATCACTGCGCCGGACAGGATCTGGGCGCCGATAGTCGACGCTTTCTCGATCACGCACACGGTGACATCCGGCTTGAGCTGCTTGAGGCGGATCGCAAAGGACAGCCCCGCCGGACCCGCACCGACGACGATTACGTCGTATTCCATCGTCTCGCGTTCGGTCATGGGGGCTCCGTTGTGTGGCTGTTGGCTAGGGGCTTGGGGCGGCGTGGTGTTCTGGAGGCAGCCCGAACAGTATTCTCCGGGTTCGCCTACTGCGCGGCAAACAGGCGCCTCCTTGCGGCCCGATTGCGATGGGTGTCCATAATCCCGCTGGATCTGTGCCGGAGCGCGCATGAACTCTCTACCGCCGATTGCCGATATCGACCTTCGCCGCGCCACCCTATGCCAGCTATTGCACTGGCTAGCCGCGGGCCGAGTGCATCCGGAAGCGTTGGCTGAGGCCTATCTGGAGGCTATCGAGCGCATCAATCCGCAGCTCAACGCCTATGTGGGCGTGAGCCCCACTCTGATGCGGGAGCAAGCGCGCACCGCGGAACATCGCCGGCGCGATGGCGTCATCGGCAGGCTCGATGGCATTCCGGTGGCGCTCAAGGACAATTTCGATATCGCCGGATGGCCGACGCTCGCTGGCTTGCCCGGACCGGGACGCCCCGCCGAGCACGATGCCCACGTCGTTGGGCGGCTGCGTGCGTCGGGTGCGGTGCTGAGCGGCAAGACCAATATGGATGAGGGCGCCTTGGGTGCTGTGACCCACAATCCTCACTTCGGGCCAACCCATAATCCACATCGTCACGGATATACCGCCGGCGGTTCCTCCGGCGGCGCGGCGGCAGCGGTGGCTGCTGGGCTCGCGGTGGCGGCCATCGGTTCGGATAGTTTGGGATCCATCCGCATTCCCGCCAGCTATTGCGGCGTGTTCGCGTTGAAACCCACGCAAGGTGAAATTTCCGCGCGGGGCATGGTGCCCGCGGCGCGGTGGCTCGATACCGTGGGCTTGCTCGCGCGCAGCGTGGACGATCTCACGGTGCTGCTGCAGGTGCTCGCAGGTTATGACGCGGACGATCCGCGCTCGCGTCGCCGACGCGTGGCGCTCGCGCCGCCCGATTGGGAGCCAGGCAAATTGCGCTGCGGCGTGTTGTTGAATCTGCCCGAGTTGGGCGTGCAGCCCGAAGTGATCGATGTATTCGAGGCGGCCCTCGCTAAGCTCGATCGCGAACTCGGTCAGCGCCGCACCGTCGATTTCGAGGACTGGCATTTCGCCCGCGCGCGTCGCGCAGGCCTATTGTTGATGGAAGCGGAAATGCTGGGCACCTTCGCGACGCAGCTGGCCGATACCGAACACCCCGTATCGCCGCGCTTCCGCGAGATGTTGGGCTATGCCGCGCGCAAGACGGCCGCCGAGTACGCGATCGCCGACCGGATGCTCGACGCGGCCGCACTCAAGATGCGTCGACTGTTCGCGCAAATCGACGTGCTCGTCACGCCGACCACGCCGCAAGGCGCATTCCCCTTGGACGGGCCTGTGCCCGATTCGCAGGCCGATCTGACCAGTTTCGCCAACCTGGCCGGTTGTCCTGCCGTGAGTATCCCGATGGGCACGTTGCCGAATGGTTTGCCGATCGGTATGCAGCTGGTGGGTGCGCGCGGCTCGGACTTGCGCTTGCTGGAGCTGGCCCAGGTGTGGTCGGCGACGCTCGATACGGCGCCGGATTACCCGGTTCTGGTCTGATCGCGTCAGCCGTCGCACGCCTGACAACGTTTTGTTACGGTCGCCCCGTTAAAGTGGCAAAAAACAGCTAGGCTTCAGCATGCCCGCCTATACGCAACAACTCACGTTTTTTCGCGAGTGGATCAAGCATCCGCTGCAGATGGCATCGGTGCTGCCTTCCGGGCGTCCCCTGGCGCGCATGATGGTCTCCGCCATGCCGGCCAACGCCCGCTGCGTGATTGAACTCGGCGGCGGCACCGGCGTGATTACCGAAGCGCTGATTCATCACGGCGTGTCGCCTGCCCAGCTGCTGGTGCTGGAAATGAACGCCACGATGCACGCGATCCTGCGCCGCCGTTTTCCACGAGCACAGGTGCTTTGCGCCGATGCACGTCACGTCAACGAATTGGCGCAGCGTACCGGCGTGCTGGCACCCGAAGGCGCCGATGCCATCCTCAGCAGCCTCGGTCTGCTGACCATGCCGCCGGCACTGCAGCGCGATATCGTTTCAGCTGCCTTGGCGGTGCTGCGTCCCGGTGGAGTCTTCGTGCAGTACACCTACGGTTTGCGCAGTCCGCTGGACGAGCAGGTGCAGCAGGAACTTGGCTTGCGTTGCACTCGAATCGGCATGGTGTGGCGCAATCTGCCGCCGGCACAGGTGTTCGCCTATGTCCGCGACGACCATCGAGACAGCTAATCGCGCCTGGCAGCGTTTGCCATTGGCCGATGCGCAGGTGCGCTGCGCGTGGTCATGGCTGACTTCACACGAAGCCGACGTATTGTTTGAGCACTTGCTGGAAGAAATTCCGTGGGAGCGACATCGTCTGCGCATGTTCGGTCGCGAGCTGGACGCGCCGCGACTGAGCTGCTGGATCGGGGATCCCGGCACCACCTACGTTTATTCGCGCAGCCGCTTCGAGCCGCGAGCGTGGACGCCATCGCTGCTTCCCTTGCGCGAAAAGGTGCAGCAAGCCTGCGGTGCGCGCTTCAATAGCGTGCTCGCGAACCTTTATCGCGATGGCCAAGACTCCATGGGCTGGCATAGCGACGATGAGCCCGAACTAGGGTCGCAGCCGGTGATCGCTTCATTGAGCCTAGGCGCGACGCGACGCTTCCGTCTGCGCCGCCGACTGCCGCGAGGGACGCGTGCCGCACCGGCAGATGGACTGGATCTGCGGCTGACCCACGGCAGTTTGCTCTGCATGGCGGGGGCGACGCAGCAGTTGTACCAGCACGATCTGCCCAAGAGCGCGGCGGTCAGCGCGCCGCGGATCAACCTCACCTTTCGACTTATTCAAACGTAGCCGTTGGGGCCGCCATGATGCCGTGCAGCTTGGATTGATTCGGGGTGCTGGGGATAATGCGCAGTCCCCACCTCATTTCCTCACCTTTGGCAGGCCCCGCAATGACCGAGAAGACCGTACTCAACGCCACCCATCGCGCGCTTGGCGCACGCATGGTCGATTTCGGCGGCTGGGACATGCCGATCAACTATGGCTCGCAGATCGAAGAGCACCACGTGGTGCGACGCGATGCGGGTATGTTCGATGTCTCGCACATGACGGTCGTCGACCTGCATGGCGCGCGTACGCGGGATTTCCTGCGCCACTTGCTGGCCAACAGCGTCGACAAGCTGAAGGTGCAGGGCAAGGCGCTGTACTCATGCATGTTGAACGAGCAGGGCGGGGTGATCGACGATCTGATCGTCTATTTCCTGGGCGATGAGTTCTTTCGCCTGGTCGTCAATGCCGCCACCCGCGCCAAAGACCTGGCGTGGATCGAGCAGCAGGCGAAAGCATTCGGCGTGGCCGTCCAGGAGCGCCCGGACTTCGCCATGATCGCCGTCCAGGGGCCGAACGCTCGCGCCAAGACGATCGGGCTGCTGCACGAAGTAGATCGCGCGCGTATCGAGAAGCTGGGTCGTTTCGCCGGCGCCGCGGCGCAAGGCCCGCACGGCGCGCCGCTATTTGTTGCGCGCACCGGGTACACCGGCGAGGACGGCTTCGAGATCCTGGTTCCGGTGGAACAGGCCGTCACCTTATGGAACGAGCTGATCGCCGCCGGTGTCGCACCGTGCGGACTCGGCGCACGCGATACGCTGCGTTTGGAGGCGGGCATGAACCTTTACGGTCAAGACATGGATGAAAGCGTCTCGCCGTGGGAAGCAGGGCTGGCTTGGACCATCGCACTGGACGAAGGCCGCGACTTCATCGGCCGCAAAGCGCTTGAAGCACAAAAGGTGGCGGGTGTGCCGCGCACGATGGTCGGGCTGGTGCTGGATGACAAGGGCGTGCTTCGCCATGGCCAGAAAGTGCTGACCGACCGCGGAGATGGCGAGATTCTTTCCGGCAGTTTCGCGCCGACCTTGAACAAAGCCGTAGCATTTGCACGCATTCCATCCGGTGCCTCGGGCGATGTGCGGGTGGATATCCGCGGCCGCGAAGTGCCCGTGCGCGTCGTCAAGTTTCCGTTTGTGCGCGACGGCAAACCCTGCGAAGGCATCTGATGGTGTTGTTCTAAGGCATTCGAACGAGACAGGTATTGAGCCGCTGCGGAAGCGGTTAGAATCGGCGCCTCCACCCCTGATTAAAACCTACGACGACTGGACCCCACCATGAGCGAGATTCCCGGCGATCTGAAATTCCTCAAATCCCACGAGTGGGCCCGTGTTGAAGATAACGGCCTGATCCGCGTGGGTATCTCCGACCATGCCCAAGGCCAGCTCTGCGATCTGGTCTACGTCGAACTGCCCGAAGTGGGCAGCAACGTGCAGGCCGGCAACGGCGCGGCCGTGGTCGAATCGGTCAAGGCCGCTTCGGACATTTATTCCCCGGTCTCGGGCGAAATTGTCGAGGTTAACGACAACCTCAACGACAAGCCCGAGACGATCAACGAGGATGCTTACGGCGACGGTTGGATCTTCGTGGTCAAAGCCAGCGATCGTGCCGAACTGGACGAGCTGCTCGACGCCGATGCCTATTCCGAGCTGATCGAGAACGAAGACGACTGATCGCCCGATCGGTATGTTCCGTCAACGGCCGCCTAAGCGGCCGTTGCCATTTTGATGGCGTACCCATGCGATGCATGTCGCGGATCGATGCGATGTTCGTCATGAAAAATGCACGGCGGACATGGCGAGTGATGTCGCGATAGCGATCCATCGGGGCATGTCGCGCGGTGGTGCTCGGGTATGCGTCGAGGGTGTTCCGGGATGTTTCGGACCACTTTGGGCACCGTCGGAGCGCGTTTCAGTCTAAATCCGTTCATGCTTCGGATTAGCCCCTTCGGGCTGCCAAAATGGCGCTGCGCATTGTTCGACGTAAGTGTCGATATGCGTCTGCGACGTGTATCAGCGTGAATGAGAAAAATTACAATTTTTAGCTTGTTTTTGGCTTTTTTTGAAAATGCGCGAAACAAATTCTTTAGATGTTTAGACGGCTTGTCGAATTGATTTTTGCAAGACACAAACGTCCTTCAAGCAAGGCGTTGTTGCCGGGTCGCCAAGTCGAAGGGATTGATTTCATGGCGAAAATCAATTGACAGTTGAAATATTCAGGAATAGCTTTCGCACCATATAACGGGGAACGGTACCAATGGCGGCATCGAAATTCATCAAGCCTTACATAGAACATGGCGAAAAATCCGGAGCGGTGAGAAAGATCACCGTTTCGATTCCAATGCATGTATTGCGACTGCTTTCGGATTTGCGTACTTACCGTCAAGTGAATAATTTACGGCACGCCACAAACAGCGATCTGCTGGTTGAGGCGTTCCTTCACGCTTTTACTGGGCAACCACTGCCAACTGATGAGGAGCTGAGACGAACTATGGCCACTGCCAAGAAAACTGCTAGGAAATCGGCTAAGAAAGCCGCCAAGAAAACCACTCGTAAAGTTGCCGCCAAGAAGCGGCCGGTAGCCAAGAAGGCCACCGCCAAGAAGCGTACCGTGCGCAAGGCTGCTGCTAAGAAGCGGCCGGCTGCTGCCAAGAAGGCTGGTGCCAAGCGCGTTGGTGTAAAGAAAGCCGCGAAGAAGGCAACGCGCAAGCGCACTGCCAAGAAAGCCGCGGCTGCCAAGGTGGTGAAGGCCACCAAGACCTCCAAAGCCAAGAAGTAAGCATAAGAACTAACGTTCCATCGGAATTGTCTCCCTGCGGTGCCCAGCGCAGGGAGGTGCTTCGAAAGCGTTTCGTCCCGGCATATGCCGGGACGCTTCGTTTCCGGCCTCCGGAAACGAACATCAGACACGGAACACACTCGCGAAAGTGTTAAACAGCGCCTCGCTCTTAGGGCTTTTCAATCGCCGACACGCCATAAAGGCGTCGCCCTAATTCCGGCTCACGCAACAAGCTAGGAATTTTTCGTACCCCCTATCAACAATTTCTCGCGCTGGACGTGAAGCGGTGCGCATTTGCTGTATCGCTACAATCGCGTTACCTTTCTCCCATCCGCGCCGCGGCGGTCCCGGGGACGCCGCTCCTGGATAACAGGGGGGAAGCGCGGGTATCTGATGCCACGTAGTTAGTGAGAGATCATGGATACCCGAAACAGTCGTCATGCGCGCTCGCGTGCGCGCGGGGCTATCAAGCCCATTACCATCGCCATCCTTGCCATCGTAGCGGGGCTCGCCGTCGCGTCCTGGATCTTCATCATCAAGCCTCACGAGGACATGGTGGGACCGGACACGGCTAGTCATCCGTCCACGCCGGTCACGCTCAACCAACAGGCCGCGCCGCCGGTCAACGTGGAGGCGATGAGCCTTAACGATCTACTGGCCGAGGCGCGCAAGGCGATGAACGAGCAGCGCGTGATCGCGCCGTCCGGCAATAACGCCTTCGAGTTCTATCTCAAGGTGTTGCAGAAGCAGCCGGGTAACCAGACGGCCGCCGACGCTTTGCGTGAGACATTTCCGTTCGCGGCCAGCAACGTCGAGCAGGTGATCAACCAGCGCGACTTCAACGAGGCCGGGCGCGAAATCGATCTGCTGGCCAAGGTGGATCCGACCAACTACACCTTGACCATCCTGCGCTCCAAGCTCGATGCACAACGCAAGACGTTGGACGAGGAGCAGCAGAAACAGCTCGATCAGCAGCGCCAGCAGGATCTCGCTACGCAGCAGAAGGCGGCCGCCGATAAGGCGGCGGCAGATAAGGCGCTGGCCGACAAGGCTGCCGCCGACAAGGCCGCGCAGGAGCAGGCCGCGCTGGCCGCTCAGCAGAGGGCAAAAGCAGACGAAGCCGCCAGGACCACGAAGGCTGCTGCTTCGAGCCAGGTTGCCAGCGACAACAGCGCAGCAGGCGGTGGCGCTGGTGAAACGCGTGATGCCATTCCGGTCTCGACCATTCGTCCGCGCTATCCGGCCACGGCGCTGCGCAACAATCAGGAAGGTTGGGTGAGCCTGCAGTACACCGTCAACGCGGACGGCAGCGTCGGCAATATCGAAGTGGTGAATGCCGAGCCGCGGCATGTTTTCGATAGCGCCGCTGTCGACGCCATCCGGCGCGCCAAGTTCTCGCCCGCTATGCGCGATGGTGCGGCGATTGCCTCACAGCAGCAGAAGCGCATCGAGTTCAAGCTCAGCAATTCGCAGTAATAGCTTTTAAGGCGTTACAAAACGAAAGAGGCGGAGCCGCCCCGGCTCCGTCTCTTTCGTTTGGATATACGTGACGCCGTGACGGATGCCCGCGGGCAACGGTCAGTCGTGGTGCGAGCGATGCTTGCGATGGGTTGTTTTCGCCGGGGCTTTGTTGGCCGGCGGATCGCTTTCCACGCCCGCCCAATCCACATGAGGCAAGCCGAGCATGCTGTCGAACACCATCGGCATCAGGTCGGTACCGACGGCACCGGGTGAGTTCCACAACGACACCATGCCGATGCGGTACTTCGGGAAGAACGCGATCATGGTCCGATAGCCTTCTACTTCGCCCGCATGGAAGACCATCGTCTCACCGGCGTAGGTGAATACACGCCAGCCGAGCGCATAGCTGGCGGAGGTCAGCCGAGCTCGTCGCCAGGGTGCTCCATGTACTTCGCTCGGCGTTGGCACGCCCGGCGTATGCAAGTAATCCAGTAGCGGCTGGGGCAGTACGTCGGGGCGCCCACCCATTTGGGCGATCAGCCAAAGCTCCATGTCATGCAGGCTTGCATTGACGCCGGCGGCTGGTGCTACGCGGTAATAGGCTTCCTTGGGATCGAACGGAATCCAGCCGTGCTCACCATCGGGACGGTGCGGACGCGCCCAACTTTTGCTGCCTTCCAGCGCGTCGCGACCATAGCTGGCGGTCGTCATGCCAAGCGGGAAGAAGAGGCGCTTGTCCACTTGGTGATAAAAGAAATCGCCGGTCTCGGCGTAGATCAGGTCGCCGATGAGACTAAAGGCCACGTTCTGATAGCCATAACATTGGCCAACGTTGCAGGTGAGACTTACTTCGTCGAGCTTGCGCACCAGCTCTTCGTAGGGGACGTTGTCTTCCAACATTTGGTCGTACGTGTTGTGCGGCAGTCCCAGGCGTTGGCCCAAGATATCTTTCACGGTGGCCTCGTCGGAGGCTTGTGCATCTTTGAGCTGAAAGAACGGCAGCACGTCGGTCAGCTTGGTGTCCCAGCTGAAGTGACCGTCGTCGACCAGTAACCCGGCGACAGCCGTCGCGAAAGCCTTCGACAGCGAGGCAAGACGGAATACGGTGTCGGGTGTGATGGGCTCGTGCGTGGATTGGTCCGCATAGCCGATCTCGCGTTCGAAGGTGACTTTGTCATCGACCACCACGGCGGTAGCCAAGCCTGCCACTTCGTTGCGCTGTGCGACGACGTCCAGCCAATGCGAATACGCATCCAGGCTCGCCTTGATCCGCTCGGGGGGAATGCTGGTGGTGGCGTCGAGATCCGTCGCATCCTGCGCAGCAGGATGCGTCACCGGGATGGGTTGGCTGGCGGGGGATGCGGCTCGCGCCGCCGATGCAGCGATCAACGTCGTCGTGATGCCGATCGAGCCGGCCATCAACAGGGAAAACTTACGAAACTGCATGCTGCTCCGCTTACTACAGGCGTGGAGTCACGCCTTGGGTCGTGGGGATACGGTGTGGGGTCGTCCATGGGGTTAGGGGCGGATTGTCCTGCACTTTGGACAGGCTCACAACGCCGGGACACCTTGGATGTGAGGTGTATGAAGCGGGCGGCCCAACCCGCATTCGACCGTTGCGGCTCGTAAACGTTCCGGCGTGTCGCTATCACGCCAACATCAGCGCAGCGGCTCGTTCAGCAATCATGATGGTGGGTGCATTGGTATTGCCGGTAGGCAGGGCGGGCATGACCGAAGCGTCGACCACGCGTAAGCCCGTCACACCGCGAACGCGTAACTCGCTGTCCACGACTGCGCGCTCGTCGAGGCCCATACGGCAGGTGCCGACCGGGTGATAGATGGTTTCGGCCTTGCGCCGTATGAAGGATTCCCATTCGGCGTCGTCACGCGGCTCCGATTCCGGAAAGACGCCGTTGCCTCGGTAGGGAGTGAAGGCCGGTTGCGCGAGGATCTCGCGCGACATCTTCGCCGCTTCGATCATGCGGGCGAGATCGTGGCCCTCCGGGTCGCTCAGGTAACCCGCATGGATCGCCATAGATGCGGCGGGATCGGCACTACGCAAATGCAATTGGCCGCGGCTGCGCGGATGCAGGTAGCAAGCATGCAATGTGTAGCCGATACCAGATAGTCGATGGCGACCGTGGTCGTCCAGTAGTGCGGGCACGAAATGAAACTGGATATCGCAACGCGTGTCAGTCGCTAATCGGCTGCGTGCGAATCCTCCCGCTTCGGCCACATTGGAACTGCCAGGACCATCGTGATGACGCAGATAGCGCCAGCCAGTGGCCAGTTCATTGAGATGATCGTAGGTGATGTTCTGTGTGCTGTTGACCAAGGTGCAAATATCCAGATGGTCTTGCAACCCCGCGCCCACGCCGGGCAGGTCGAGCAAGGGCGTCAGATCGTGTTCGCGCAGGTGATCTGCCGGTCCGATGCCCGAGAGCATCAGAAGCTGTGGCGAATTGATGGCCCCGGCGGCAAGAATGATTTCGCCGGCGTGCACGTTTTCATGGCGACGCCCATGGCGCAGCTGCACGCCCACCGCACGGCCGTGCTCGATCAGAATACGTTCTACCCGTGCATGCGTGCGCACGTGCAGATTGGGTCGTGTGCGTGCGGGCCGCAAAAAAGCGACAGCGGTCGAGCAGCGTGCACCGTTGCGTTGCGTCACCTGATAGAAGCCGAAGCCCGCTTGATGGGGCCCGTTGAAGTCGTCGTTGCGGCCGAAGCCGGCGCTGGCGCCCGCCTCGATCAAGGCTGCGGAAAAAGGGTTGTGATGACGCAGGTCCGAAACGCTGAGCGGACCACCCGTCGCATGCAAAGCACTTGCACCACGCGTGTTGTTCTCGCTATGCAGAAACCAGAGCAGCACCTGCGACCACGACCATCGCGCGTCGCCGGTTGCTTGTGCCCAGGCATCGTAATCGGCAGGCACGCCACGCACGTAGCACATGGCGTTGATCGAGCTGGAGCCACCTAGCGTCTTGCCGCGCGGCCACCACAGGCGGCGTTGCTGCAGGGATGGCTCCGGTTCGGTTTCGTAGTTCCAATTGAGGCGCCGATTTTTTGCGAGGCGAGCGATCCCCGCCGGCATGTGGATCAATGGATGCCAATCGGAACTACCTGCCTCCAAGAGCAACACGCGTTTGCCCGTATGCGCACTCAGGCGATTGGCCAACACGCATCCGGCCGAGCCGGCACCGACGATCACGTAGTCGTAGTCCACTTCGGCTCCTTGCGAACTCGGGTCATAGGGGCATGCTAGTCTTGCGCCGCCCCACGCTGGAAGTCACCAGTGAGCTTGTCCATTCCCGCCGCAACACCCAAAGACGGCACGCCGATGGTGTCGGCGTTCGCGTTTTTTTTCTTGCTGACTGCGTATTACATCGTGCTCCCCGTGCGTGACCAACTGGGCGGCGCGGTCGGCTCGGCACAGTTGCCGTTGTTCTACGGTGCTACGTTTCTTGCCATGTTGCTGCTTACGCCGGTGTTTGGCGCACTGGTGGCACGCTTTTCCCGCCGGCGATTGCTTGGCTGGAGCTATAGTTTTTTCATCGTGTGCCTGCTGGCATTTATTCCTGCGTTTCTGGCGCAAGACCGTATCGGTGCGCGCGTGCTCGGGGTGGTGTTTTTCATCTGGGTCAGCGTGTTCAATCTGTTCGTCGTGTCGCTGTTCTGGAGCTTCATGGCGGATGTTTTCGACAGCAAGCGTGCACGCGAAGTGTTTCCGCTCATTGCGCTGGGCGGAATGGCGGGAGCCATATTTGGGCCGATCTTGACCAGCGCGCTTGTCGGCCTGATCGGCGTGGCACCGTTGCTGTTGGTATCAGCGGCCATGCTGGCCGCCTCTCTGTTTTTGCTGTTGGGGATCTCCGCGAAGCAGGCCCATGATGGAGTCTCCGAGCAGCCCGTAGGCGGTTCGATTTGGGCCGGTATACGGGAAGTATGGTCGCGGCCTTTCCTGCGCTATATGGCGATTCTGATGCTGTTGGGCGATGGCGTTGGCACCCTTGCCTACGCGCTGGTGGCCGATTACGCCAAAGCACATCTTTCCCTCACCCCGCTGCGCACGGCTTTTTATGCACACATCGATCTGGCGGTGAATCTGCTTGGTGCGTTTCTGCAATTGACGCTGTCGCGCTGGCTACTGGTGCGTCGGGGTGCGATATGGGCGCTGATGCTGCCGCAGCTGGTGAACTTCGCGTTGTTGCTGATGGTGATGATAGGCGGCCACGCGCAACTGAACGTTTTGGGTTACGGCGTTCCGTTGCTGGCGTTAATGATGATCGGCACGCGTGGTTTCATGTATGGCATGACCAAGCCGGCGAGTGACGCGCTCTACACCCGTGTACCACGCGAAACACGCTACAAGGGCAAGAATTTCGTAGAAACGGCCGTGTGGCGCTTCGGTGACCTGGCGGTCACCAGCGGTATCAGCGGGCTGGGCAAGCTGGGTGTCGGTCTGAGCAGCATTGCGTTGATCGGCGCGGGCCTTTCAGCCTTCGCCACCTGGATAGCGCGCAGGACCGCCACCTCGCCCGACCTGGCGCCGGATAGCGGCTCCGGGTCGTCGCAACCTGTCAGTGCTGCCGCGCGACCCTGATCGCAGCGTATCGATCGATTATCAGCTGGTGATGTAACGCTGCAGCTGATCGATCTGCTCAGCTTGCGCGTTGATCACTTCCTTGACCAAATCGCCGATCGAAATCACGCCTAGCACGCGGTCGCCGTGCACGACCGGCAAGTGGCGAATACGGCTATCGGTGCACAGGCGCATGCAGTCGAAGACATCCGTCTCGGGCGTGACGGTAAGCGCGGGGCTGCTCATGATCTCGGAGACGGCCGTCTGCGCGGACGAGCGCCCCTGCAGAATGACTTTGCGTGCGTAGTCGCGTTCGGAAACGATGCCGACCAGCTGTTCGCCGCGCATCACCAACAATGCGCCGACACGTCGCTCGGCCATATGCTTGATGGCTTCTAGTACAGGCGCTTCGGGTGCAACCGCGAAGATGTCGTTGCCCTTGGTTTCCAGCAAGTGCTTGACCTGACGCATGCCCAACCTCCCCGTCGGCCGCAGCATGGCCGCGTGCCGCACAGTTTAGCGCTGCCGCGTGGCATCGGTGTGAAACGCGTTCGATGCGCCCACGCGCTGCCCGGGGAGGTGCTCTTCCTCAATGAAATAGAGCGGCCGCTGCTTGCTTTCAGCGTAGTTGCGGCCCAGGTATTCGCCGATGACGCCAAGCGCCAGCAGCTGAATGCCGCCAAGAAACAGCACGACCACCATCAGACTCGGATAGCCAGGCACCGGATCGCTATGCAGCAACGCCTTGATCAGCACCTTGAGCCCCATGAGAAACGCCACCAGGGAAGCGGCCAAGCCGGTCCAGGTCGCCAGACGCAACGGCGCGCTGGAGAACGAGGTGATGCCCTCGATGGCGAACTGGGCAAGGCGCCAATAGTTCCACTTCGTTTTGCCGGCCTTGCGGGGATCGCGCAGATACTGGATCGATGTCTGCCGATAGCCGATCCATGCAAACAAGCCTTTCATGAAACGCTGGCGTTCGCGCAATTGGGCCAATGCCTTGAGCGCGCGCCGCGAAAGCAGCCGGAAATCGCCGGTATCGCGCGGCACCGGGACGTCCGAGAGCATTTCCATCGTGCGATAGAAAGCCGCCGCCGTGAAACGTTTGAAACCGCTTTCGCCAGCGCGCGCACTACGCGTGGCGTAAACCACGTCGAAGCCGGCTTGCCATTGCAGCACCAGTTCGGGAATCAACTCAGGAGGATCTTGCAGATCCGCATCGATGACGACGGCAGCATCCGCATCGACGTGGTCAAGTCCCGCGGTGAGGGCGATTTCCTTGCCGAAGTTGCGCGATAGCTTGAGGACGCCTACGCGCCCGTCGGCAGCAGCAAGCGATTGCATGATCGCCCACGTATCGTCTGTGCTGCCGTCGTCGATGTACAGCACGTCGCACTGCAGCGAAAGCGTGTCGAGCACACCGCATAAGCGCTCATGGAAGATCGCCAGCACAGCCGACTCGTTATAGGCCGGGACGACAACAGTAAGTTTCGGCATGCTTCGGATCCGCTGGATATGACAACGATGCTAACGCGAGAAGCAGAACGATGTT
Organism: Lysobacterales bacterium; assembly: GCA_015655335.1. Taxonomy (GTDB): domain Bacteria; phylum Pseudomonadota; class Gammaproteobacteria; order Xanthomonadales; family Rhodanobacteraceae; genus Dyella_B. The sequence goes on along the minus strand of JAATFF010000089.1, from coordinate 22,750 downwards.
CGTCGGTCACCGTCGTCGTTGGGTATCGCGCGGCGGCGGTCGGCTTTCCAGGTATCCCGGGCCGCCGAGTTGATCCATTTGCTGTTCGATCCATCGGCTGCGCGCCATCACGTAGCTGCTCGGGCGATCGACGCGAAAACGATCGGGATTGGGCAGCACCGCCGCCAGCCGGGCAGCCTGCGCGGGGCCGAGTTGGGCCGGTGACGCGCGGAAGAAGGTTTCGCTGGCTGCCCCCACCCCGTAAACACCGTCTCCCAACTGGGCGATGTTCATATACACCTCCAGGATGCGGCGCTTCGGCCAGGTCACCTCGAGCAGGACGGTGAAATACGCTTCCAGCCCCTTGCGCACGAAGCTGCGGCCGTTCCACAGGAAAAGATTTTTCGCGGTCTGCTGGCTGATAGTGCTGGCGCCGCGAAGTCGCTTGCCATCATCGGCCGCGTCGATAGCGTTCTGGATGGAGTTGAAGTCGAAACCATGGTGGAACGGGAATTTCTGGTCCTCTCCGGCGACCATCGCGATCGGTACCCAAGGAGAAATGCGCGACCACGGCACCCAATGGTGTTGCAGATGGAAATCCTTCTCGTCGTGGATCAGGGCATCGAGTTGACGCTCCATCATGATCGCCGACGTCCACGGCGGCACAAAGCGCAGCACGAGCACGACAAACCAGCTCAACGCCACCCATGACAGGGCCACGATGCCGGCGTAACGCAGCAGACGACGAAAAAAGGGAAAATGAGCCATGACCAACCAGACAGAAAAGCCCGGCGCAGTATAAGCGGCGATGGCGTTGAGCTATTGTGCGGCCCTAGGCGGGGCCCCATCTCTGGCCCATGGGTTTTATGAGGTAGTCAACGTGGAAACCGTGCTTGTTGAAGATGTGCTGCACCGCTTTTTGCTCGAACGCGCCGGGGTTCGGGGCGTCATCGTCAGGCTCGGGCCGGCCTGGCGCGAGGTCGCGGGCCGCGCCGACTATCCGCCGCCGCTGCGCGATTTGCTGGGTCAGTCGCTGGCAGCCAGCGCGCTGCTGACGGGCAACATCAAGCTCGATGGCGCACTGTCGATCGAGCTGAAAAGCGCCGGTGCGCTGCGGTTATTGTTCGCCGAATGTTCCGATACGGGCCGTCTGCGCGGTCTGGCGCGCTGGAATGAGTCGCTGCCGGCCACATTGGCGTTGAGCGACCTGCCCAACGCCATCATGGCGATCACCATCGGTCACGTCGAGCGCGGTCAGCGTTATCAGGGCCTCGTCGACTTGCATCATCCGGAATTGGCGGGTGCACTGGAGAATTACTTCCAGCAGTCCGAGCAGTTGCCGGCACGCATCGTGCTGGCGGCGAACGATCAGCACGCGGTCGGCTTGATGTTGCAGAAGCTGCCTGGTGAAGGTGGCCGTGATGCAGTCAATGACGAAGATGCGTGGCCACGCATCGAACACTTGACGGCCACGCTTGGCAGCGCGGAATTGCTCACTACGCCGCCCGAGCAGCTGCTCTATCGTCTCTATCATGAAGAGACCGTGCGGTTGTTCAAGCCGCGTCCGCTGGCTTTCGGTTGCAGTTGCTCGCGGGAGAGAGTCGCGACGATGTTGCGCTCGCTGGGCCGGGAAGAGGTCGAGGCGACGCTGGAAGCGCAGGACGGCACCATCGAGGTCACCTGCGAATTCTGTGCGCGTGCGTACACCTTCGATCGCGTGGATGCGGAACACTTGTTGAGTGGCGGTTCGGCGACGACATCGACCGTGCAATGACCGGAAGGGTTAGCCGACGACGCTAACCTTTCCCAGCCAAACTTCAGCCGCTTGCGGTTTGGCGAACAGGAAACCTTGGCCGTAGCGACAACCGATAAGCCGCAGTGCCTGGCGCTGGGCTTCATCCTCGATGCCTTCGGCAATCACCTGCATTTGCAGCGAGTCGGCCAGCACCTGAATGGCGCGTACCACCGGCATGCTGTGACTGCCGGCGTTGGCAAGTTCGGTGATGAAGGATCGGTCGATCTTGAGTGTTTCGATCGGATACTGATGCAAATAACTCAGCGATGAGTAGCCGGTACCGAAATCGTCGAGCGCGATGCCCACGCCGTGGTGGCGCAAGTTGTCGAGCATGCGCTTCACCTGCGCGGGATTTTCCAGCAGCGTGCGCTCGGTAACTTCGATGCGAAGCGAACGTGGATTGACGCGGTGAGCGCGCAGCAGATTAAGCAAGCGGTCGTCCAGATCGGGCAGGCGGAAATGCCGCCCCGATACATTCAGACTCACAAAACCGTCGGTCCCGGCCAGCGCACTCGCTTGCGAGGCCACCTGCTCGAAAATCTGCCAATCGATACTTTCCGCGCTGCCGTTTTCCTCGGCCACGGCGAGGAAATCGCCCGGGCATAGCAGACCGCGATCCGGATGCCGCCAGCGCAGCAAGGCTTCGTAGCCGACCGTGCGCCCGTCATCCAAGGCCACGATCGGTTGATAGAACGGTACGAATTCGTTGCGGCTTAGCGCGCGGCGCAGGTCGCCTTCCATCTCCAGCAGCGAAAGCACTTCGCGACGCAGGCGGTCGTCGAACAGGGCGGCGCGATGGCGCCCTTCGTCCTTGGCGCGATACATCGCCGCGTCCGCGTCGCGCAGCAACTCTTCCGGCTGTTGGTAATGCGGGCCGGGAAGGGCGATGCCGATCGACGCGGAGGTAAAGATTTCCTTGATGCCGAGGCGGAACGGTACGTGCAGTTCCGCAATGATGCGTTCGGCCACGACACTCGCTTTATCGGCGTCGCTGATGCCCTCCAGCAACACGGCAAATTCGTCGCCGCCCAATCGCGCCACCAAGTCTCGTGTCTTCAGGCATGCACGAATTCGGCTGCCTGCCTGGAACAGCAGATCATCGCCGATCAGATGGCCGACCGAATCGTTGATCACCTTGAAACGGTCCAGGTCGATGAAAAGCACCGCGAACAGTTTGTTGGAATCGGCGTGATAGGCCTGCAGGGCCTGACCCAGCCGCTGCAGCAAAAGCGTGCGGTTGGGGAGGCCCGTCAGCGAATCGTGCAGAGTCTCGTACATCAGCCGACGCTCGACACGTTCGCGTTCCGCGATTTGCTCGCGCAAGTCGCGGTTGGCCAACGCCAGCGCGCGCGTGCGCTCGGTGACGCGGCGTTCCAGGTTCACATACGCCTGTTTCAGCGATTCGCTGGTTTGCTTGCGTTGCAGGGCGTTGGCGATGTGGTAGCTCACGAAAGTGAGCAACTCCTGATCGCGCGTGTCGTACATGTGTTTGGGCGAATAGCTCTGCACCGCAAGCACACCCATCACGCGGTCGTCCCACACCAGCGGCACGCCAAGCCAGCACACGGAAGGCGTGCCCGACTGCACGCATTCGTTCGCCTCGGCGAGCCGGTCGAAGGTCTGCCGGTCGGCCAGTAACGGTTTGCCGTGCTTGAGCACGTATTCGGTCGCGCCGTTGCCGAGCGGGCGCGGCTGCCGTGCGGGTTCGTTTTCGTCGATCGAATACGGGAAGGTGATGCTTTGCGTATTTTCGTCCAACAATGCGATGTAGAAGTTGCGCGCATAGAGCAGTCCTCCTACCACGCGATGTACGGCAGCGTAGAAATTCTGCTGGCTTTCCGGTGCGCTCGCCAGTTCGGCGATGCGGAACAGCGCCGATTGCAAACGCTCGCCGCGCTGACGTTGAAGCACCTGTTGGCGTAACACGCGATTGGTGGCGCGTAGCGCAGCGGTGCGATCGGCTACGCGTCGTTCCAATTCCGCGTGCGCTTCACGACGCTCGAGTGCCGTCTGCATATGCTGCGCCACGTAATTGAGCAGATCGCGATCGTGACGCGTGTAATGCGTATCGGAGCGATAACTCTGCACGGCGATACCGCCGACGACCTGGCTGCCGCGCATCAACGGCACACCCAGCCAGTGTTCGCACGAAGGACCTACCAGGACGAAGCGACCTTCCAGCTGCTGCGACAATTCCTCGACCGAGCCCATGAGGGGCTGTCCATTTTGCAACAGATTCCACGACAAGCTATGTCGCATGTCTTGCAGCGGATAGCTCTCGTCCGGCAGGGGCGGTTTCTGATCGACGGTATCGACGTAGTACGGAAAACGCACGCTATCCGTGGCTGGGTCATACAGGATGATGAAGAAGTTTTCCGCGTACATCAGCATGCCGACGGTGGCGTGCAGCGACTGCATCATCTCCGTCATGTTGTGTGCGGTGCCGGCCAGGTCGGCAATGGCATACAAGGCACGCTGAAGGCGCTCGGCCATGGCCAGGCGGGAAATGGCCTCATACAGGCGACCGGTTTCGCTCAGCTGGCGCAGGCGAGTGCCGGCGAGCCGTCCAAGCCAGATCAGCTCGGCACTCACCGTCTTGTTCAGCTGATCGGGGTCGCTGACGAGCACCAGGGTCTGCAGGCTCTGCGGGTCCTTGGCCAGGCTGAGCCTGCCGGGCACCGGGATCTGGTCGTCGATCTCCGGCGGCAGCCATATCAGCTCGCCCTGGATGCCCAGGTGGCCTAAGGCGGCTTCGCAGGTTTCCAGCACGCTGCCCGCGTCCGCGGCCCTAAAGAGCCTTTCCATGGTCTCGCGCAGCTCCGCCGGGATAGTCCCGGTGGTTTCCAACATGAAATTGCGGCTGTCAGGCACTGAACTCATGGCAAATCGGCGGGTCCATGCGCAGTATCTCCGACGACTATATATCGTGACGATCCCCTCATGTCGTCGTCACGCCTAGTTATTGAAAGTAGGGTCGTCCGGGTTTCTGGATTATGCATTCACCGTGCCAGCAAGTCCTTGTTCGAGAGGCTTTTTTGGCGGATTTCGCCACAAAAAGCACGGCAAGTCCGGGGTGTTAGTAAAAAGTAAAACGGGGTATACTGATTTCCGGGAGTCTGCCCCTCATCGAGGGTCGGATAAGGTCTGCTACGACACTTTGCTAACTTTCATGCGCCGACTGTTGCTGACATTGCCGCTTGTGTTCGTGCCGCTCATTGCGACAGGACAGACAGTGGGCGCTGATCAGATCAGCACCGCCGCGTGGCTGCAGCAACAGTCTTTGTTGAAGTCCGGGCAGCCGACGCAGGGTTCGTTGTTGCTGCAGTCGCAAAGTGCTTCAACGGCTGAGACGCAAAACAATACCTCGCTGTCGCTCAATCCGCTTTCGGGCGGGACGGTAAGTTCGAGCGTCGTGCAGTACGGTGTTACACCCAATGTTACGGCGCAGGCGGGCGTCAACCAGCGATCCTGGGTGACTCAGCCGCGCATCATCGGTAGCGAAGTCGGCGCGACCTACAACGCAGGCCGCTACAGCCTTGGCGTGAGCGTTGCGCAAGATCAGATTCCGAACACGACTCCGCTGCCGCGCGTACTGCCTGGCGCAGTGACCGGCGTGAACGGATTGCCGGATTTCGATAGCAGTACGCAACTGAATGCGCGCGGTCGTCTTGCGCTTTCTGGCGACAGCGGGTTGATGCTGGGTGCCAGCATGGGGCGCATACGCTTGCTGCCGGGTAATTTGCTGGGCCTCAGCACACTGGATCAGAAAGCGCTGAGCTTTGGCGTCGATCGTGGTCCGATCAGCGGCAGCATCGTCGGTCGCACGATGCAGCCAGAGCCGGGCATGCCGAGCAGTTTCACCGCGGATCGTCGCTGGAACAGCATCGACCTGGGCGTGACGTGGCGTCTGCCTTGGCAGGGTTCGCTGAGTTTCGGCGCGCAAAATATCTGGTCTTCGGGTAACGCCGCGAACACGCCGGCGGGACCGCCCGAACCGGATCAGTCGCGTACACCTTACGTGCAATACCACCAAGATCTTTGATCGGACTTCTTAATAAAAAAGCCCCCGCATTGCGGGGGCTTTTTTTGGTATCTGCAACGGTCAGCCCTGTTTGCGGATCCGCAAGTCGCCACTGAACGTTTCGATGCTGATCTTGCCGTCGCCGTTACCCGAGACGGTATCGAGTGTGCTGCCTGGGCCGTGTTCGGGTTGCTTGGGCGTGCCGAAATCGCTGCGTAGATCGCCACTGAAGGTGCTTGCGTGAACGCTGCTGGAGAGCGACGCGGGAAACTGCAACTGAAGATCGCCGCTCATGCTGTCGATGCTGATGTTGCCGCCGGCGGCGAGTGCGCCGCTCAACTGCACATCACCCGAAACGGTGCTCAGATTGAGCTGCTCCCATGGACCACCCGCAGCCTGGATGTGCCCGGAAACAGTCTGCAGTTCGACCTTGTTGCCAAGCGACGGCGCGAGAATGTCGCCGCTCACAGTCTGCAGCTTGGCTTGCTTGGCCTGGCCGGAGAAAGCGACGTTGCCGCTGACGGAGACGACATTAAGCATGGGTGTTTGCGCATTGATGCGCACACGGCCGCTGACGGAATTCACCTCGATGTCACCACCATTGATGCCATCCACGCTCAGTGGCGCGCTCACCACACTGACCTTCAGCGACGCGCCTCGCGGCACGTTGATGTCCAGCGTCGTCGCCGACATGGCCTTGTCGTCGCCCCAATTGAGCCAGCCGTTTTGTCCTTGTGCCTGCACTTTGATCGACAGGTTGTTGTCGGTTCCTTCAATGGCGAGCGGTTCTGCGCCATTACCCAGCTCGCCGCCCACATGCACTTCGTTGCGATCCCAGGCGGTGATGGTGACTTCGCCCTTGATATTGCTGATATCGACATGTGCCGTCGACGCAGCCGCGTGACTAAGGTCGATCGGCGTGTTGGCAAACGCCTGCCCCCCCAAGGACAGGCAGAAAAGCAGCGGCAGGTAGCGGGCGTTTTTCATAGTTATGGTGTCCTGTTGGCCTCAGCCGGCTTGTTTCTCGAACTCGCGCAGGCGAGTTTGTTGCGCATCGGTCCGCTGCAGCAGGCGCTGCAGGGCCGGTGAATCGGGAGCTTGCTGCATGGCTTGTTGCAATTCCATGCGCGCGGCATCCAATTGGACCGCCGCACCAGCCAGGCGCGGATCGTTGGGTTTCCACGGCGTGTTGTCGGGGCTCATGCTCGTGGCGACAGACTCGGCGGCCGGCGGAATCGCATGCATATGCCACACGACACCGGCCGCCAACACGACAGCCGCCGCCATGCTTGCCGCCAGCGCCCATACGCGACGATGGCGCGCGCGCCCGATGGGTGTCGGCGCAGCGATGTCGGCGGGCGTGGCACTTTCGTCGAGCGAAGCGTCGATACGCGCCCACAAGTCATTCCGCGGAGCGACCGGCTGATTCAGTTCGCGCGTCTGGCGCAGCCATTCGAATTCGTTCATCGCACTTCTCCAAGAGCCTTGCGCAACAACCCGCGTGCACGATGCAGCTGCGCCTTGGATGACCCTACTGCCATCTCTAGTTCGCCGGCGATTTCTTCATGGTGCCAGCCTTCCACGTCATGCAATACCAACACCGCGCGAGCCCGTGGCGGCAGCCGGCCGATCGCGCGTTCCAGCTCCTCGCGTTCGGCGGCGCAGAACGGTGTCTCACCATGCTCGGGGATGTTCTCCTCGTCGACATAGCCGACCGGATCGGCGCCCCGCGCCCTTATGTCCATGAGTGCCACATTCACCGCTAACCGATAAAGCCACGTTCCGAAGGCGCTTTGCTCGCGGAAGCTGTCCAGCTTCTGCCAGGCGCGTACGAACGCGTCCTGCGTCAAATCCTCGGCCCGCGCATGATCGTAGCCGGCCAACCGCAACATGGCGCCATGGATCCGACCGACATGCAGGCGATACAGGCGTTGGAATGCCTGACGGTCGCCTGCTGCGGCCGCGCGCACGTCATCCATATCGTTGTTGTGTCCCGCAGCGAGTGCAGGTGCCATGGCGCTTCCGTTGGCGATGCAAGCAGCAATCATCTTGCCAGCTTGGATGCGGCTGCGGGGCGATGGGTTTACACCTATTAAGTGCGGCTTTTTGCGGTTGCCCCTTCTTCCCTTTGGGGCACGCGGGGAAGGGCCAGGATGGCCGTGGCTTTGAGGAGCGGGGAGAAGGTTGGGATGAGAGGCCAACTTCGCGTAAGTGGTGAGTTGGAGTGCGCTCTGATGAAGATCGGAGCAAGCCCCAGCCCCTCGCCTCAATCCTCTCCCCAAAGGGGAGAGGAGGCGAAGGCAAAAAGCCGTGTTTTAAGCGTTGGCCGCCTTGCGTGGCGTATCCAGGGCCTGGGCGACGCGTTGTTGCTCTTGGCGCAGCCGCTTGGGCAGGCGGTGATCGAAGCTGTCCAGGTACTCGCCGATGGCATGCAACTCGGCCTGCCAGCCGGATGCATCGACGTGAAGCAAGTCGGCCAGCGTTTCGCGCGGCAGATCCAATCCGTCGAGCTTGAGTTCGCCATGGGCGGGCAGGGTGCCGATCGGCGTCTCGGTGCCGCGCGCCTTGCCCTCGACGCGGGCGATCATCCACTCCAGCACACGCAGGTTTTCGCCGAAGCCTGGCCACATGAACTTGCCGTCCTTGCCCTTGCGGAACCAATTCACGTGGAAGATCTTCGGCAACTTGGCGCCGGCCTTGTCGAACGACAGCCAATGCGTGAAGTAGTCGCCGTAGTGGTAACCGCAGAAGGGTTTCATCGCCATCGAGTCGCGGCGCAACACACCGACCGCACCGGTCGCGGCGGCGGTGGTTTCCGAGCCCATGGCGGCGCCCATCAGCACACCGTGTGTCCAGTCGCGCGCTTCCATCACCAACGGCAGCAACGACGGGCGGCGGCCGCCGAAGACGATGGCGCTGATCGGTACGCCTTGCGCATCTTCGGCCTTCGGCGACCAGGTCGGGCATTGCTTGGCGCTCACGGTGAAGCGCGAATTCGGATGTGCGGCAGGGCCGTTGGCCGGATCGTACGGGCGACCCTGCCAGTCAGTAATCGGTGTGCCCGGCAAACCTTCCCACCAGGGCTGGTTGTCGGCCGTAACCGCCACATTGGTGAAAATGGTGTCGCGTGCGATCGAGGCCAGCGCGTTCGGGTTGCTGCTGTTGCTGGTGCCGGGTGCCACGCCGAAAAAGCCGGCTTCCGGATTGATGGCGTATAGACGTCCATCTTCGCCGGGACGCATCCAGCAGATGTCGTCGCCCACGGTCCATACGCGCCAGCCGTCCTTGCGATAGCCTTCAGGCGGAATCAGCATCGCCAGATTGGTTTTGCCGCAGGCGGACGGGAACGCGGCCGCGATGTAATGGGTTTGGCCTTGCGGGTTCTCGATGCCAACGATCAGCATGTGCTCGGCCAGCCAGCCCTCGGTGCGTGCCTGGTAGCTGGCGATGCGCAGTGCGTGGCACTTCTTGCCAAGCAGTGCGTTGCCGCCGTAGCCGGAGCCATACGACTTGATCGACAGCTCTTCGGGGAAATGCATGATGAAACGGCGCTCTGGATCCAGCTCGCCGGTGGAATGTAATCCTTTCACGAAGTGACCATCGCGCTCGATGCGCGCCAGCGCTGCGGCACCCATGCGCGTCATCGTGCGCATGTTGGCGACGACATACGGGCTGTCGGTGATTTCCACGCCGCAGCGTGAGAGCGGCGAGTCGATCGGACCCATGCAGTACGGGATGACGTACATCGTCCGACCTTCCATGCAGCCGTCGAACAGTGCGTCGATCTTGGTATGCGCCTCGGTCGGCGCCATCCAGTGATTGTTCGGGCCGGCGTCGGCCTCGTCTTTGGTGCATACGAACGTGAGGTGTTCCACGCGCGCCACATCGGACGGGCTGGAACGATGCAGATAGCAACCAGGATGGGTCTGCTGGTTCAGTTCGATCAAATCGCCGGTATGCAGCATTTGCTGTACCAGACTCCGATATTCGCCATCGGAACCGTCACACCAATGGATCGTCGCGGGGCGGGTCATAGCCGCCACGTCATGGACCCATTGCTCGAGCGCAGCAAGCTTGCTTGCCATGTCTTCCCTCGCCTTGGTCTACCCACAAAAAAGAGCCACGACGGTAAGTTACGGGTACTGGCATTGCAAGGTCGCATGCAGCAAACGCGCATGCGGTGGGGTGTCGCAGCAGGCTTTCCGGGCGCCCGTTCCCAGCGCCGATCGGATTAGGCCGGGATCAGGGTCGCGATCATGTGTTCGACATAGGTGTCGAACTCTTCATGGCTCAACCTTGGCAGGCCGAGTGTGAAATTCAGCTGTAGGAAGCCGACGTAGGCGGCATAGGTCAGCCTGGCGCGGTTGAGCGCTTCGCTGCCTTCCATACCGGCCTCGGAGTAGGCCGTATGGAGAAATTCCGTCCGCCGCTTCGAGACGCGCGCCATGACGGGCACGACCAACGGATGATCCAGCGCCTTCAGCAGGGCGGCATAGACGCGGTGCGGATGGAGCTCATGGGCGACGCGGCGGAACAGTTCGGGCAAGCGTTCGCGCGGATCGGGAATGGCCTCGATCTGGCTGATGATTTCACGCTCGCCGTATTGCTCCCAGCGTTCCAGAGCGGCCTGAAGCAGCGCTTCGCGTGTGCGGAAATGCCAATAAAAGCTGCCTTTGGTAACGCCAAGCTGACGGGCGAGGGCCTCCACGGCCAGCGCGCCGACGCCTTGTTCGGCGATCAGATTAAGGGCTGCATCTTCCCAATCTTCGGCGGAAAGGCGTGTGCGTTCAGGTTTTTGGCGGACATTCATTTCCGTATGGTAGCCCAGGCGAGGGGAAAACTGTGTCGTACCTACGCTGGCCTGATGCGTGAAAACGCCGATTCTGGGGCGGCTTGACGACATCTGGGTGAGCATTCCATACTCATGCGTATGGAATCAATGCTGCCCACCCGAACTTCGTTCGCGACGGCCGACGGCCTCTCGCTGGCCGTCGACCTGAGTCAGGCGTCAGGTCAGCCAACCCTGCTGTTCGCGCACGGTTTCGGCCAAACCCGAGGGGCCTGGAACATCGCCGCGGCGACGATGGCGGGGCGTGGCTGTCGCTGTGTCACATTCGACAGCCGCGGTCATGGCGAAAGCGACCGGGTTCCGGATGGCGATTACCACATGGAGCAGTTCGTCGACGATCTGCTTGGATTGGCTCGCGCCCAGCCGGAGCCGCCGATTCTGGTGGGAGCGTCGATGGGCGGCTTGCTCGGCCTGGTGGTGGCGGGCGAGATGCGGCCATCGCCGTTCCGCGCGCTGGTGCTGGTAGACATCACCCCGCGCTGGGAAACCTCCGGCGTCGAGCGCATCCTGGCTTTCATGCAGGCGCATCCGGATGGTTTTGCCAGTTATGCCGAAGCGGCCGAGCAGATCGCCACGTACCTGCCGCAACGACGCGAGCGCAAGAGCGAACAACAATTGCGTCCGCTGCTGCGCGAGGGCGCCGATGGTCGCCTGCGCTGGCACTGGGATCCGGCGCTCTTGGCCGGTGGTCTGGTGAGCGAAAGCGAACGCTATCAGCCACGTTTGCTGGTGGCGGCCGCCAAGGTCGATGTGCCGGTACTGCTGTTATCCGGCGAGCATAGCGATGTCGTGTCGCATCGCACCGTCGACGAATTTCTTGCCTTGGTGCCGCATGCTCGCCATGCCGAAGTACCGGGCGCAACGCATATGCTGGCCGGGGATGCGAACGATGCATTCACGGCCCAGATCGCAGGCTTCATCGAAAGCCTGGAGCCCACCGCCGTCCCTGCGGACGCGGTCAAGTAACCTGCAATGAGGTGTTGAGATGTCCGTACTATTGACCCTGCTGGCGGCGCTCATCGCGACGGGTGCCTGCGCTTATCATCGCAGCAGCCTGCGTACCTGGGCGTTCACTACGATCGCCGCCACGCTGGTCGTCGGCTTGCTTGCACATGCGCCGATGACGATGGTGATTTTGCTGATCATCGAACTGGCGATCGCGGTGCCTTTGCTGATGATCAACTTTCGCCGCAAACAAATCAGCGCGCCGTTGTTGAAGCTGTTCGCGAAAGTGACGCCGAAATTGTCGGATACCGAACAGACGGCGCTGGAAGCGGGCACCGTTGGTTTCGAAGGCGAGCTGTTTTCCGGCAAGCCGGCGTGGCATGAATTGCTCAAGCAGCCCAAGCCGGAACTCAGTGTCGAAGAACAAGCCTTCCTCGACGGTCCCGTGGAACAGCTGTGCGGCATGATCGACGACTGGCAAATCACGCACGAACTGGGCGACCTGCCGCCGGAAGTTTGGGACTTCATCAAGAAGCACAAATTCTTCGGCATGATCATTCCGAAGCAATACGGCGGCCTGCAGTTCTCGGCGCTGGCGCATTCGGCAGTGCTGCAAAAACTGGCAACGATGTCGGCCACGGTGGCCTCCACGGTGGCTGTACCTAATTCGCTTGGGCCGGCCGAACTGCTGTTGCACTACGGCAGCGACGAACAGAAGAACTTCTACCTACCGCGTCTTACTATCGGTGAGGAAATTCCTTGCTTCGCATTGACCGGCCCTTACGCCGGTTCCGATGCAACCTCGATTCCCGATTACGGCACAGTGTGCAAGCAAGTTGTCGATGGCGTCGAAACAGTCGGCATAAAGCTGAACTTCGACAAGCGCTACATCACGCTTGCGCCCATTGCTACGGTGGTTGGTCTGGCGTTCCGCCTGTACGACCCGGAACATCTGCTCGGCGACAAAGAAGATCTCGGCATCACGCTGGCACTCTTGCCGCGCACGACGCCAGGGCTGGAAATCGGACGCCGGCATTTTCCGCTGAACATTCCGTTCCAGAATGGTCCCGTACGCGGCAAGGATATTTTTGCGCCGCTGTCGACGTTGATCGGCGGCCCGCATATGGCAGGGCATGGCTGGCGCATGCTGGTCGAATGTCTCTCCGTCGGACGCGCCATTTCGCTGCCATCCAACGCGACCGGCGGCGTACGCATGGCGGTCGCGGGCACCGGTGCGTACGCGCGCATGCGTAAACAGTTTGGCTTGGCCGTTGCCCGCTTCGAAGGCGTGGAGGAGGCATTGGCGCGCATCGGCGGTCTCACCTACGCCACCGCAGCATTGTCGCGCGCGACAGCGGCGGCCGTGGACCGTGGTGAGAAGCCGGCGGTTCCCTCGGCTATCGCCAAGTATCACGCCACTGAATGGGGCAGAACGATCGCGGGCGATGCGATGGATGTGCACGGCGGCAAGGCCGTGCAGCTGGGGCCGAAGAATTATGTGGGTCGCGCCTGGCAAGGTGTGCCGATCGCGATCACGGTGGAAGGCGCCAACATCATGACGCGCAGCCTGATGATCTTCGGTCAGGGCGCAATCCGTTGCCATCCTTACGTGCTGAAGGAAATGCAGGCGCTGTCGATTCCCGATTACAGCGAACGCCTGAAGACTTTTGATCGCGCGCTGTTCGGACACCTCGGTTTTGGCGCCTCCAATGCGGTGCGCAGTTTCGTACTTGGCGTTACGGGAGCACGCATTGGCGAGGCCGCTGGCGATGCGTACACGCGTCGTTACTACCGCAAACTCAATCGTTATTCCGCAGCGCTGGCCTTGTGCGCTGACACCTTCATGGGCGTGCTAGGTGGCAAGCTGAAATTCAAGGAAAAGCTGTCTGCTCGCCTGGGCGATGTGCTGAGTTATCTGTACATCGCCAGTGCGATGCTGAAGCGTTACGAAGACACCGGCCGCCCCGAATCGGATCGACCTTTACTGGCGTGGGCGTTCCATGAGTGCATGTGGCGTACGCAGATGGCGCTCGACGGCGCGATTCGAAACTTTCCGGTGCGCCCGGTGGCTTGGTTACTGCATGTGTTGGTGTTCCCCTTCGGTCGCCGCGAAGTGCCGCCGTCGGATCGGTTGGGACGTCGTGTCGCCGCGATCATCACCGCACCGGGCGAAGCACGCGATCGACTGCTGGAGTGGACCTATCTCACGCCGACCCCCAACAACACCGTGGGCCGCATGAACAAACTGCTGCCCGACGTGATTGCGGCCGAGCCGGTCGAACGCAAGTTCGGCAAGGCGCTGAAGGCAGGCCAATTCACCTCGCACGATTACATCGGTCAGTTGGACGAAGCGGTAAAGGCCGGCGTCATCGATCCCAGCGAGGCGGCTTTGCTAAAGCGCGTGCGCGAGGGTGTGTTCGAGTTCATCTCGGTGGACGATTTCGATCCGGCCGAATTGCGTTCGGCGGTCACGCGGGATACGTCGAAGAAACTGGCCGACGCGGCGTAGCGCTACGGCATCGTTTTCCAGAGTAGGCGGCGACACATGTCGCCGCCATGGAGAGACCGTGAATACGTCAGTGCTGTCGCTATACCGTCGTGTTACGCGCTGGCCGGGTGGCCACTGGCTGTTTTCGCGCGCGATCTGTTTCAGGGCGCCGTACTTCTCGACGATCGCGCCGCGCTTTGTCGCGCTGGAGCCCGGTCGTTGCGAAGTGCACATGCGCGATCGCCGGCGCGTTCATAACCATATCGGTACCGTGCATGCGATTGCGCTATGCAATCTCGCGGAGCTAAGCGCGGGCGTGATGGCCGAAGCGACGATGCCGCCAGGCATGCGCTGGATTCCCAAGGGGATGAGCGTGGAATACCTGGGCAAAGCGACCGGCAGCATGCGCGCGGTCGCTACGCCGGAGGCTCAGCTAACCAACGCCGTTGGCGGTCAGGAGTGGCCCGTGATCGTGCAGGTAACCGATCCCGCGGGCACGGCGGTCTTCCGTGCGCGCATTACGATGTGGATTTCGCCGCGAAAGTCGTAAGCGCGTCGGACATGGTCATGTCATTTGTCGGTTTTGGCGCGACGAGACCAGAACGGCGGAACAATGCTTCCGCGACGCAGTGCAATCATCAGCAGCACCAGCGACACCAACGAACACGATGCCAGCGCAACGACCGAGGCTTCGGCGCCGAATACGCCGCCGCTCAACCAGTCCGGCCCGGTGCGGGAAGAAATCAGCCATCCCTTTTCATCGAGGCCTGAAACCGGGATGCCATAGACAGTGCCCTGCATCAGGTTCCACGCGGCGTGCAGGCCCATGCACGCCCACAACGAACGAGTAACGTGGAAAATCAGGGCGAGAAGGATGCCCGCTTCAATGGCAATCGCCAGCGAACTCCAGAGCGTAGCGTTTGGATTGAAGATGTGCGCAGCACCGAAGAAAAGCGCTGAAATCGCCAAGGCCCACCACGTGCCTAAACCTTCCTCGGCGATGCGGAATAGCACGCCTCGAGTAATGATCTCCTCGCCGACCCCGGCACTGATGCCGGCGACCAGCAACGGCGGTAGCCAATTCACTTGCGCATTGATGCCCAGCACGTGATAGCAACCAAACAACCACAAAAGGCCCACCACCGTACTGAACAGTGCGCCGCCGCCAACTAAACCGCGTAAGCCGTAAGGCAACATCGTTCGCAGCGACAATTCGGTCACGCGTCGACGCTCGATCCCGCGCACCAGAATCAAATAGGCCCCGACGCAGGCGATAACCTCGATCGATACCTGCGCCATGGCGTGCTGAACTGCGCTGGCGGCTTTGCTGGTCCAGCCCAAGAGTGCGACGGCATCATGGACGGCGTAGCCGATCCCGAACGCTAGCGCAGTAAAAATGATGATCCGTGCAACGGGCGAAAACAGCAGCCAGCGTTGCCACGCCGGTGCGGATGAGGGTGTGACGAAAGCGATCGTGCCAGCCATAAGCGTTCCCCTTTGTTTGGAATACACGTTACGAGCGCAGCATTCGTTACGTGCAGTGCCATACGTCACTTGAACCACGCGTCGTGGTGGTCATTGGTCAACGGCTTATTGCGATGCGAGTACGCAGCCGTTCTTGCCCTGTTCCTTGGCCTGATAAAGCGCACGGTCGGCGGCCTGGATCAGTATTTCGTCGGATCCAAGTTTTTCGTGCCACAGCGCCACGCCGATGCTGGCGCTGACACGCGCCGCGAAATCGCCGCGCGATCCATGCAGGGGATACGGTTGAGCGAGCATGTCGCAGAGGTGCTGGCAGCGTTGCAGTAGCGGCGTGACATCGCTGACATCTTCAAAGATCAGCGCAAATTCGTCGCCGCCCAGGCGCGCCACGGTATCTTCGTTGCGAACATGATGATTCAAACGACTCGAGATCGCTTGCAGTAGCGCATCGCCTGCAGGGTGTCCGTACGTATCGTTCACCGCCTTGAATCCATCGATGTCGATGAGAACGAGCGCAAAATTGCCGTCGTGCCGTATTTCGCGTTGCATGGCGCTGCGCAGGCGATCATGGAAAAGTACGCGATTGGGCAAGCCCGTCAGCATGTCGTGAGTGGCCTGGTAACGCACCTTGGCCTCGATACGCTGGCGCTCGGCGATTTCGATCTGCAATTGATCGTTGCGCGCGGACAGTTCGGCCAGTGTCTGCTGTAATTGCATCCGCGCCGCGTGCAGTTCGAGAAATACGCGCACTTTGGATTGCAGGATCACGTCGTTGATCGGCTTGGCGATGTAGTCCACCGCGCCGGAGCGATAACCCTTGAGGCGATACAAATCGTCTGCATAAGCGGCCGTGACGAAGATGACCGGCGTATCGCGTAGCTGTTCCGCTTCGCCAAGCAAGGCCGCGACTTCGAAGCCATCCATGTCCGGCATGTTCACATCGAGCAGGATCAAAGCGAAATGCTGATCCAGGCACAACGACAGCGCTTCGTTCCCGCTGCTGGCTTCGATCAGCTCCGCACCGCAGTCAGCCAAAAGCCGGCGCATGGCCACCAGATTGGCGCGTGTATCGTCGACGACCAAAATCTTCGGAGAACGCGTAGTCATGCCAGGCACAACCGATTGAGCAAGGGTGCGATATCGGAAAGGCTGACGCAATAATCCGCGCCGGCGATGTCCAGCGCGGCTTGGGGCATCGTGCCCACTTCCGCCTCGGCGGGCGACTGCACGATGGCGACACCACCGAGTTGGCGAATCCGTTTCAGGCCGGCGGCCCCGTCGGCATTGCCGCCGGTAAGAACGACGCCGATCAGTGTCGCCTGCCACACTTCGGCCGCTGAGCTGAATAGGACATCGATAGACGGCCGCGCGTAGTTCACGCGCGGATCGATCGACAGCGCAAAATGCTGATCGCTTTCCACCAACAGATGGTAGCCCGTGGGAGCAAGTTGCACGACGCCCGAGCGCACACTATGGCGTTCTGTTGCCTCGATAACAGGGATGGCCGAAACCCGCCTCAGTACCTCGCATAACAGGTCTACGGTATCGGAGCTGCTATGGCAGCAGACCAGGATCGTCTGCTGCAGTCGTGGATCGAGACCGCCAATCACGGTTTTGAGCGCGTCCACACCGCCCGCGGAACAGCCGATCGCGATGGCCGCCGGCAAGCTCATGGGTGCTGTCGCTCGGGTGGATTGGTGAGGCGATAAATGCGCTGCGCCTCGTCAAACACGGCAAAATCATGCGACGAGGGGGCGTAGTCGAGGCTTTCGCGCAAACCCAGGCAAAGGAAGCCGCCACGAACGAGACTCTCGCTAAATAGTGACAGCACGCGACTCTGCAGTGGATTGGAAAAGTAGATCAGGACGTTGCGGCAAAGAATCAGATGGGCTTCGCAAAACACGCCGTCGGCCACCAGATTGTGCCGCGCGAATGTCACATGGCGACGTAGACGCTGATCGAGCTTGATCAGGTTGTAGCGCGCACTGTAGTAGTCGGCCAGAGAGCGGTTGCCGCCGGATGCCTGATAGTTCCGCGACCACTGTTGTGCTTCGCGCGCTGGATAGATTCCCTCTTGCGCTTGCTGCAGAGCCCGTTCGCTGAGATCGGTGGCAAAGATCTGCGAACGCTCGTACAGGCCGGCTTCCTCCAGCAGGATCGCCAGCGAATACACCTCCTGTCCATGTGCGCAACCGGCTTGCCAGATGTTGATCTGCGGATAGGACGCGAGCATGGGTAGCGCTGTTTCACGCAAGGCACGAAACATCGTCGGATCACGGAACATGTCCGACGCCGGAACGGTAAGACCTTCCAGCAAACGCGGCAGCAGTTGTTGCTCGTGCATGACGCGTTCAATCAAGCCGCTGATCGTCTTGCATTCCAGTTGTTCCGTCAGCAATTGCACGCGGCGTTTCAGCGAAGCAGGCGCGTACTGGCTGAAGTCATAGCCGTGGCGACGTTGCAGCGCCTGCACGAATAGGTCCACTTCGATGTTTTCCAGCTCCGGCGCATCCATGTTGGCGTCTTGTGCGTCAGCCACGTAACCACACGTGCATCATGGAGGCGAGCTTGTCCAGGTCGATCGGTTTGGCCAGGTAATCGTTGGCGCCTGCTTCCAGGCATTGTTCGCGGTCGCCGCGCATTGCCTTGGCCGTGAGCGCAATGATCGGTAAGCGAGAGAGAGACGGCTTGGCGCGAATCGCGCGCGTCGCCTCGTAGCCGTCCATCCCGGGCATCATGATATCCATCAGCACCAATTCCAGCTGTGGATTCTCCGCAAGCATCTGCAAAGCTTTCTGTCCGTCTTGCGCCATGCTTACCTGTACGCCCCAGCCACGCAACACTTTGGACAGCGCAAACAGATTGCGCATGTCGTCGTCCACCAAAAGCACGTGATGGCCATGCAGTCCATCGTAACTTGAAGCGGCGGGGGCACCGGGTTGCATCGCATTGCGAATGCTATGCAAAAACAGGCTCACTTCATCCAGAAGACGCTCAGGAGAACGCGCGCCTTTGATGACGATGCTGTCGGTGTATTGGCGGATGCGCAGGTTTTCTTCACGGCTGAGCTCGCGCCCGGAATACACCACTACCGGCGGAATGCTGCCGCTGTCGGCCAGTTTCTCGAGCAGATCCAGGCCCGATATGCCCGGCAAGCCGAGGTCCAGCACGATGCAGTCATAGCCGGTCTCTGCAATTTTATCGAGCGCTTCCTCACCGGAACTGGCTTCGTCGATCGCGACATCGTCCTGATTCAACAGGGTGCGCACCGCGCTGCGTGCGTCGGCATCGTCATCGACAACCAGCAAATGTCGTGTACGACCCTTGGCAAAATGCAGCAGGCGCTCGAAGGCATCGTTGATCGCTTCCCGGGTGACGGGTTTGGTAAGGAAACCCACGGCGCCAAGTTCACGGCCGCGTCCGGCGTCTTCGGTAGCTGACAGAAAATGCACCGGGATATGGCGAGTAGCGGGATCGGCCTTGAGTCGCTCGATCACGGTCCAGCCATCCATGCCCGGCAGCATGACATCGAGCAAGACGCCGATCGGATGGTAACGCCGTGCCAGTTCCAGGCCGCTCTCGCCATCCAATGCATGCAATACGCAATGCCCCTTTTGCCGCACGATGTCGGCCAGGATGCGAGCGAACGACAGATCGTCTTCCACGATCAGAATAACGCTGTCGCCAGGCGCGATGCGCTCGCGATCGTCATTCACGCCCTCAGCAGGTAGCAATGCGCGTGTTACAGGCCTCGTCGTTGGCGCGTGGCTGGATGCTGCGGACGTCGCGGCAGGATCCTTGCAACGTTCGGGCAACAGCAACACAAATTCACTGCCGCGGCCAACGTCGCTACGCAGAACGATATCGCCACCGAGCAATGCCGCCATGCGTCGCGAAATGCTCAATCCCAACCCGGTGCCGCCGAATTGTCGGCTGGTGCTGCTGTCGGCCTGCTCGAATGCGTTGAAGATGCGTTCCAGTTTGTCGGCCGGAATGCCGATGCCGCTGTCTTGGACACTGATGACCAGCAACGGCTGGTTTTTGATCGCATCGGGTACGGATAGATCGCCCCCGGGGCGGCCGATGCGAACATGGATCGCACCTTTTGCCGTGAACTTGAAAGCATTGGCGAGCAGATTGTTGATGATCTGTTCCAACCGATTGGGATCGGTATGGATGCTGGCTGGCAGTCCGTCCTCAAGCACGACGTCGTAATCGAGTTTCTTTTCGCGCGCGACGTGATCGAAATTGCGGCGCAAGCTGCGGGCCAGATTCTGCAGCGGGTGGTCGACCAGCGCCAGCTCCATTTTGCCTGCCTCGATCTTGGACAGATCGAGAATGTCATTGATCAGGCGCAACAAGCTGGAGCCTGCATCGTGGATGATGCGCGCCGACTCGATCTGCTCCGCGTCGAGATTTCCCTCGCGATTGTCGGCCAGGCTGCGCGAAAGAATCAGCAAGCTGTTCAGCGGTGTACGCAGTTCGTGCGACATGTTGGCGAGGAACTCGCTCTTGTACTGACTGGCCCGCGCCAGTTCTTCCGCCTTCTGTGCCGTCTCGCGCTGCAACGCTTCCAGCTGCTGTTTTTGATGCCGAAGCGTATCGGTCTTAAGCCGCAATTCTTCGTTGGATGCCTGTAGTTCGTCGGCTTGCACGCGTAACTCTTCTTCCGAAGCCAGCAAGCGCTGGGATTGTTCTTCCAGCTCGATGGTCTTGGCTTGAAGCGTGTCATTGGCATTGCGCAACGCTTCTTGCTGCTGGCGCATGGTCACGCTCGATATGCGCAGCTCGTCGGCCTGCTCGCTGGTTTGCTCCAACAGCTCCTGGGTGCTTACCGCGCGGTTGAGGTTTTCAAGCGTCAAGGCCGCCATCGGCAACAGTTCGCTCAATAGCTGCTGATGCAGCGGCGATGGCGGAGTGAAGCTGGCGAACTCCAGCACCCCTACCAGTTGGTTGCGTAAGAGCAGAGGTTGAATCCTGATGTGGCGCGGAGGCGCCGCACCACTGCCGGAATCGATGCGCAGGTAATTGTCCGGCACATCATCAAGTACGATCGGTTGTCGCGACAATGCGCACTGACCGACAAGGCCTTCACCGGGCATGTATGCATCGGGACTGTTGTTCAGACGCAGGCCATAGCTGCCAAGCAGGTCGAGTCGCTGGCGTGATTCGTCGTAACCGTAGAACAGGCCGACGCCGGCGTGCAGTAAGGGCACGAGTTGCGAGGTGAAGCGTTCGGCAAAGTCGCGGTGGTTCATCGCTTCCTGAAGACTGCCGGAGATCGAGGCGACTTGACTCTTCAGCAGTGTTTGTTGCCCCAGTTCGATGACCATCTGTTTGAACACTTGCAGTGCGCGCGCGATTTCGCCGATTTCGTCGTGACGTTCGACACCGCGAATCGCGATGGTCTGGTCATGGTCGGCGAGCCGCGTCATCAAATCCGTCATGCGACGGATCGGTCGCGTGACCAGCCGCGAGGTGAGCGAAATCACCAAGGCTCCGAGGACTATCCCGATCAATGCACTTGCGATGTTCGTGTAGAACGTTTCGTTCAATAGGCGTTCCGCGTCTTGATTGCGTTCTGCCAGCAGTTCGCGTTCCGTGGCGCTCATGTCATCGAGGATGGCGGTGTAGTCTTCCGTCCTTACCGTGCGATGTGCGAGATAGTCGGCCTGGATGCGCGTTGCTTCTTCTGCAGCGGCTTTTGGATCGGTGTCTTTGATGGCCGCCTGCGGTGCGATGACCATCTTCTGCAGTTCGCGGTTCCACTGCGATATGAGTGCCTCGATGTGATCGATGCGCAGTTGCTGCAACGAGTTGTCGGTGGTGATCTGGCGCAGTTGCGTAAGTTGTGCCTGGAACGCCTTATTGCTGCTGTCGATCTGTGCGAGGCCGCTCGCATTGTGGGTCAGCAGGTAGCCGCGCAGGCCGAGCTGGCCCGATAGTGCGGAGCGTTGCAGCGCTTCGATCTGCAGTAGTACCTGATAAGTATGATTGGCCCAATGCCGGGTTTCGGTCTGCCGGTTCTGGGAGCCGACGTTGATCAGGCTATTGACCAGGAACAGGCCAAGCAGCAGGCCTATCGCCAGGATGATCTTGTAGCGAATGGGCAGGTTGGCCAGCCACGAATACTTCCTCGGAGTCGGCGTCACGCTGGAACTGGCCATGCGAAATCCCGCTGATGTGGCAATGAGGCGCCCCGTTGTCAGGAAAAGTCCGGACGACGACGGCGGTCAGGAGGCCAGATTAGCGAGATGCCCGCAGGCGCGGAAGCTGCCGGCGGTGTGATGGCGAGGTGAAACGGCAGCCGGCCGCGGATCTAAGCCGGCTCAGACCTCGACCGAGGCGGCGTGCTCGCGGGTGGCGGAGAAACGCACCGCTGGGGAACGTTCCTGGGCCAGCTGAAGGTTCACGCGCGAAGGGGCGAGATAGACGAGTTCGCCAGCACCATCAATGCCCAGATTCAAGATGTTCTTCTCGCGAAACTCTTCGAGCTTCTTCGCGTCATCGCAATGCACCCAGCGTGCGGTCACCACGCCAACCTGCTCGAAGCTGGCATCCACGCCATATTCGTCCTTGAGGCGGTAGGCGACCACGTCGAACTGCAGCACGCCGACCGCGCCGAGAATCAGGTCGTTGCTCATCAGCGGACGGAAGAACTGAGTGGCGCCTTCTTCGGAAAGCTGCGCAAGGCCCTTCTGCAGCGCTTTCATTTTCAGCGGATCGCGCAGACGTGCGCGGCGAAAGAGTTCCGGCGCGAAGTTGGGAATGCCGGTAAAGCTGATCGCTTCACCTTCGGTGAAGGTGTCGCCAATGCTGATAGTGCCGTGGTTGTGCAAACCGATGACGTCGCCGGGAAACGCGCTTTCCACGATTTCGCGATCGCTGGCCATGAAGGTCAGTGCATTGGCGATGCGTACTTCCTTGTTCGTGCGCGTCTGGATCATCTTCATGCCGGCGCTGTAGGTGCCCGAGCACACACGCATGAAAGCCACGCGGTCGCGATGCGCCGGATCCATATTCGCCTGGATCTTGAATACGAAGCCGGTGAGCTTTTCTTCTTCCGGTTTTACCTCCCGGTTGAGCGTGTTGCGCGGGCGGGGCGCAGGTGCATGCTCGATGAAGAAGTCCAACAAAAGCTGTACGCCGAAATTGTTCACCGCCGAGCCGAAGAACACCGGAGTGAGTTTG
>JAATFF010000033.1 GCA_015655335.1 Lysobacterales bacterium | reverse complement strand
TTCACCGGCATGCCGGCTTCCGCCTCACGCAGGAAACCGATGATCTGTTCTTCGGTAAACCGCTTCTTCACGTCCAATCTCCGTTCGTTGAGGGATTGGACTCCAAATCGTTGTGCTACTCAAAACCGGGGGGACGTCGGAGGGGCAGCATCGCCCTGTTGATGACTTGCGATGTCAGCCGCGTGCAGGCTTGCGTTTAGCGGGTGGCGACGGAGCTACTTTGCCTCGCGTTGTTCCTTCCTTGGTTCTGCTGGCACTTTTCTTCGTGCGTGTTGCTGGCTGTCGTACCTGACTACGGGTGCTTGCAACCGTTTTCCGTGCTTCGTGTATACCTGCCTCTACGGATTTTCCGAACTGCTCCATATCGCTACCGCAAGCATGTGTCCAGTCCCACAGTTGAAGACCGTCTAGCCGCTTGTAGCCCAGTTCGGCTTGGCTGACGAAGTTCTGGCTACGACCAAGGCGTTCCGCAAGGTCGATCTGTGTCAGACCTGCTTCCAGCCGCATCTCCCGCAATGTCTCGTGTATCGCCTTGTACTCGGCGCGGTAGTGCGACTTCTGGGCAGTCTTGCTAGGAGCCTTGGGTATCAACCGTTTCACGGTGCCCACCTATCTATGACAGTGGGCACACAAGCTATACACGGTTTGAATGTACGCCTACATCGTCTAAACCTAGATGCTATATTCGTTGCGGGTTGGTGCGATCTGCGAGCAACGGGGCTATAACCCCTTCAACCAAGGGAGAGATTCCATGTTTAAGAGCAAAGTGATGACTGCATGTTTTGCAGCCGCTTTGGTGTTACCCGTATGTATCAGTACCGCAGTTGCTCAAGACGGCGGAAGTGACGACATGGCTGCGATACGGGCAGCAGCAGAGAAAGGTAACCCAGAAGCAGAGTTCAAACTCAGCGGCACGTACCTAATGGGGCCGCGGGTTCCGGGTGACGAGTTGGAAGGGTTGAAGTGGCTGCAACTTTCAGCGCAACAGGGTTTTGCAAAAGCGCAAGGGATGTTAGCCAGTGAATACTTCACCGGCGATGGTGAAATTAAGAAAAATGAAAGCGAAGCAATAAAATGGGCGCTACTCGCTTCAGCTCAAGGCGAGCCTTTTGCGGATATGACACTGGCACATATATATCTCTTTGGAACCCAGACCAAACACGACAAAAGCAAAGCAATTGGCTATCTTAGGGCAGACATTGAAAAGCGCTTCGGTAATGCCGAGGGATTGTTGGCAAACATTTACTTGGGAGTAGCAGGAGGAGATCCCGACAACAGTCAGGCTTTAAGCTGGGCGGAGAGAGCCATAAATGATGGCGACAGCTCAGATGATGGCAAGGCTGCTCTAGGTGCCATCTATCTTTTCGGTTTAGGTGTCCCGCAAGACTATCAAAAGGGCATGTCGTATCTTAACGACAACAAGAGCACTTTTGCTGCAGCGTATCTAGCAACCATGCAGGACAATATAAACAAGCAAAATGCAGCCGTACTACAAAGAATGCGATCTATGCCACCCATGCCTATCCCGGCCACACCTTCAGCGGGCTTTGTTCCTGAAGGTTCACAATCTCTACCCATCTCACAGCGGGTATCATCAATTTCGCCGCCGCCTAACTACGGAGCAAGCACAACACAGCCAATTAGGATGACCGAGTCTGGAAGCCTTAGCAAGGAGGAGGGAGCGGGAGGTGGTTATATGACCTGTTATTACAGAACCAGTGGTGGTTATCAGTTCACCACAACAAGTTCCGGCTCATGTCCTGGAACAGTCGAGGTTGATCCCGAAAGTGGTCAAGCCACGTACCCATAAATAAATGTCGCGTATACAGGTAGCATTTCAATATACACCGCCAGAAGCTATCCATGCAGGCGCGATCACGGTAGACAGGAGCAGGCGTACCGGACCGGCCGGACCGTCTTGTTTTCACTCTCTTGCCGCCGCTCCCTGCCGCTGCCCCATTGCGGGGGCGCTGCCCCTAATCTCTCGCTACAAAAAACATTAAAGATGATGGTACGGCGGTCCGTTGCTGCGCCGAGGGCATTGTAGAGGCGATTTAGGCCGTACCGGCTGTGCGTGCCTTAGGCGACCCGGTCGCTTCCAAGCTGATCCGCGTGGCTCGCGTCGCTAACCGAGAGGGCTAGTGTCGCCACTCCAATCGAGCGTTCGTAGGCGTCATATAGCTGCGCCGGACCTAGCTGTCCGTATGCCGCGTGATTTCCTGTGATCCACAAACGTTTCACCGCCGTCATTCCGTTTCGTTCTTTTTTTGCTCGTGTTTGTTTGGCGTTTACGCGAGTCGATTGAAGCGCAAGCTGCACCTGCTTGCGACTAGCGTTATTGCCCAGCTTTGTACTGACGAACTGGCACACGTCTTCCAGTGTGGTCAGGTCCGTCTTGAATGGTCCGGTTGATTCAGCCCACGCGTCGAACACGATGCGTTCGATGTCTGTGTGGGACAGTTCAACAACGTCTACCTTCGCTTGGCTACGCGGAGTGCTTCCATACGGGTCGAATCCTTCTAACGACATCCGGCTGTAGATGTATCGAAGTACACCGGGGCCTCTACCATCCGGCTGCAGCCAACGATGCAGCCAGTCCGCAAACCGTAGATCGAGCGCCCCAGCCTTTGTATGTGCAATCGCCCATCGCCTATCTCCATCGGCTAGGTCCACTGCGTCCAGGTGGTTGCTCGACGCGAAATACGTTGCTGGATTCGTCATCTGAAATCCCTTCCCACCCTTCGGATGTATCCGAGCGATTCCATCAGTGATGTTGTCTTTCAAGCTGTTCACCAGATCACGTGAATCCTTTCTATCGGCCATCCAGATTTCTTCTAGGCATACGATTTGGTAGCCCGTCATCCAGTCGTTGAAGTTGCTTTTTATTTCCGAGTTGGTTGCCTTGCCGACATTCCGCGAACCAAATAGTGCGCGCGTGAACCCTAACGTGTACGTCGATTTCCCTGAGCCTTGTGTTTCTCCAATCATTAAAAAAACTTTCGGAATTCGTTCTGTGGGGTGCTGAACCAAGTAGGCGAGGGCTTGATCGAAATAGCGGATCATCTCCTCAGTACCTGCATCATCCGATGCCAGATGTTTCTTGAAAAAGACCAGTGCCTTTAGCTCAAGCTCGGTTGGTTCTAGCTCATCAACTATCTGCGGCTGATATTTGTTAGCCATAAGTTGATGCGTGCCGTGGTCTTCATAGATGAAATCCCGGCCCGGCGCGTACCCTGCAACCTCGACGTTCGACGCGGCCCCGAGCTTTGTTGCGATGTACACAGCGGACATTGGTTTCCCGTTGCTGTCGAGTGGCATGTATCGCGCTACGTAGCGTTCAAAGGCTTCGGCAGACAGAACAGCGCCGTCTCGGCTAACGAATTTGTCATCGAGTCTTGCATAGGCGAAATTTTTAGCGATTGCTGCACGTGCTGCATCGACAGTCGGGTATCGGTCCTCGACTACTCCAGTAACGGTTCTCACCTTGCCGAGTTGAGCGTCGAGCAGTGGGTTTACCCAGCCCGCTTCTTTGGCGCGCACGATCAGCGCACCTACGCCTGACCGCGTGAGTCCATCAAATCGCCGGCGCTGTTCTTCTGGTGAGTCTTCACACCAACTCGACGCACCTTCGTCGGTACTTTGCGACCATTCCGCCCATAAGTCGAAAAGATCATCGCGCGGCAATCCTTCGACACCAGCCAACGCAGCGCCTACGGATATCCAGTCGCTATAGTCCGACACCGAGCGCGTATTGAGCTTCGCAAGCATCGAGCGCAGCACGCGCATCCTCACATCGTCGGCGAGGTCATCGAACCAACGCGGCGGCTGCGTGGGCTCTACATCTGTTTTAGTGCTACTGCTGGCGTTCGGAATTGGCGTGCGGCCTGCTGCAAGCTGGCTGCTGAGCAAGCGATCACAGGTCGCTTCAAACTCTCCCAGATTCACCTTGCCAAAGCGACACCACTTGCCCGCGACTGGTCGCCCTGCTGGTCCGTACTTTGTTTTCCTGTTCGTTGTACCTACGGGCCGCAACACGGAAGCCGGGTCTGCTGTGCGCACCGGGTCTGCCAAGAGTCCGGCGCTCTTGGTTGCATCCTTGAACTTGAGAGCAATGCGCCGCCATTCATCACGCGGCACGTCCACATCCAGAAACCAGTACACATGGAATCCGCTGCCACTGCGTACGAGATAGTTGTATGGCATGCCGAATGCTTCAACGAAACGTGACAAACCATCTTCGGCCTCTTCTATCGTCGCGTATGCGTTGCCCGGCTTGTCTTCTGCCACATCAACGTCAAGGAAGAACGCGCTCACGAAAGCTACGTTTTCGGCCTTGCGGCCCCAGCGATCTGTGCTGCCATCTTTGTTTGCGTCGTGTCTGTGAATGAACGAGGCGACCGCGTGATAGACCTCGACGCCTTCGGCTTCAAGTGCATTGACTCTATCTGTTATCGCTTCGACGGTATCAAACGACTCGTGATCGAAATACTCGCCGCGCTTTAACATGAGCATCCAGCAATTGCCATCTGCCGGGAGTAGCTGTCCGAAAAAGTTTTCTAAATTGGAAGGCTTGGCCGGCTGAATCATCGCCATAAGCGGGCTGCTACTAATCATGGTATCTATCGGGGTAAAACATCAGATCAAAATACTTATTTGCATCGTCTTGGTCGTCATCTGACTGATAGGACAGCATCGTCTCCCGGACTGCTTCCTTGACCTCAGCAGGTAGCAACGCCAGAAAGCCATCGTCCATTTTCACCATCACCTCCCATGTCGGAAGGAATTTTTCTTTAATTTCACGACTGGTCATGCGTCCTCCCGCTCATCGCGTTTCGCAATGCATTGGCGCATGTAAGAGTCCAATTCCTCGCTCGAATAGACGACGCAGCGCGTGCCTAGCCGAATGGGAAGCGGCCAGTTGGGAGTCGTGTGCGCGCGCCTGAAGAACTCGCTACGGCTAATGCCTAGGCGATGAAGAACTTCGGGGAGCTTGAGGAAGCGAACAGATGATGTGGATGACGTTTGTTCCACTGGTAACCTCCAAATCCAAGGTGATCGGTGGAGGTATTTTGAAGCGACGAGAAAGGTGCTGCCGCCGTCAGCTTTTGGTATTTTCTATGTCGGGTTAAGGTCGATACGGTTATTAATCAGTAGGCAATTTAGGCAATGATGTAGATGCAATTTCCTTATCCCATGCGCGCATCCATTTCCGTAGTGTTCTTTCGGAAACCTCGCGCGCTTCATTGAATTCTAGCTGTGCTTTCGCTATCCGCGTCGTTTCATCAAGGCCGAGCTTTTCTTTGCCCCACGCTTTGTATTTCGGCTCAAGACGCTGCTGAAGCTCATGTGCATGACTGTTTTCCCATCTGGCGTTACCTCCCTTATCTCCGTACTTGCGAATGGTGATCCCGTTCTCAATCACGAATTCTGCTTTCTCAGCCATTGCTCTGCGCCTTTTTGCGAATTGTGACTACCTTGCTGGTGTTGTCGCGCAATGCGTCAAGATAGTTCGCCCACTCCTGCATCATCTTCTGTCGTTCTTGTAGGTACTGTGCGCGGTTGTACGCAGCTCGCACCTTGTTGCGCTCAGCGTGTGCAAGCTGACGTTCGATCACATCCGGTTTCCAGCCCATCTCGTTCAAGCGCGTGGATGCCATCGCGCGGAAGCCGTGGCCGGTCATGGTGTCTTTGTCAAAGCCCATCCGACGCAAGGCTGCATTCACTGTATTTTCTGACATGGGGCGGCTTGTGCTGCGCTCTCCGGGGAATACATAGCGGCTACGTCCGGTCAGTGGGTGCAGCGCACGAAGGATTGCTATCGCTTGCAGTGGCAAAGGAACGATATGTTCCTCGCGCATCTTCATCTTCCCGGCGGGTATACGCCAAACCGCACCATCCAGATCAAATTCTTCCCACTCGGCATGGCGAAGCTCACCCGGCCGAACAAATACCAGCGGCGCAAGTTTCAATGCGGAACGCGCAACCAGTCCGCCGCTGTAACCATCAATGGCGCGTAGTAGCTCACCTACTGCGTGTGGGTCAGTGATTGCTGCGCGTGATTTCGAGACTACGGGCGCCAGTGCGCCCCGTAGATCGGCGGTAGGGTCATGCTTGGCTCGACCTGTGGCGATGGCATAGCGAAAGATTTGACTGCAACGCTGCTTTGTACGGTGTGCAGTCTCGTGCGCTCCCCGTTCCTCTATCCGACGAAGAACGCGCAGCATTTCTGGTGCGTCGATTTCGGTAATGGGCCGGTTACCTATCCACGGTGATACCAAGTCGTCCAGGGTCCACTGAGCTTTCGTAAACGTAGCCTTCGCCATACGAGGCTTTTGCTTTTTCAGCCACTCTGCGGCAATGGCATCAAAAGTGTTGGCAGCCGCCACTTTGTCGGCCACCTTACGTACACGCTTCATTGCACCGGGATCATTGCCATCACGCAGCAGCGTCCGTGCAGCGTCGCGGCGTTGGCGGGCCTCACTAAGGCCCACTTCTGGGTAGACGCCAAGCGCTAGCAGCTTCTCCTTGCCCCCATGGCGATATTTCATGCGCCAGTAGCGACCGCCTTCTTGCACATGCAGGTACAGACCGCCGCCATCGAAATGTTTACCGGGTTTCGCAGCCTTGATCGCTAATACGGTCAGCTTGCCCGTGTCACTTGCCATGGCGAATTCCTAGCCAGATACCCCCGCGGGGTCTTTGTACCCCCGAACATACCCCCGCGCCGCACGGGCTGCAATGGGATGCCCTGAAATGTATAGGCACAAAAAACCCGCATTTCTGCGGGTTTTGGTGGTTTCGTGGGTTGTCGTGGGACGACCTGAAACGTATAGATGGTGCCGGAAATAGGAATCGAACCTACGACCTACGCATTACGAATGCGGTTTGAGATTCAATAAAAACAATAAGATAGCAATTTAATAGGGTTTTTTGGCACACTCCTGGCACACTGGGCTAGGAGGTTGTGATGGCGACGATTCGACGGAGAGGGCCACACCAGTGGCATGCCCAGGTGCGGCGGCTAGGTTGGCCTGCACAGACCAAGACCTTCGACACGCGCGGCGAGGCCGAGGCGTGGGCCGCTCTGATCGAATCGGAGATGAATCGCGGCGTATGGCTGGATCGCAGCGAGGCGGAAACCACCACGCTACATACCCTCCTCGACCGCTACGAAGCCGAGGTCATGCCGGCGCTGAAAGGCGCCGTGCGGGAAAAGTCGGTGCTCGGCCTATGGCGTCAGACGCCGTTGGCCAAGCGCGCCATGGCCACCATTCGCAGCGGCGACGTCGCACAGCAACGCGACACGTGGCTGTCCGCCGGGCTGGCGCCCGCGACCGTGCTGCGCCGCCTGGCGCGGCTCTCCCACTTGTTCAACACGGCGCGCAAGGAGTGGGGCATGGAAAGCCTCTCGAACCCGGTCGAGCTGGTGCGCAAGCCGACGCCCAACAATGCACGCACGCGCCGCGTTGCAACGCTTCCGGCCGCGACCAAGAGGCGCGGCAATGGCCGGACGACGGACGAGCTGGCGCGTATCAGTGCAGCCAGCGAATCACGTGTGCTTCCGGCGATCCTCACGCTGGCCGTCGAGACGGCGATGCGGCGCGGCGAGATCGCCACGCTGTGCTGGGAGAACATCGACCTCGCGCGCCGCGTGGCACATCTCCCCGAGACGAAGAACGGCAACAGCCGCGACGTGCCGCTGTCGTCCGTGGCCGTCGATGTGCTTGCGGGTTTGTTGCCCGCTCCCGCGGGCAAGGGCCAGCGGCGCAAAACGCCAGCTGTACCGACTGAACTGCGCGGCTCGGTCTTTG
Organism: Lysobacterales bacterium; assembly: GCA_015655335.1. Lineage (GTDB taxonomy): Bacteria > Pseudomonadota > Gammaproteobacteria > Xanthomonadales > Rhodanobacteraceae > Dyella_B. The sequence continues at coordinate 21,902 of JAATFF010000033.1, read as the reverse complement.
CCACGCATCCTGATGGCATCACGCAGGCGTTTGAGCGAGCGATGCAGCGTGCTCGCACCGCCTACGGACGCGAATGTGCCGATCAAGGCCGGGCACCCGATCCGACGTTCCTAGTCGATTTGCGATTCCACGACCTGCGCCATAAGGCGACTAGTCGGCTCGCCTCGCGCTTCCAGCTTCACGAACTGGCCAAGATCACCGGGCATCGCGATACGCGCATGCTGCTGCGCTACTACCACCCCGACGCGGCTGACCTCGCCAAGCGGCTGCGCTGATCTGTAATCGGCCATCAGGAAGAGATAGCGTCGCGACCGTTCTGGGGAATCCTCTAATTCCCCAGAACCATCCATGGTTTTTGGAGGGATGGTTTAGACGTCACCAGAATCGACCTCGATGGCCTGGCTAGTCCCAGCGCAGTACTTTGGCGACCCACATACCGTCTCGACGCTGCGCTACAGCAAAAGCCGATATCTCGCCGTCTGTGATGTGCAGCTCCAGCCCTTCTTTCAGCTCAATGCCAAGCGTTGCCAAATCACGCAACGTGCCGACAGTGGTAAGGCGGATGATGTCGGAGTCGTCCGCATTCCCGAAGTCTACGAAAATAGATTGTGAGACAGGCATAGGTTTAATTCGTGCTCGGATTTGGATTTTTGACGACCTGAAATAGCGGGCTTGCTTGCTGCCCGGTTAAGCCTGTCACAGTCGCATGGTTTCCATATCCAGGCGTGGCTATTGCGTCTCCACCTGCCGCGCGCACGTCCCCTACAGTGGTTACGCCCATCTGCCCATTTCGAAGGTTAGCGCCGGCCTCTGAAGTACACATCCCGCATTGAACAGAGAACCCCGACACACCTGGAGTTCTACTCGGGCCTATAGCAGCGTCAATCTTATCCGCTGTCTGATTCGCTGCATTGCCGCCACGGGCAAGAATCATTCCTTCCGGCAGCGGCACTTCAGACCCGCCTTTTACTGCCGCGCCTGCAACTTCCGCAGCGCCTGCGGCATCGGCTGCGGGAGCTAACATCATTGGTAAAGCTTCTAAGCCATCTAGAGCAGCGCCTATTTCCGGCTGCGCAGCCAACAGCGGCTGTGTTGCTGAATTGACAGCATCCAGAGCATCGCCTGTCGTCCTGCTTTGAGCTGCAAGATAGGTGTTGATTTTATGAGGGTCATCAGTCCCCAACTCATTCGCTAATGGGATTGTCTGCTTTCCATTAGGATCGATGTTCCCTATCGGGTTGTTGCTGGCATACGCATACCGATTGAAGGTAAACGCGTTGCCGGCTGACGGCTTCGATGCGTCTGTGCTAAGGAAGCGCCCCACGCTGGGATCGTAGTAGCGGGCCTGCATGTAGACGAGTCCCGTGTCCGGGTCGTTCACGTGTCCGGTGTAGCCAGGCCCGTTCGGTGGCGTGCCCAGCGCCTGGCTGCCGTAAGGCGCATAGTCGAAGGTGGCGGTGATGTTGCCGTGCACATCGGCTTCGGCCAAAGGGGTGCCCTGCGGGTCGGTATAGACGTAGGTCACCGTGCCGGATTGCGCGTGCGCGATGCCACAAAGCAATACCAACGGCAGGACTGATCGCCAGAATCCCTTTCTCATCAAATATTCCCCTGGTCAACATCACCATGTTGTCCGACCTAGCTAGGTCGCACAAGTAGGCAACAGCCTAGCCGTCTCCTGTGCTCACCAAACAAGCAGAAATCATGGCTGGGAGCGAAAGCAGGTTTAGCGAGGATGGAGTGAGGTTGAACGCTGGGGTGTGCAGCGCAGCCCGCAGGAGCGGGCTGGGTGAAGGCTCACCGCGTCACCGACAGCAAAAGGGCGTATCCGCGGGGCTGTGCCCCACACCCCAAGGGCCTATTCGCCACCGGCGATGGTGAAGGTCGTGTAAGACGATCCGCCGTACCGGTTATCGGTGATCGTGACGGTGATGTTGGCGGAGATGTAGACCCCTGTGGGGCTGGCGGCTCTGTTCGAGAAGAACTCACCTCCGCCTGCCATCACGCCGACATTGCCGGCGCCGTTGACAGAAACTGTGGAATCACTGATGCCGACGCCACGCCAAGTGCTCGCGGTGTTGTTTGTTGGCTGGGTATTCGTCCAAGTCGCCAGCGTTGGCGGGAAGGCAGATGCAGCGGGATAGACCGGGGATGCAGGTTCGTTTTGCAGTTGGTCGACCGAGGCGCTGATCTTGACGGTGAAATCGGAGGCCACGCGGCCCGCTGGCAACCAGGTGCCGGCGGCCAGCGTGCCCGGCGAAGCGCCGCCATAGCCCACGATTTGGTAGGTGCCGTTGCTGAAGGTCACATTGACCTGGCCGCCGCCATGAATAAACCCGCCGACGTACACCCCGACGCCCATCGAGAAGAAGGTCTGTCCGGCGACCGAGAGCGGCAGTGGAGGAAGCGGTGCAGGGGCCGGAGTGGGAGTGGGCGGCGGTGCGGTTGGCACCCCAGCGCCGCCAGTGCCGTCGGTGTTGATCGTGATGGAGCTGCTTTGCGTGTTGGGCACCACGTCGCCCTGGAAGGTCGAATCCACCCCAGGTGTTTCCTGTTGGCTGGTGATGGAGCGCGGCGGCGCGGTGATGACCTGCGCCGACGCCGGCGTGGCGGTTAGGATGGCCAGAGCGAAGAGCATCGTTTTCATCATGCGGCCCTCCAGCGCAGCGCGGCGCGCTGCCTGGCTGATTTGAGTTCGGCGGCGACGGCCGTGTGCTCGCTCAAGGTCGCCGCCCAAGTTGAGGCGACCAGGTCGCAGAACCGAGACACTGCTTGCTCCACTCCGGCTGAGCCGAATCGGCAAGGCAGCCCGGTGCGGATGGATTCACGGATGCAGATCCGTGCGATCGAGGTGCGGTCGGCAAAAATGTGCAGGTCGCCGGCATGATCCAGCCAGGCGAAGATCGGAGGGAGGCGCGATGGAAGCGATGCGGTCGCAGCGACCTCGCCGAGGTAGACCGGGGCCATGTCGCCGGCGGCCACGCGGGCCAACAGCAACTCGAACAACTTCTGACTTTCCATCGCGCCCCCGGTTGGCGAAATAAAAACCCCGTGGCCTCATTGAGGCCACGGGGTCGGGGTGCACGTGGCGCCCCTTCCTCATCGGGCATCTAGTGGATGCCATTCACGATGCGCGGGGGGCGCAATTCGAGGACGACTTTAGCAGCCATTTTCGTATAAAACAACAGCAAAAACAGAGTGTTGAAGTTCCTTGCAGTGCCTCGCTATGCAGGGCACTGCCCCAGTGAATGCCGTGTTGTGCCTTTGTCTAAGTCGGCTTTTGCGGCCCTATGCTGGCTTGTGCCGCGCAGTGCCTCACGCGCCGGCGCGCGTGGATAGAAATATCTATACAGACAAAGCTCCTGCCCTTCGCCTTCCCTGGCTCCGCCCCGTCGCCTTCGGCGCCGGCCTGGGGCGGGCCTCCTGCCCGCCCTTGCTCCACGCTCCAAAATTTTTCCCCGCCGCCGTGGTTAGTCACGCTCGGGGTCGGGTGACAGCTCCGCTGTCACTCGGCGTCGAGCCGCTCGCCCTTCAGGGCGAGCAGCTTTTGAAGCAACGCACTGTAGCTACGAAGCGAGATACCGCGCGTGAGGCACTGCGCGGCATTCACTGGGGCAGTGCCCTGCATAGCGCGGAACTTCAAAGCAGAAAAGCGGGTTTTGCGGGGGAGGCATGAGGTAGGTGCGATGGGGTGGCCGACGCAGCCCGCAGGAGCGGGCTGGGTGAAGGGCCGCGGCGTCACCGACAGCAAAAGGGCGTATCCGCGGGGGCGTTGCCCCCACACCCCCGCATCGCCCCTATCGGGCGAGCTGGGCGACCTGGGCAGAGGTGGCCTCCTGGCCCGCGACCATATGGCGCAGACCGGCGTGGAGTCCAACCAGCACCGCGGCGGCCAGCAAAAGACCGCCCAGGAGGCGCCCGGGCGCCGAGGCCACAGCACCCATAACGGTGGCAGCCAGGTTCGTGCAGGTGTCGGTGATGTGGTTCATGGTGTGCGCCTCTCTCTTGGTGGTCGTGAGTGCCGGAGCAGCAGCGGTCCCTTGGGCCGTCTGCTGCTCCGGTACGGAGACCGAGGCGGCTGGAGCTGGGCACGCTGTCAAGGAGGGCGCGCGAAGCGCGCAGCGAAGGCTAGCGCGGGATGGAGGGATTTATTTCGCAGCGCTTCACCGCGAAAAAAATCCCGACTGACACGGGCCGAAGCGGCCCTTGACAGCGTGCCCAGCGGAAGCCAAGGGGAACCGCCCGGCGAAGCCGGGTGGGGAGCAGGCGCGCGCGGGCGCGCCGAATCCCCGCAGGGCCGCACACGGCCGCCGTTGGCGGCGCGTGTCGCGTAGCGGCGCGCGGCGACGTATCGGCGCAGGAGCGCCCCGCGCAGCGGGGTGCCCTGTCTGCGGTCAATCCTCGGGCGGCTCAGCGAACTCCAAGTGCCAGATTTGCATCTCGCCCAGCGCGAGCCTGTCTGAGCCAGGCTCGGCCCAGAAGATCCAGCCCGGGTCGTAACCACGTTCTTCGGCCTCGCGCCAAACCGTGTTTCGGATTTGGCTGGCCAGCTGGCGTGGTGCCACGAGCAACGTGGCATCGAGGACGCGATCGAGTGCCAGGATGCGCGCGCCGGCACTGGCCTGCCGATCCAGGATGGAAGGGGCCAATGAACGCGCCCAAGCGGTCGAGTTCTTCCCGTTTGGGCCGCCGGATTTTTTGGACAGCTCGACTTCCACGGCCACGCACTTTTCCATCGGGCCGGGGTGCAGAACGAAGGCGCCGTCTGGAATGTGCTGGCCGGCGGTACTGCTGTACTGGGCTTCGATTTCGGCCTCGGGCGCCGCGGTGGCGTCGTCGTCGCCCAAGCGCACGAATCCAAACGTAGCTATCAGCGCGAGCTGGTCGTGTCGCAGGGTCGGGCCGGGCGACCAGGTGTCACCCGAATTTCCACGGCCGAGAAATCGCGTTCCGGCTGGCCGACCAAAGGCGGCGGCGGTAGTGGGTGTGGTCAGCCAGGCGTCCATCCGCTCGCCGACAATGGTTGTGCGGTGCAGCGCATTGGCCCCGACAAGCCGCTGCAAGACGCGCTGCACCGTGGCCTGTGACAGGCCCAAGTGGGCGCCGATGGACAGGGCCGCCGGCCACGTGATGACGCCACCGGATGAAACTGCGGCGGCCAAAAATTTCGAGTCGTTGCCGGCCATGTGAGCCTCCGAATCTGTGAGAGTGGCGCGGGAGTGGTGTGAGAGTGGAGCGAGAGCGACGGCGGCGGCGGCCGGTTTCACGGTTTCGGGCCTCTGCATCGCGCTGCGCGATGCGAAGGCCCCGGCCGTGGCGGAGGCGCGGCGGTTCAAAAGCAGCCAAGAACCAGGCGGGTGCGCGGGCGCACCTGCAGCCGAAACCGAGCGGTACCGCAGGCTGCCGGGGTGGGAAGCCCCCCGGCCGGGCTGGCGCCCTAGCCCGCGCCTGGCTGTCGCCAGGCCGCACGGCCTCGACTGCCTTCGGCCCTCCGGGCCTGCGCGTCGGCTTCGCCTCCTTGCGCCGTCCCCGCCCCCGAGGGGCGGGCACCCCCCTTTCATGCGCGTCTCCGGCTGCGCCTTCGACTGAAAGGGAGGTGCCCGCCTCTCCGAGTCGGGGACGGGGGGCCGGCTGGCCCCCCACGAGCCGACCGGCCGACAGGGGTCGGCCTGGGGTCGGGTCGCGCTACGCTTGCCCGACGCCCTCGACTCGCGGCTCCCCCCAGCGCTTGCTGCGGAGCAGCAAGCGTGGAGCCTGCCGGCTCCCCCGCCTGCGGCGGCTCCCCCTGTCCGCGTAGTCACGCGGAGGCCTCCGGCCCCTGCTGCGCCGGCTCCCCGGGCGGGGTCGCGCGCGCCCCCTGCACCCGCGCAGAGGCTTCCGCGGGAGCCGCGGGGATCGCCGCTTCGGCGGCGATTCGGCGCCGCTTCTTCCTCGCCGTGGGTGACTGCTCGGCGGCCGCCTGCAGCCACGCCTCTACGTCTTCGGGTCGCCACAGTGGCCGGCGCGTGCCAGGCGGCGTACAGGTGCGCGGGACGCGCTGCGGCGCGCGCCGGAGGTCGGCCAGGATGGTGCTCTTTGCGCGTCGCAAGATGGCTGCTAAGTCATCCACGGTGAGCAGTGGCCGGATGCCATGCGGCGGGGTCGTGGCGTTAGCCATGGCGCACCTCCTTGCCCGTTTTCCTCGGCCGGCCCGGCAGCCGTGGTGGCACGGCAGCCGGCTTTACCTGGCCGGCCAGCCAGTCGTCGACGTCAACGCGACGCCAGAGCAGTCGCCGCGTGCCCGCGGGCGTGCAGGCCGGCGGCACGCGCCAAGGCGCGCGCGAGCGGTTATTGACGATGGTTTGCGGGGAGCAGTGCAGCAGGGCGGCCAGGCAGCACAACCCAATGTACTCGTCCATATTTGCCTCACAGGTGGTGAGGCCGCGCGGGTGCGCGGACGAGCAAGGCCGCCGCGCAAGCGCTGCGGCCTTCGTAGGTAGAAGGGAGCAGCGTTTGCGCAGCAAGCGCAATTCGAGTTCGATCCTACCGCCCACCTCGACGTACCGCAATACACCTGCGACGGCGGGCATGCTGGCACAAATTTGGCACAGCTGGGCTGGTATTTCGGGGTATTCAGAAGTAAACAGGGGTATGCGATGGTATCGCATACCCCTGTTTTATAAGGAAAATCTTGGTGCCGGAAATAGGAATCGAACCTACGACCTACGCATTACGAATGCGCCGCTCTACCAACTGAGCTATTCCGGCGAAGCCACTTAGTTTAAGGGGCTGCTCGGTGGGCTGCAAGCTTCTGGCAGATGGGTCGGGCTTGGTCGATAGCTGGTATGGGAGCTCGCCGACGGTTCGGCTGGCTTGTCGCCGGGTTTGCTGCTAGCCGTCGGGAGTCTGGTGTCCGCAGGTTTCAACGTTCAGAGTGATTGAGGGGATAACAAGGAACGTCATCCATGCAATGTCTGCCGCATCAGCGGGGCGTCACGCTGATTGAAGTGCTAGTGGCCGTATTGGTCTTCAGCCTTGGTTTGATCGGTGTCGCCGGCTTGCTGGTGATGTCTGCCCGTTCCAATCATGCTGCGTATCTGCGCACGCAGGTCACTTTTCTCGCGCAAAGCATGGCCGAACGCATGCAGGCGAACCTCATCGGGGTTTGGAACGGTGGCTACGACGGTACGTACCCTAACGGGAATGCCCAGGATTGCGGGGCGGGATGCACGCCCAGCCAATTGGCCAGGCACGATCAGGGTGTCTGGAGCAGCCAGCTGCTCACTTTTTTGCCGGCTAGCACGCGCGCGACGATTGCTTGCCGTGCTGCGGGCGTTGCTTATATGCCGAGGTCCGATCAGTTGGCTTTGCGCCCGCCGTATGGCGGCAATTGCACGATGACGGTGATGTGGTCAGAGCTGGGCACTGAAGCCGCTAACTCCAGTAATGACGGTCACTCGTTGCAAACCTTTGCCTGGGAGTTTCAGCCATGAGTGGCCGCCGTCGCGCAACGCGGCCGCACGGCCTGTCATTAATCGAGCTAATGATCGCCATGGCAGTGGGGCTGCTGGTGAGTGCAAGCGTCATCGCCGTGTTCATGTCTTCTTCCAATAGTCGTCTTGCCCAGGCACAACTGGCGCGTCTACAGGAAGAGGGGCGTTTTGCCATCACTCAAATCAAGAGTGATTTGGTTATGAGCGGCGGCCAATATTGCAACAATACCGGTGGCAATGCGCACATCGGAGCGGCGGGTGCTTATCGGGATGGCTTGCTCGCACCCACGGTATATGCCAGTGATGCGGAAGCGTTGATGAGCGCGCTGAGTGATGTAACGACTCCATGGGGTGGTCGCTATCCCGCGGCACCGATCGAACCTTATTCGTTACCCTCGTTCCTCGCGATGCGAGGCTACGACTGCACGGTGAAAAGTTGCACACCCGTCGATCCGAGCAACAAACAAGGTGCGAATGGATTCAGCCTTCCCGCCATGGGTACTGCGCTTGGGAAGCGCGTCGTAGGAGCGTCGGTGATCACTGTGCGCTATCTCAATCCTTCAAGTGGTTGGAGGATCGCGCCGGATGAGAGTGCAGGGGGCAATAAGCTCATCAGCAACGTGGATGGAACACTGAGCATCAAGCTGATTCCGGGGCCAGATGAGCCGAAAATCACGGATTTTGGATCCACGGATCCGCTCGCCATGCTGGCCGATTGTTCGGGTGGTCAGATCTTTGCCGTATCAGGACAGGAATCAGCAGAACTCAGGTCTACGGGTAATAATTTTGTACAGCCCGTTGCTTCCCAGAATCGGGTCGCGCCAAAGCTGTTTGACCTCAGTCGCGATTTCCAAACCGTTACCTATTATCTGAAAGTGGTAGATAACGGCGATGGCATGGGCCACACCACAGGCGCGCTCATACGTCGGGTCAATGGCAGTAGCGGCGCTGCTCACGGCGGTTCCGCAGAGGAAATGGCGCGTGGCGTCGAGCGACTCGATTTCAAGTACGGCGTGCAGCTTGTCGATGGTACGCTCCGTTATTACACCGCTGAGCAAGTCGATAACAGCGCCCGAGCCGATTGCCCATCTGTACCGATTCCGATTCAGGGCAGTGACGACCGCGGCTGTCTTTGGCGGTCGGTGAGTCTTATCGAGATCGATCTGCTGATGGATGGTCAGCAGCCACTGTATTCGTTGACGCCAGACGAATTGGCGTACACCTATCTGTCGGACAGCTCGTCAAATGAAATGCTGGAGCCCCAATCGCCCACTGCAGTGAATCGCAAGGTGACGCCCATCCAGCAAGGATTTCCGCTGCCTATGCTGCGACGCGAATTTACGGCGGTGGTTGCGGTGCGCAACTTCAATCCTTAGCGTGCTCCGTTCTCTCTATCCAACTGTCGCAAGGATGTCGACGTGAAAACCAAGCGCAGGGTGTTACGCCCGCAGAAAAATAGATCATGCCGTCAACGTGGCTTCGCGCTGGTTGTCGCGCTTATCTTTCTGACGCTGATCACCATGCTCGCTATCAACGCTTGCGAACACGCCTTGTTGCAGGAGCGCATGGCGGGAAATTTGCGCAATGCGCAGCAGGCACGAATGAGCGCCGAGACAGCCTTGCGCGGGGCGGAATACAAAATATGGTCAATCGCCAGCCAACCTGGCGCTCGCCTCCACTGCCTTGTTGGCAGCGTTTCATCCGACGATGGCTGCGTGGTTTATCGGCCTCTCAGCGCGCCATACCTCGCGAATGGTGCGGTCACCCGATTCCAGTCGGCGCAGAGTTGGCTGTCCGACATAGGTGTGGCTTACACCGGCCCGGCCCAAGGCGGATACACCAGCAACACTGGCCAGCCGACGGCATCACTGGCCAGGAATCCGGTTTACCTCATCGAAGACCTCGGTAGCGAGCAATCGGCGAGTGCCAGTGGTTTGCATGAGTCCGGAAATACCGGCCCCAACAACAACGGGGTGGGTCAGGTCGATATCCATATCTATCGCATCACGGCGCGCGCGACCGGCGGAAATCCGAATGTGGTGAGCGTTGTTCAGAGTACTTTCGATGCGCCAGCTAATGACTGATTTATCCGCCATATTGATGCCTCGCACATGTTCGAAATGTCGATACAAATGGGTGGTTATCTGCCTGTCGGCGATGTTTGCGCATCTGGGCATATCGTTCGCGACCGATGCCTCCTTTCCGACAGCAAAACACTCTGGCACCGTGGAGCTGAGTCCTGTGCCGTTGGATCACGCGCAAACGGCACCGGTACTGACGATCCTGGGATTGAACACCAATGCCCTGACTACGGGTTCGCTTGCCTTCGAGGGCGGTTACGATCCTGTCGACTGGTCGGGCGTATTTCAGGCGTCCCCGTTAAATCCTGATGGAACCTATTCGCCGGTTTTATGGAACGGTGGCGCGATATTGACGGATGCCGCAACAACACCGCCCGACAACCGAGTCATTCTTACGGCTAGCGCCAACAACGCCGGAGTTGTAGCTGGCATGGCGTTCGAGCCGGGATCTCGTTTTGACGCAGCCGAAATAAAAGGCTTGATGACGCCGATGCCTCGAGATGTCCCGAACGACACGCTGGCGACGCGCGTCAATTATCTGCGTGGCGTCCGTGCCGGAGAGATCGATGGCGTGTTGCGCGTTCGCCATAGCCTGTTGGGGGCCATCATCGATTCGCAAACACTCTACGTTGGTTATCCCACGGGAAAATATGCTGACACGTGGCCGGCAAAGATCCATAGCACTCCCGTGATATCGCCTGAAATGGATCCCGGTGCACAGAGTTACGACCGATTTGTCGAAACCAACGCGAATCGATCGCCCGTCGTTTACGTTGCCGCTAACGATGGCATGCTGCACGCGTTCAATGCGCCGATTCCCAACTGTATCGTTTCCGACCAGAACGGACTTTGCTCGGGTTACAACGCTGGCCCTGATGCCGGTAAGGAGCTATGGGCGTTTATGCCGCGTGGCGTCTACGGCAGCCTAGGTAACCTTACGAGCATTCGCGATTTTCAGTTCGCACCCACCGTAGACGCAACGCCCGTCGTTCGGGATGTGTTTTTTGGTGAACGCGGTGATCACACCTGGCACACTCTGCTTGTCGGTGGTTTGCGTCTAGGTGGCCGTGGTGTGTATGCACTCGATATCACGCATCCGACCATGGTGAACGAAGTTTCACCGCAGCAGACGGTGTTGTGGGAGTTCGATGCCGACGCTCCATCACGAATATCGGCTTCCGCAAACGCGTACGATCCGGCCGATCTCGGATACACCTATGGGCAGCCCGCTATCGCGCGCCTTGCAAATGGTCGATGGGCCGTGTTGGTTGCTAGCGGCTATTTTCCGGATTGCAGTCAGCCCGATAAGCCACTTCAGTGTGAAGCTGCCGGCGAAGTCGCGCCGAATCATTACAGCGCACTCTTCGTGCTGGATGCTCAAACTGGCGAGGTCATTGCGGAATTAAAGACGCCGACGGCCATCAATGGGGTAACCAGCTACGGTCTATCGTCGCCCGTGCTCGGCGATTACAACAACGACCAGATCGACGATGTCGCGTTTGCTGGCGATCTTGCGGGCAATCTTTGGCGCTTCGATCTATCCGATCCCCATCCGGAGCATTGGAAAGTTACCCTGGCATATCGGCCGGCGACGCAAGATGCTCAGCCCATTACCGTCATGCCGCGCCTGTTTTCCGATACAGCTACCCACCGCTTTATGGTCGTGTTTGGAACGGGCAAATACCTTGGCGAGGGCGACAATGTCAGCACAGGTTCGTCGCTGCAATCGGTATATGGCATCCGGGATACCGTCGACAGCGATGGAAACCCGATCACCGTCGTGGGCAGTAGCTTGCAGGAACAGAAGCTAAGCCAGACGATTGTTACCGACGCATCCAATCCTATGGCCGGCACCGCACTACGCAGCCTTACCTCCAACTCGGTGCCGCTTAAGGCCGGCGGGTGGTATTTCGATTTGGATCTGATTGCCGGCGAACGTGTTGTGGCCACGCCAACAGCGTTGTTCAACACTCATACCGTTCTCATCGGCACGCTGGTGCCGGGTGGTGATAAGTCAGCTTCTTCAAAAGCGAGCGGCGCGGTTATGGCTGTCGATGCGCTTACCGGCGGACCGGGCGATGCGATCGCCTCGTTGGGTGGCGTTTCGTATACAGGCGCGTTGGTCAATCAGGTGCACGCTCATGGCACGTTGCCCATGGCTACAGCATTGGGTGGTGGCAAATTGCTGCTGCCTGGTGTGACTTTGAAAGGGAAGAAGATCGGCCTGGATTTGCCGCTTTCATTCGGCAGCCTGCTTTGGAGGCGGCGTTCTTGGTCGGTGTTAACCCAAGAACCGTAAAAGGAGATACGCGATGGATCGCTCACGCGGCTTTACATTATTAGAACTGGTCATCGTCACGGCCATCGTATCCATTTTGGGTGCGCTCGCTGCCGCATCGTATGGTCGCTATGCATTCCGGGCGCGCCGCGCGGATGCGAAGCATATGCTGATGACGATCGCTCAAGGCGAAGAGCGCTGGTATGCCACTTACAATCGCTATACGGACGATCTCGGCAAATTCGGTTATGCCGATCCGGCGATATCGCCACATGCCTACTACGAAGTGACGTTGGCGGTTGAGGGTAAAGATGCGCAGACCTATGTGGTTAGCGCATTACCTATGAATAATCAGGCTGACGATACATGCGGTAGCTTAACTATCGACAACGTCGGCAATAAGAAGCCGGATCGAACGGATGCCGTTGCCAATGCGAATGGCAATTGCTGGTAGACAGGTGGCATCGATATAAAAAGTTCGGTCGCGCTTAAATCATCGCAAGCCGTTCGGCGAGCCCTGAATAACGCCGTGTACGTTGCGTGAGAGCTCGTTCGATGGCCGCCTGCGTAGCGAATAAACTTAGCCACCGGCGCGCGCGCGTAATGCCCGTATAGAGCAGTTCGCGTGTCAGTATCGTAGAGATGTCCTCCGGCAGCACCAGTGCGACGTGCTCGAATTCGGAACCTTGCGACTTATGCACCGTCATGGCGTATACGGTTTCGACGTCGCCGAGGCGGGAGGGCAGTACGCAGCGAACGGCTATCTCACTTGCGTCCGCACCGCCCGTCGCCGATTCACGTGTCATCGGAAAGGCCGCATACAGGCGAAGCTCGCCGTCCGGTCCGGGCATACGCAGCGCGATGCCAACGTCGCCGTTCATCAGGCCGAGGCTGTAGTCGTTGCGGGTCATCATCACCGGGCGACCTTCGTACCAGCCGCGGTCTGCTTCGATCAATTTTGCGGTGAGCAATGCTGTTGCAATGTCGCGGTTTATCCTCTCGGTGCCGGTTGGGCCGTGGCGCACGGCGCAGAGCACCTGGAAATGATTGAAGGCTTCCAAGACATCGTATGCCCAGCGTAGATAGGTCGCCTTGTCAGCGTTCGAAGCGGGGCGTCGTTCCCGCAGGTGATCGAGATAAAACCGGAAGCCATGCGGTGTGCTTTCGGATGTTTCCGTTCGAAAGCGATCGGCGTCGCCATCCAGGGCGATAGATGCGAACGGTAGGTGAGATACACCTGCGGATATCCAGGCGATATCGCCCGACCGTGCGTCCAGTAAACGGCTTACGGCTGCCGTATCGCCTGCGTTGACAGCGGCAGCCAGCTGGCCTATGCCGCTGGCAGCGCCGAAACGATGGCTGCTACGCAGCATCGCGATGTGTTGATCGAGCGGCAACGCGTCTGCACGAACGAATGCGTTGAGATCGTCGCCACTCGCACTGCGCAGCCACGCCGCTGTCGCGTCGCTGTAATGTCCCTGTTCGGCGCGCTGGCCAAGATCGCCAAGGACAGCGCCCGCTTCGACGGACGACAACTGATCTTTGTCGCCGAGCAGAATCAAGCGTGCCTGCGGTGGCAGGGCATCCAGCACGGCGTCCATCATTTCAAGATCGATCATCGATGCTTCGTCGATCACCAGCACATCAACGTGCAGCGGATGATGGCTGTCATGTGCATAGCGTCGGCTATCGGGGCGCGCTCCGAGCAGGCGATGAAGCGTTTCCGCCTCAAGCGGAATCGTCGCGCGTACCTTTTCGTCCACATCCAGTTGTGCAATCTGTTTCGCAATGGATGCATTGAGCCGCGCGGCTGCCTTACCGGTCGGCGCGGCAAGGCGCATGCGAAGAGGTGTCGTGTGTTGATGCAAATGCAGCGTTTGCAGCAACCCGAGCAGGCGTACGACGGTGGTGGTCTTGCCGGTACCCGGACCACCGGTGATGAGGCTGAACGCACCACGTGTCGCCAGCGCACAAGCGGCGCGCGACCAATCGAGGTCACCGTTGATCGAGGAAGGGAACAGGCGATGAAGTTCGTCGCGCAAGTTTTCCATCGATAGAGAGGACGAATCTAGCCGCGTTACGATCCCGTGCGCCACCCGTCGCTCGTATTCCCAATAGCGACGGAGATAGAGGCGATGCTGATCCAGCACGAGTGGTGCATTGACGGGAAGGCCGTCGGAGCTAGCCACTAGAGGCGAGTCCGGCGGTTGCAAAGGCGCGAGAAGATCGATCCAGAATGCAGGCCATTCATGCTCATCGACCAACGCGGGCATAGCGCGCAGATCAAGGCAGGGGTGGCCGTCGCCCAGCTGTCGACTTGCCAGTGCCGCCATCAGCAATAGACGCGGTTCGGCTTGCGCATCGCATTCGGCCAGGAAGCGTGCAAACGCGAGGTCGAGCGGGCGCAATACGCGTTGTGCGACGGCATCGGTCAAGATCGATAGCCTGTCTTCACGCGACATGGGCATGCGCTCCCTGTGCGAAAAGGCGATCCATGGCATCGATCAAGGCGTAAGGCAATCGCTCCGTGTGCACGCCGTGTCCTGCGTGGTCGATACCGCGCAGGTAGAGGTAAAGCACGCCGCCGACGTCACGGTTGTAATCGTAATTCGGAAGTCGCGCGCGAAGCTGGCGATGCAGGGCGAGCGTATAGATGGCGTACTGCAGATCGTACCGGGATAGCAGCGTGGCATCGCGCATGGCGATGGCGCTATAGGCGCTGGCTGTTTCGCCCAACCAGTTGGATTTGTAGTCGATCACGTAATAACGGCCATCGTGTTCGACGATAAGGTCGATAAATCCTTTGAGCATGCCGTTGATGCGGTTATGAGGTATCGGTGTGCGTGGCGCGCCGTCCAGCGTGTAACGGCTCACCAGATCATCCAGGTGCTGCGTGTCCACCCGGTTTGCTTCAAACCAGAATTCCAGTTCGGCTTGGTAACGTCGACGATCATTCAAATGGGCAAGTGCCAAGGTGCCCCCGTCGGGTAACGCGAGCGGCGTCTGCAAAAGCGAGGACAGCCATTGCGTCAAAGGCACAATCCAGGCCTGCCAACCGCGCCGTTGGCAGCGGCGTGCAATCTGCTGTTCGAGCGCGATGGTGTTCGTCGCCGTGGATGCGAATCCCGCTTCAGCCACCCATTCAAGCAAGTCGTGTAGGAAGGTGCCGGGCTCAGCGCCGCGCGGAAAGGCGTGGATGCTCTGATCGTGGTGGACGCCCGCGCTATCGATGGATTCGCGCGCCGCTTCGGTAAGCACGTCCTGTGTTGCGGTTTCAGGCGCTGCATGACGTACCGTTTCGCCTGCACTGTGGGTGAGCGAGCTATAGCTTGCGATCCACCAAGGATCAGGCGGCGAAAGTCGGTATGTGCGCGCGGGATATTGCGCCTCCGCTCGCTGTGTCGCGTGGTAGGAGTGCGTGCTCGCAGCATCGAGAGCGAGATTGATTCGTATGTCGCGTGTTTCACCACAAAGGGTTTGCATGCGAGCGTGCAGATCCCCAGGTCCAACCGGTTCACCCCCTGAAAGGACGTAGCCGAACGCCGAGCGATGAAGCACGGGTGCTTTGCTGCGACCATCCATGACGGGAGCCACGGCTAACCAGCAGGCATGTTCCGCGCGGGTCAATGCGACATACAGCAGGCGAAGGTCTTCCTGAAGACGTTCTCGTTCGATGCGCAGTCGCACATCGGGGCCCGGTTGCAGATCAATCCACGTTTGTCCCTGATCGTCATGCCAAGGCTGCGGACTGTTGGTGGGCGGATCCCGGAAGCGACATACGAACGGCAGCATGACGACCGGGTACTGCAAGCCTTTCGCTTTGTGGATCGTGATTACCTTGACCAAATCGGCTTCGCTCTCCAGACGGACGACCTGTTCTTCGGTTGTCTCCGTATCGCGTTCGTTCGCACGAGCGATCTGCATCGCCAGATGGTGGGTCAGTGCATGTTCGCCATCGAGGGTTGTGGCGGCGTGCTGCAAAAGCTCGGCCAAGTGCTGGAGGTTGGTCAATACACGTTCGCCCTGTGGCTTGGCGAGCAGACGCGCGGGCAAATCGAATGCGTGAAGCAGATTGTGCAACATGGCCAACACACCATGGCGTTGCCAGATGATCTGCAACGCCCGGAATTGTTCGCCACACTGTTCCCAGTAGCCTTCGTCGTAGTTAAGGCGATCCAGTTCCGCCAAACTACGATTCATGGTGGCGCTGGCTAACGCCACGCGCATGGCGCGGTCGGATGAGGGCGCTGCGCATGCCTGAAGCCACAGCAAGACATCGGGCGCCTCGGCGGTGGCGTAGACCGAGTCGCGCTCGGATAGGTACACACTGGCTATGCCGCGTTGTCGAAGTGCCTTGCGCATAGCGCTGCCTTCGCGACCGTCCCGCACCAATATCGCTATATCGCGTGGGCGCAGCGCCGTCTTGGTGTTTTGATCATCGATAAACACGCAACGTCCGGATTGTGCGGCATCTAGCATCTCGACCACGCGCGCCGCTGCATGCTCCGCGGTGCTTTCGATGTATGCGCCCGTCGCCAAAGCCTTATCGGTTGCTAACACATCAAATTGCATGGATGCCATCGGTTGATGGTCGAGCTGAAGCACTTTTTTGAGACCCTTGGCCTGCATGGGAATGAACGGCAAGCCGTGTGTGCCGTGGCCGAATGCGAAAGCTCCGAACGCGTGATCGTCGGCGTACTGGAACAGGCGATTGACGGCGGTCACCAGCGCGGGCGTGGAACGGTAATTGGTAGTCAGTGTCCACGTCGGCTTTTGTGCCTGATCGCGCGCGCGCAGATAGGTGTGGATGTCGGCTCCGCGAAATCCATAGATGGCTTGTTTGGGATCGCCGATCAACAACAGTCCCGTGTCGGGATGGTTCGCGTAGATGCGCTGGAAAATGCGCCATTGCAGTGGATCGGTATCCTGAAATTCATCGATCAACGCTAGCGGGTACTGGGTCGCCATCGTTTCCGCAAGTTGCGAGCCATGAGGACCGTTTAGCGCTGCGTCGAGCTGTTGCAGCATGTCGTCGAAGCTCGGCGTGGCCTGACGTTCACGAATTTGTTCGATGCGCGCTGCGATCCAAGGTACGGCATGTGCGAGCAGCAAAGGTACGAGCGGTGGCTCGGCTTCCCACGCATCGATCAACGATTGCATGGCGGCGAAGGCAGCGTGAGTCGTGGCCATGCCGTTTTTGCTGGTGGAGGCATCCAGCTTTGCTTGCGCATAGCGAGCCAGCCAAGTTCGATCCGCCTCTGCGCCGCCGAGCCACGCGCGCAGGTCCGCCATGTCGCGGTCGAGGTTATCGGGCTTGTAGATATTGTTTTTTAGCGCGCGGGTTTGCACAGCGGTACGTAGCATCTGCTCGATGGCATCCGCGTCCGCCGACCATAGCGCACGGGCCGATTGTTCGGCCGTGCGCCGTGGCGCTTCACGGCGATGTAAGGCGCTCGCAAGATCGCCGATGGTTGGAAGCGGTTGAGCGTTGATGCGTAGATGGTGAACGGGTTGGCGCAGCAATGGCCGCACGACGCGCTGAAGACTCTGTGGATCACGCCAACACGCGGCGATGGATGCGGCATCCGCATCGCCGAGGCGCGCATAGAAACAGCGCCAATAATCGCGTGCTGCTTCGGAAAGCCGCGCATGTTCATCCGCAATCGCTTCGGCCGATTCGCGTCCTTCGAATGCGTGTTGGGCGAGCATGCGCTGGCACCAGCCGTGGATGGTGTAGACGGCAGCTTCATCCATCCACTGTGCGGCCAGATCGAGCTGACGCGCAGCGACCGCGCGACTGATCGGATCGGGGTATTCGGCGATCAGGGCTTTTAGAAAATCGTCGGGTTCCTGCTGTGCACGAAATGCTGCGGCGGCCGTAGCAAGACGTTCGCGGATACGTTCGCGCAGTTCAGCGGTGGCCGCGCGCGTAAACGTCACGACCAGAATTTGTCCCGGGAGTTGCGTTGGTTGCCCGCCATGGCCCAGCACCAGTCGCACATACAGTGCCGCCAGCGTCCAGGTCTTGCCGGTGCCTGCGCTGGCTTCGATCAATCGAATGCCTTGCAAGGGCAGTCGCAGTGGATCGAGGGGTGCCATGTCGTTCACGCGGCGCCCTCCAAGATCGCCGCGTCAAGCAACGGGCGGTACAAGGCTAACCACTGTTCGAAACCGTCGGCGTAAAGGAGTGCGAAGTTTTTCCAAGTGCGTGCGAGGCACGGTTCGTAGCTCACTTCTCCGGCAGGAGCCATAGGTGCGTCGCTGCCGTCATAGCGCATTTGTGCGGCTTCGTATGGGCTTTTATCGGTGCCTTCGACGGTTAGCCATGCATAAGCGGTACGACGTGCGATGGGTAACGGCGTTTGCATGCCATGTTCCCATGCGCTCAACAGTTGGTTTAAATGCGTGGTGGCTTCGCTGCGTGTGCAAGCCTTTAGGGTGACGGTAGCGTCAGCGGCGAAGAAGCGTGTGGATACGGGGATGCCGTTGGCGTTAACCAGCAATTGCAACACCCACGGTTGAAGCAGTCTGTCGTAGCGGATAGTTTTGCCCTGGCACAGATGCCCGGCCATCGGAAGCAGCCGCATCGCGGCATGATCCTGATCCGTGCGCACATCGTCCAGCCATCCCTGGACGGTCAGATTCTTGTATTCGTAACGCAGTTCTCGTGCGTCCATCGGTTGCAGCCAGCGTGCGATGGCGTTGTGCCAACGACCGAGAATCTGTCTTACATTGTCGCCAATGGCATCCACGACCAGCGCGCCGAATCCACCCGCTGGCAGCACGCCTTGTTGGCTCAGGCTTTGTGCAGCGTTGGTGAGAGCGATGAAGGCATCGGTCTCGCCGGCGACCAACGCGGATTGCAACAGCGTATCGGTTGCCGCGTGGTTCTCCAACCGATCCAGCGCAAAGGGCTGGTCATCGTCGGGACCGGTGTCTGTTTCGCCGAAGCGCACGTTCAATCGTTCGCTGTAGAAACTGGCGGTTGGTCGGGCGAGAAAACGTTGCAGTACGCTGATGTCTACGATGGTTTCCGCTTGCCATGGATCCAGTGGCGCCTCTTCCTTGGGCGGCGAGGTACGGCGTGCGTGCGCCCATTCCGAGGCATAGGTAAATAGATCGGAAGGTGGCGCTGTGAAGTAGCGAGAGCTGAAAGCTTGCAACGGATGTACTGTGGTGATGGAAGCCAACAGGCGTCCATGCGCTTGGACGTCGTTGTCGGTCTCGTCGGGCCGGCGCCAACCAGCGGCCAGATAATCGCGCAATTGCCCAACCAGCACCGACGGCGGCAGTTCGCTGTTATCGCGCACGCTGTGACCGACCCAGCTGATGTGCAGCACGTCGCGTGCCGAGAGCAGCGCTTCCAGAAACATATAGCGATCGTCTTCGCGTCGCGAACGATCGCCAGGCCGGTGCTGGTTGGTGTGTGCCATCAGGTCGAAGTCGGAGGCGGAAACGCGGCGCGGGTAATCGCCATCGTTCATGCCGAGTAAGCAAACTACGCGGAAAGGAATCGCGCGCATGGGCAGCAAGGTGCCAAAGTTCACCGCGCCGCCCATAAAGCGTTGCGACAGATGATTCTGATCGATGGATTGCAGCCAGTCCTCGCTGACGATGGATATTGGGATAGCGTGTGCGAAACCGGCCTCCTGGCACGCATCCAGCCAGGTATCCAGCGCATCTTCGAGTCGATCGATGCGTAGCATGTCCGCGTCGTCGCCGCGCGCATCGAAAACATCATGCAAGAGGCGCCGCAAGCGATCACCCCACTGCAGAGGAGTGGCTGGCGCAGCGAACAGTCGCCAGTAATATTCCAGCGTCTCCAACAGTTGACTGAGGGGGCCCAGCAGCGCTGCATCCAAACCGCCGACTTCCGCGTACGGCGCGATATCGTCCAGCGACGGTCCATCGCCGGTCGCGTAACCGAGCAACATGCGACGCAGGCCAAAACGCCAGCTGTTCTGTTCGTCTGGGGGCAATCCCAAGGTCTGCTTCTGCGCACCATTCAGGCCCCAACGGATACCCGATTGCGTGATCCAGCGGCGCAGAATAGGCAGATCGTCTTCGGCGATGCCGAAACGGCGACGCAGCGCGGGCACGTCGAGCAGATCGAGCACGTTGCTGGCGGTGAAGCGCGATTCGGTGAGCTTTAGCAGATGCTCCAGCGCAACCAACAAGGGCGACGTGCCGCGCCCGGATTGATCGGCCACGCTGTAAGGCAGATATCGCGGGTCGTCTGCCGAGAGGCGACCGAATACGGCTTGCACGTGGGGGGCGTAAGTGCGGATGTCCGGCACCATCACCATAACGTCGCGCGGCGCTAGCGGCTTGCCATCGCGTGCAGCGCGTTCGAACAGATCGAGCAGCCGGTCGTGCAGGATTTCCACCTCACGCTGCGGACTGTGCGCGATATGAAAGTGCAGGGAGTGCGTGTTGGCGGGTAATGATTTGCGTAGCGTCGGATCCGTGGGGAGTGGTTCCAGATCCAACACGGCTTGTTGCACCTGATGCAAAAGCGAGTCGGCACCGACGTTCTGAAATACGTCGATGCTGCGCTTGATGGACGTGAAGCGATGTCGATAGCGTTCGGGTTGATCGAAGGCATCGAGCTGGCGAATAAAGTCGCGTCCTTGCTTACCCCAAGCAGCCAGCAGCGGATTGGCGTGCAGGTGAAGGTCTTCGTAACGCGGCTCTAGCGATAAACCTGGCTTGTTTGCGTGGCGACGCTGCTCGGCCATCAGCAGTTCGCGATCCTCGATGATGTCCGCCCAGTAGTGACGGCACGGATTGGTTACCAGCAGCAGTATTTGGCAGAAACGCGACAACGCCGTTAATGCTTCCAATACCTGCTGCGGCAATGACGTGATGCCGAACACCACGATGCGCCGCGGCAACGCGTTGGGGCGAGTGTCCGACGAGTGCATGTATCGCATAAATCGCTGATGCACGGCGGCACGGTGACTGTCGCGCTGTGCCTGTGGAACGTCATCGAGCAACAGTCGCCATAGCCGAGGTTGCCAGCGTTGCGCGGGAGGTAGTTCTACGACTCGATTGCGCAAACTATCGCGAAGCACATCGTTGCGGTGTTCCCAGTCCTCCAGCCAGTCAGCGCGGAATACCTGGTACTGATCAAACAGATCGGCCACCTGCATGGCGAGCCGATGGTGACGGCGCCAATCGTGAGTCTCGCCAAGCAACGTACGCAACGGCGTGAAGGCGGTTTCGTTGAGGTGTTGCGGCAGCAACCGCAGCAAGCGCCAGACCAGGCGTGTTTTGTCGAAGGGCGAGGTGGCCGGCACATCGGCTTCACTCAACACGGCACGGTAGGCTTGCCACAGGAATCGGCCCGGCAACTGCATGTCCACGGCAGCACTGATTCCCAGCCCGCCTGCGTCGACTGGCCTTGCCAACGCTAGCTTCAGCCACTGTGCGATGCCGTTGCTCTGCACCAGCATTACTTCGTTCTCCAGCGGCTGCAGCGGCGTACGCTGCAGCCAGGCGACCAGCAAGTCGCGCAGGTCTTCCTGGCGATTGCCGTGGATCACCATCAGGCCGGGTTCGATAGGGATGTGGTCTGACGCGATATCCGGTGTGCTCACGGGTGCTTGCGCCGATGGGAACTCATGGGAGCGTCCACAATGGAAGGGTGGAGTTTCAACAAGTGTGCCCTATCCGCATCGCAGGATGTGCGACACGTCGTGGCGGCAGCAGACACGAAAAAGCCCCGGACAATGCCACGGGGCTTTTTCGTCGAATGGGATTGGTGGAGCGGAGGAGGATCGAACTCCCGACCTTCGCATTGCGAACGCGACGCTCTCCCAGCTGAGCTACCGCCCCACGCGAGCTGCAAATGGTAGCAGTAGGCCCCGGATGGAGCCAAGCCCTAGTGCGGCGGGTTCTTAGAGCCTGTTCACGATCTTATTGAATAGTTGGACAATGTGAGATTGCGAAAGAAGCGGCGTCCCAGTGACATGAGCCGCGATCGGTTCGAACAGATAAGGCCGCTGCCGAATCAGGCGCGCAAGCGAACCAAGCCGCGCACAGTAGACTTGTACGAGGTGTGGTGCGCGA
>JAATFF010000066.1 GCA_015655335.1 Lysobacterales bacterium | reverse complement strand
GGATCGTCTTGACCTTCTCGGCGCGTGCAATGTGCGCGATGGTTTCGAGTGACGTATCCAATAAAAAAAGGCTCGTCACTAAACGAGCCTTTTAGGATTGAGCTTTATCGTGAAACTACATATTCCTGCGATATTCCCCACCCACATCGTAAAGCGCATGAGAAATTTGCCCCAGCGAGTTGTACTTCACCGCCTCCATCAACTGCTCGAACACATTCTTACGCTCGCGCGCGGTGTTCTGTAGCACCTTAAGGCTCTCCGGCGCCAACGCATTGCGCGCGTCGCCGTAGCCTTTGACGTTGGTGATCTGCTGGCCCTTCTCTTCTTCCGTGCTGCGGATGAGTTCGATCTCGGTGGCGATTTCGCCGCCGTGGTCTTTGGGCAGGAAGGTGTTGACGCCGATGAGCGGCAGGCTGCCGTCGTGTTTCTTTTGTTCGTAGTACATGGATTCTTCTTGGATCTTGCCTCGCTGGTACATGGTGTCCATGGCGCCGAGTACACCGCCGCGTTCGCTGATGGCTTCGAATTCTTTGTACACGGCTTCTTCGACGATGTCGGTGAGGGCGTCGACGACGTAGCTGCCCTGCCAGGGGTTTTCGTTGAAGTTGAGGCCGAGTTCTTTGTTGATGATCATCTGGATGGCTACGGCGCGGCGCACGCTTTCTTCCGTTGGCGTGGTGATGGCTTCATCGTAGGCGTTGGTGTGCAGGCTGTTGCAGTTGTCGAAGAGTGCGTACAGCGCTTGCAGCGTGGTGCGGATGTCGTTGAACTGGATTTCCTGCGCGTGCAGGGAACGGCCGGATGTTTGAATGTGGTACTTCATCATCTGGCTGCGTGCGCTGGCGCCGTAGCGTTCGCGCATGGCGCGTGCCCAAATGCGCCGCGCGACGCGGCCGATAACGGTGTATTCCGGGTCCATGCCGTTGGAGAAGAAGAAGCTTAGGTTGGGCGCGAAGTCGTCGATGTTCATGCCGCGCGCGAGGTAGTACTCCACGATGGTGAAGCCGTTGCTGAGCGTGAAGGCGAGCTGGCTGATCGGGTTGGCGCCGGCTTCGGCGATGTGATAGCCGGAGATGGAGACGGAATAGAAGTTGCGCACTTTGTGGTCGACGAAGTACTGCTGGATGTCGCCCATCATGCGCAGCGCGAATTCGGTGCTGAAGATGCAGGTGTTTTGCGCCTGGTCTTCTTTAAGAATGTCGGCTTGCACGGTGCCGCGCACGTTGCTGAGCGTTTCGGCTTTGATGGTGGCGTAGGTTTCGGCATCCACCAGTTGATCGCCGGAGACGCCGAGCAGGCCGAGACCGAGACCTTCGTTGCCTTTGGGTAGTTCGCCGGAATAAGTCGGGCGCTTGCCGTGGGCGTAGAGCTCGGCGATACGCTTTTCGGCGGTGGCCCAGCGGGCGGGATCTTCCTTGAGGTATTTCTCTACGTTCTGATCGATGGCGGTGTTCATGAACATCGCGAGGATCATCGGCGCAGGGCCATTGATGGTCATCGATACGGACGTGCTGGGCGCGGTGAGGTCGAAGCCGGAGTACAGCTTCTTCATGTCGTCGAGGCTGGCGATGTTGACGCCGGAGTTGCCGATTTTGCCGTAGATGTCGGGGCGCGGGGCCGGGTCTTCGCCGTACAGGGTGACGGAGTCGAACGCGGTGGACAGGCGCGTGGCGGCGCCGCCTTGGCTTAGGTAATGGAAGCGACGGTTGGTGCGCTCGGGTGTGCCTTCGCCGGCGAACATGCGAGTGGGATCTTCGCCGCTGCGGCGGTATGGGTAGACGCCGCCGGTGTAGGGGTAATGACCGGGGAGGTTTTCGCGCATCAGGAAGCGCAGCAGGTCGCCCCAGTCTTTGGTTTTGGGTGGGGAGACTTTGGGGATTTTTTGGTGGCTGAGTGAGTCGCGGTAGTTTTCGACGCGGATGGTTTTGTCGCGGACTTTGTATTCGTTGACGTCGGCGGTGACGGATTTGTAGCGGGCAGGCCAGTCGCGCAATAGGTGGATGGCTTCGTGGCTGAGTTCGCGCAATGCGGAGTTGTAGCGTTGGCGTAGCAACACTAGCGTGCGGTCCACTACTTCGTCGTCCCGGCGCACGCCGGGATCCAGCGACTTGGTTTTTAAGTCGTGCGCTTCGCGCGATGTATTTGACTGGGTCCCGGCGTTCGCCGGGACGACGGTGGCGTGTGAGGCGGGATGGAGGTCGTCGTGTTCGTAACGCTCCAACTCGCGCGGGAGTTTGGGGTCGCCTAGGTCTTTGAGCGATTCGTAGTAGTGCTGCGCTTTGCTGGCGTATTCGGCTTCGCGTTCGATCTCGCTGTTGATGCCGCGGCCTTGCTCGGCGATTTCCGCGAGGTAGCGCACGCGGGCGCCGGGAATGAGCACGGTGGCGCGGGGTTCTTTTAGTGTGGTGTCGAGATTCGGTTTGAAATCGCAGTGCGAGCCAAGAGCTACCCCACCCTGCCCTGCCCTTGAAGGGGAGGGTTCAAGATGCAGCTTGTCGCGCATCAGGCGGCAGAGGTTGGTGAACATCCAGGTGACGCCTGGATCGTTGAACTGGCTGGCGATGGTGGGGTACACCGGCACGTCTTCGTCTTTCAGGGTGAAGGCGGTGCGGTTGCGCTTCCATTGTTTGCGCACGTCGCGCAGTGCGTCTTCGGCGCCGCGTTTGTCGAATTTGTTGAGTACCACGAGTTCGGCGAAATCGAGCATGTCGATTTTTTCGAGCTGGCTGGCGGCGCCGTAGTCGCTGGTCATCACGTAGACGGGGAAATCGACGAGGTCGACGATTTCCGAATCGCTTTGGCCAATACCAGCGGTTTCCACGATCACCAGGTCGTAGGGTTGGCTCTTCAGGAAGTTGATGCAGTCGTGCAGCACTTCGTTGGTGGCGGCGTGTTGGCGACGCGTGGCCATGGAGCGCATGTAGACGCGATGACTGCGCAACGCATTCATGCGGATGCGGTCGCCGAGCAAGGCACCGCCGCTGCGGCGACGCGTGGGATCGACGGCGAGCACGGCGATGCGCATCTGCGGGAAGGCGTGCAGGAAGCGCAGCAGCAGTTCGTCCACCACGGAGGATTTACCGGCGCCGCCGGTGCCGGTCATGCCTAGCACGGGGGTGTGCTTGCCGGCGAGCGACCACTCTTTGCGCATGCGCGCGAGTTCGGCGTCGGCGAGCTTGCCTTCTTCGATGGCGGACAGCATGTGGCCGATGCTGATCTCGTCGTCGATGTTGATCTTGGCGGGCACGAAGGATTCGTCCTGCTCGCGCTTGGCGGCAGCGTTGCCGGCGCGGTGCATGACGTCTTCGATCATCTCGGCGAGGCCGAGCTTCATGCCGTCGTTGGGGTGGTAGATGCGTTCCACGCCGTAGGCTTGTAGCTCGCGGATTTCTTCCGGCGTGATGGTGCCGCCACCGCCGCCGAACACGCGCACGTGGCCGGCGCCCTTCTCTTTCAGCATGTCGACCATGTACTTGAAGTACTCGACGTGGCCGCCCTGGTAGGAGGACAGCGCGATGGCGTCGGCATCTTCTTGCAGTGCAGCACGAACCACGTCTTCGACGGAGCGGTTGTGGCCCAGATGGATCACTTCCGCGCCCTGCGACTGGATGATGCGGCGCATGATATTGATGGCGGCATCGTGGCCGTCGAACAGGCTGGCGGCCGTGACAAAACGCAGGGGACTGGTGTCTGCCTGCGCGGCGCTGGCAGGGACGTGCTTGGCGGGGGAACTCATGGGGACTCCGACAACGGGTGTGCTATCTCGCCATTCTAGTGGGGTTGGTTGTTAAGCGGGTGCGGGGAACTGGGGGTGCGATGCGATCCGCATTTTTCGTCGTCCCGGCGAAGGCCGGGACCTAGCGGCTTGCCACCAGAGCTGAAGGCGCTGGGCCCCGGCGTTCGCCGGGGCGACGGGGTTGGATTGCGCGAGGGTTGGATTGCACGGGTGAGGTCTAGGTGGGTGCGGGTTTGGAGCCTCGGCGACTAGCCGTATCTCTTAACGGGTTATCGCTTACTATCCATCGAGATTTGCTCAAGGCTTCCCCGCGATCGCGCATTTGGATGCAGCTTTCCTAAGGAAACTCCGCCTATGCAATCCGCCAGCCGTTCTCGCTTGCCGCGTCTCGAAATGTGGCATCAGATTTTGATCGCGATGATTCTTGGCCTTGCGGTCGGGTATGTCATCGGCGAACCCGCCAAAGTGTTGCAACCGCTCGGCGACATCTTTATGTCGCTGATACGCATGTGCGTGATTCCGGTGGTGTTCGTGTCGCTGGTGTGCGGGATCATGTCGCTTTCGGATATGGCGGCGATGCGGCGTATCGCGTGGAAATCGATTGCCATCTACGCGGTATCGATGGCGATCATGGCGGCCATTTCGATGGGCGCGGCGATGTTGTTCAAAGTGGGGGCGGGTTTTGGTTTGGCAGTCAGCAATGCCGGTGCCGCCGCTCCAGCACCTACCAGCATCAAGGATGCGTTGCTTGGCGCCATTCCATCGAATCCGTTCAAGGCGTTTGCCGAAGGTGCGCTGTTGCCGACGATTGTGTTCGCCATTTTCTTTGGATTGGCGATCAATCTGGCGGGCGAAGCGGCGGCGTCGGTGCGCCGGTTTTTCGAGAGTTTGTCGAGCGTGGTATTCACGCTGATCAATATGGTGCTGAAGTTTGCGCCGATTGGCGTATTCGGCTTGATGGCGTATGTGACGGCCGATCACGGTTTTTCCGTGCTGGGCCATCTCGGCTCGCTGGTGGCGGTGAATTACGCGGTGATGTTGTTCTTTATGATCGTGGTGTGCAGCGTGATGCTGATGTTGTGGCGACTTAATCCACTGCCGTTTTTACGCAAGATGATTCCAGTGCAGTTGTTTGCGTATTCGTCGGCGAGTAGCGCCGCCACGCTGCCGCTGAATCTGGAAAACACGCAAGATCGCATGGGTGTGGACAAACGGGTGGCGAGTTTTGTGTTGCCGCTGGGTTCGACGGTCAATATGGCGGGGCTTGCGTGTTATCTCGGCACGGTGACGATCTTTGCGAGCAATGCGTATGGCATCGAGCTTTCCTTCACGCAATTGCTGACGGTGATGTTGACGACAACGCTGGCGTCGATTGGCGCGGCGGGCATTCCTGGCGCGGCGTTGGTGGTGATGGGACTGGTGCTTTCGTCAGTGGGATTGCCGCTGGAGGTGATTGCGGTGATTGCGGCGGTGGATCGGTTGCTCGATATGTGTTGCACGTCAGCCAACGTGACGGGCGATACCGTGACGGCGGTGATGGTGGCGAAGTCCGAAGGCGTGCTGGATATGGCGTGCTACAACAGTGCCGGAGGGATAGCGGTCACCGACTCCGTCGTCCCGACGAACGCTGGGACCTAGCGCCGTTAGCTTTGCGCCTAAGTCACTGGGCCCCGGCGTTCGCCGGGGCGACGGGGTTATGCAAAACCGAACGGCAAATTGGGCGATGTCACCACGCGATTGCCTACGCATTCGCCGCGCAGAAAAGCGAGCGTCGCGTCGATCACTTCCGGCGCATCCAACACTTTGTGATGCCCTAGGCCCTGCGTGGTAAGCAATCGTGCGCCGGACCAATAGCGAGCGTAACGCTCGCCCTCTTCCCATGGCACTTCGCGATCATCAAGGTCGTGCACGACCAAGCCGGGTTGGCCTAGCGCGGGCAAATGACGGTGCACTTGCAAGTCATTCACGCTTACGCCGGTGCGCCGCTCAAGCCACGCCAGGAAGGATGTGCGCAGATGGTCGCCTAGATGCACAAAGCGGATGAAGCGATGGGCCGCCGCTTCCATGTCGGCGGCCGGTGCGATCAGCACCAGGCGCTCTGCGTGCCATGACTCATCTTGCGCGAGCGTCAACGCTGCGCAACCCATCGAGTGACCGATGGCCAGCGCGGCGTTGCCGAAATGGCGGCCGACAGCGCGGACCGTGGCGATGCAATCGGGCAAGGTGCACAGCGCGCCGGTGCTGGCACCGTGGCCAGGCTGGTCGAAAGCGACGACCGCCAGGCCGAGTGCGCGCAAATGTTCTACCCACGGCAGATAACGCAAACCGAAGCTGGACCAACCATGCACCACTAATGCGTAAGGTTGTGTGGTGGGATCGCCCCATACGTATGTCGTGATGGATTCACCGCCGATCTTGAGTTCGCCGCGTTGCATATCGTCACTGGGCCGTGCCGCGCGTGCACGGCTGCGACTGCTGGCGAAAGGCGTGGAGAACAGGCGCGCGGCGCGATCCACGGTGCGCTTGGGCGCCAGCCGACTACCCAGCGCAAAACCGACGCGCACAGCGCCGAGCTTCCACATGGCGTGGGAATGATGACGACGCGAGTTGGCGGTGCGGCGGGTCATGGGAGGCTCCTGGGGGTTCAGGGCTGGCAACTGGCAAACAAACGATCGAGCGCCGCCGACGTGTGGTGGCTGGCTTCTTCATAGCCAAACAAACCGGCGTCGTGATGCAAGCCGAGCATCAAGGCGTAGATTTCGAATGCGAGCTGGGCCGGATCGGTGTCGGTGCGTAAATCGCCTACCTGCACGGCAAGACTGACGGCGCGCTTGATCTCGTTGCGCCAGTCCGACTGTTGCTGGCGGACGCGTTCGCGCAAGGGACCATCTTCGCGGCCGTCGTATTCCGCGGCGGCGC
The DNA here is from genome assembly GCA_015655335.1 of Lysobacterales bacterium. Lineage (GTDB taxonomy): Bacteria > Pseudomonadota > Gammaproteobacteria > Xanthomonadales > Rhodanobacteraceae > Dyella_B. Next base: position 1,728 of record JAATFF010000066.1, on the reverse strand, counting down.
TCAGCAGTACGCATCCGCTTTGATGGATGTGTCCCCACTCGGACCAGTTTTTGATCATCGCGCGCAGGCGCGGCAACCCGCGTGGGTGCTTGAGCGCGGGGAGTTTGATGAATTCGATGAAGCGCGTCGAGACGAAATCCAGCAACGCCAGTTGCAGGTCTTCGCGCGAACCGAAATGGGCGAACACCCCGCTTTTGGACATGCCTACGCCAAGAGCCAGGGCGCCAATGGAAACGCCTTCGAGGCCGTCGTGGCGGGCCAATTGATAGGCGTGGTCGAGGATGAGCTCGCGCGTGGCTGCGCCTTTGCTGGGAGTGGGGATCGCGTTCATGGGTCGAAAATAGCACGATCGTTCGTTTTATTATAGAGGTGTTTCCAGACCCCGTCGTCCCGGCGAAAGCCGGGGCGATCTACAACAGCGAAGCTGGTCATCCAGTGTCTTCCGCGCACAGTCGCTGGGTCCCGGCTTTCGCCGGGACGATGGCGTGAGTATTCGCGTGGCCAGGCGAACCCGGTAAGCCAAAGGTCAGCAAGAATCGGTATCTACTACGCCTGCAAATATCGCCAACCCAGCGGGCCTATCGGCAAGGGAGATGACACCGCCAACGCGTTATGCGTCGCAAAGTAATTCGACTGCTACCTGAACAAGCGAAAGCAATAACGTCAACATCGCGAAATACGATTGCGTTTCACGTACTGCAAGCCGCCTATCGCGGCTGCTTTCAAAAATGGAGATAGGACACCATGATCAACATGACCCGCAAACTGGCTCTGATGGCAGGCATTGGCCTTGCGTTGGCGAGCGTGAGCTACACCCCGCCTGCCACCGCGCAGGTTGTCGTCGGCGTCGGTATTGGCGTGGCACCGCCGCCGCCGCGTTTTGAGCGCGTTCCGCCGCCGCGCCGCGGTTGGGTTTGGACGCCCGGTTATTGGCAGTGGAATCCGGGTTGGCGTCGCCATGTTTGGGTGCAGGGCGGCTGGGTCCGCGAACGTCCGGGCTATCGCTATTACCCCGGCACGTGGGTGCAGGGCCGTGATGGCTGGCACCGTCGCGACGGTTATTGGGGTCGCTGATTCGCGCAACAACCTACGCCTCATCTCGCGATGGGGCGTAGGAATTGCCGCCCAAGCGCCGCCGAAACTTGCGACGGCGCTGACGACATCCGTCTGACTGGATCGACGGCATCTTCGATCCAAACTTTATCGACCGGGGAAGTTTCCTATGTCATTACGTCTTGCAGCTTTGCTCACGCTAGCCGGCCTCACCGCGGTGACCGCCGGTTGCGTGGTGGAGCAGCCACCGCCGCATCCGCGCCGGGTTTATGTCGAGCCGCCGCCCCCGCCGCCCGTTTATGAGGAAGTGGTGGCACCCCAGCAGCCGCCAATGGCGGTGGTGGAAGTTATTCCCGCACCACGCCCTGGTTTCGTTTGGGCACGCGGTTACTGGCATTGGGAAGGCGGCAGGTACGTGGCGGTTCGCGGGCACTGGGAAGCCGTGCGTCCGGGCTACCACTACGTGCATCCGCACTGGGAACGTGGCCAGGGCGGCTGGCATTTCCGCGCTGGTGTCTGGGTTGCCGGCTGATCGCAATCATTACGCATGAGGCTCCAAACACCCCGCTTCGGCGTAATGCTGTTCACTTAAGCGGAGCAGCTTTTCGATTCACGGGATAGCGAGTCTTGGATATCTTGACGAACCTCGGCCTGGAAGGCCGAGGTCGTCTATCC
>JAATFF010000015.1 GCA_015655335.1 Lysobacterales bacterium | reverse complement strand
GCCAGGATGGTCAGCAGCGCGACCGATTCCCAAAGCGGACGGCCGTCGATCACCAAGGTCGGTACGTGACCGCGCGGGTTGAGTTTCAGATAGGTCGCGCTGTGCTGCGCGTTTTGATCGAAGTCGACCAGTTCGAGTGTGTAATCAGCACCAATTTCCAGCAACGCCAGATGCACGACCATGCTGGCGGTGCCGGGGGAGTAGTAAAGGGTATACATGTCCGATCTCGTCCGCGTTGGGGTGTTGTGCCCGACATCCTACCGCGCCGTCGTCACGAGATCGTCGGACAGTCGTCATTCCGCGCGCAACAGCCGCATGGGCGGTGTATGCGTCACCTTTCTTGTGCCCGCCAACCCTAGCAGCATCACGACGATGGCAGCCGCCAACGCTGCGAGTGCAAGTGGCCACGCTTGCGGCATGAAGTCTTTGATGTGGAATACGCTGCGTCCCAGCCACCACCCGCCGATCGTGGCGCCTAGTGCCGCAGTCATGCCCGCGATCAAACCAAGCAGCGCAAACTCGCACGCCGCGGCAACGCGCAGCAATCCGCGACGTGCGCCAAGCGTGCGCAGTAGCGCGGCTTCATGACGACGCTCCTGCCCGCTCGTGGCGAGCGCGGCGGCCAGCACCAATGCACCAGCCAGCAGACTGAAACCGAGCACCCAACGCACCGCACCCGTTACACGCTGCACGATCTCGCGGACGCGATCGAGCAGCGCGTCGACATCGACCAGACTCAAGTTTGGATAGTTGCGCGATAGTCCCGCGAGCGCCTCGGCGTTGCCTTTTGGCAAGTAAAAACTCGCAAGCCAGGTATGTGGCAGCGCATCGGCATGCGTTGGATCCATCAACAGAAAGAAGTTGACCCGAAACGAACTCCAGTCCACGCGACGGAAGCTGGCGACACGTGCATCGACCTGGCCTTCGCCCACGTCGAAGCGCATCGTGTCGCCGAGTTTTAGCCCGTACATATCGCGCCACATCGTATCCACCGAGACTTCGGGTTCGGACGGGTTGGGCGCAAACCATCGGCCTGCGATAACGGTATTGGACGGCGGCAAATCCTGCGCCCACGACAGGCGTAGCTGGCGGTCGGACCAATCTTTGGCGCGCTCATCCTTGAATGTCATGCGGTCGATCGGCTGACCGTTGATGGCCGTAAGCTTGCCTACCGCCAGCGGCATCATGTTGAGTTGATTGGCGCCAATGTGCGCGAGCGCTTGCTTGAAATCGTTGCGCTGGTCGTCCTGCAGGTTGAGCACGAACCAGTTGGGTGTATCGGATGGTAATTCGCGGCGCCATCCATCGAGTAGCGCGGGCGCGACAACCGCCAACAGCAATAAAGCCGTTAGCCCCATGCTCAACGCCGTCGCTTGCACGATGCTCAATCCGCGCCGGCGTGCCAATGCCGCCATGCCCAATCGCAAAGCTGGATGACCACCAGGCGCTACACGACGCGCGACCCACAACAGCAGTGCGGCCAACAAGGCGGCGACGACGGCTACGCCCAGTAGGCTGACAGCGAGAATGCCTGCAAGCGTGGCAGAGCCGCTGAGGTTCCAGATGAGCGCTAATGCCACGACGGCCGGAATCAGATAAAGCGCATCGAAGCGGCGTATCCGACGCGCGAGGCTGGCACGAAACACGGCGACTGGCGGCACGTCGGCAAGGCGTACCAGCGGTGGCAACGCAAAGCCCACTAAGACCGCGATCCCCATACCGGCCGCTGCCAGGGACGGCAAAATCGGCAGCGTCGTCGGGACACCGGCAAATAGCTGGCTCGCAAACATCCACGCACCTTGCGATAGAGCGAGCGCCAAGACGATACCGAGCAGTGCCGCGGGTAACGCCAGTCCGCCAAGTGTGCCGAGCAGCAATCCCAACACGCGCCCGCGCGATGTACCCAGCGCGCGCAGCAGCGATACCTCGCTCGTTTTACGCCGCGCATAACGTTGCGACGCCAGTGCGATCGCCACGCCGGACAACAGCGCCGAGAGCAGCGCGGTAAGGCGCAGGAAGGCGCCGGCGCGATCGAATGCACTGCGCATGCGTTCCTGGGTTTGTTCCGGCGTGATAAGTTCGCCGCCCTGCGGCAACGCGGTCGATTGAGCCCATGTGCGCCAGCTCCGCACATCGGCGGGCTCGCCTGCCAGCAACAAGGTATGCCGTGCACGGCTGCCGACGCCAAGCAAGCCGGCTTGTTCGGCGTCGCCCAGATTCATGAGTGCGCGTGGTGCCATCGCCACCAGTTCGCCGCCGTCGGGCTCTTGCACTAGCTCACCTGCAATGCGCAAATCGCGACCACCGACTTGCACCGCATCGCCAATATGACGATTGAGGGCGACCAACGCACGATGGTCGAGAAACACCGTACCTGCCGCCGGTGCGTGACTGACGATCTGCCGCCCGCGCGCATCCCTCACTAGCAGTGTGCCGCGAAGCGGGTAAGCGGCATCGGCAGCCAGTACGTCCAGCAACTGGCTTTGCTGTTGCGCAAAGGCAACGCTGGGGAAGCCGGCGGTGCGAGTGATGGCCAACGCACGCTCACGGCCGGCTGTCGCGAAGGTGTCGGGAATGCTTTGCGGTGCCGATATGCCAAGATCGCCGCCGATCAATTCTGCGGCGCTCGCAAGCACGCCGTGTTCCATGCGCGCCGCAAGCGTTGCCACCACACCCAACGCAACAACCGCGAGAACCAACGAAGCCGCGAGCGTTCGCAACTCGGGCAGATGCCATTCACGACGCAGGCTGCGCAGGGCGAGCAGCAGAATTTTCATGCCAGCGGCTCCAGCCGACCTTCTTCCAGTTCAACGCGGCGGATGCAACGTTCGGCTAACTGCACATCGTGGGTGACCAGCACCAGCGTCGTACCGTGGTCGCGATTCAACGCAAACAACAAGTCGCAGACATGCCGCCCGGTGCGTCGATCCAGATTGCCGGTGGGCTCGTCGGCAAACAACACGCGCGGACCGTGTACGAACGCGCGCGCAATGGCTACACGCTGCTGCTCGCCGCCGGAAAGTTGGGCGGGATAATGTTTGCGTCGTGCGCTGAGCCCCACCGCTTCGAGCGCCTCGCGTGCCTTGTCGCGCGCCGCCGGGTTGCCTTCCAGTTCCAGCGGCAGCATCACGTTTTGTTCAGCGGTCAGCGCGGGTAGCAGATGGAACGACTGAAAGACGAAACCGACCAGCCGCCGCCGCAAGTCCGCGCGCGCTTCTTCATCGAGTTGTTCCAGCGCGTGGCCATCAAGCTGGATACTGCCTTGGGTGGGCGTGTCCAACCCTGCGAGCAAGCCAAGCAAGGTGGTCTTGCCGGAGCCCGACGCGCCGACGATGGCGAAGCTCTCGCCCGTGTTCACCTGCATCGCGACATTCGTGAGGATATCCAGCCGCCCCTCGGGGCCATTCACCGACTTGCTAACATCCCGAACCTCGAGAACCGGACGAGAACCACCACTCATGCGCTATTTCCTTTGTCTACTCGTTCTGCTGTGCGGTATCGGTGCGGTGCAGGCAGCGCCCACGAAAACCCTGTTGGTGCTCGGCGATTCATTGTCCGCCGCACACAACATTCCCGTGGAAGCCGGCTGGGTGCATCTGCTGGAAGTACGTGTTGGAGACATGGAGCCGGGCTGGACGGTCATCAATGCCAGCATCAGCGGAGAAACGTCGCTGAGCGGCCGTAACCGTCTTCCCGCGTTGTTGGCCCAATATCACCCGCGCATCGTGGTCATCGAGCTGGGGGCCAACGACGGCCTGCAGGGGCTGCCGCTGACCAATCTGCGTACCAACCTCGCCGCCATGGTGGATGCCGCCCAGCGCGCCGGCGCGAAAGTGTTGTTGCTGGGCATCGAAATGCCGGTGAACTACGGGCCGCAGTACCGCGATGGTTTGCGCGCGATCTACGCCGATCTCGCCCACGAAAAGCAGGCGGCGCTGGTGCCATTCCTGCTCGAGGGCGTTGCCTTGAACCCTGCGCTGATGCAGGAAGACGGCCTGCATCCGGTGGCTGCGGGTGAGCCCATGGTGCTGAACACGGTATGGCCGCAACTTAAGCCGTTGCTGCTCTGAGACTGCTTGCACGGTTTTGTTCACTGAAATTCACATCGCGCTTACCACCCCGGCCGTTAGCCTTCACAAATGTGAAGATGACAGCGACCTAACGAGGCGAACATGAGTTCACGTGACGAACATGCCGGACTGATCCTGTTGGTCGAAGACAACCGCCAGATCGCCGAAATGGTTGGCGAATTCCTGGAGCGTCGAGGCTACTCTGTTGATTTTGCTCAAGATGGTGTGAGCGGGCTGCACCTGGCGGTATCCAACAGTTACGACGTGGTGGTGCTGGATTTGATGCTCCCGGGCATCGATGGCCTGGACGTGTGCCGCAAGCTGCGCGGCGACGCCAAGAAGTCCACCCCGGTGCTGATGCTGACCGCGCGGGACACGCTGGAAGACAAGCTGGTAGGCCTGGAGGCTGGCGCCGACGACTACCTGGTGAAGCCCTTCGAGGTACGCGAGCTGGAAGCGCGCCTGCGTGCGCTGATCCGCCGTGATCGGCGCCAAGTATCGAGCGAGGTGCTCACTGTCGGCGACATGACGCTGGACACCGCGACGTTGCGGCTCACGCGCAGCGGACAGGAGCTGACTGTCTCGCCGATCGGGCTGAAGCTGCTGGCGATCCTGATGCGCGAGTCCCCGCGCGTGGTCAGCCGGCGCGATATCGAACGCGAAATCTGGGGCGATACCTTGCCCGACTCGGACACGCTGCGCTCGCACTTGTACAACCTGCGTCGAGTGATTGACAAACCCTTTGAACGGGCGCTCCTGCATACCATCCATTCGGCCGGTTACCGCCTGGCCGATCTCGATGCGGAAACGACTGCCGCAAGCCATATCGCCTGACCCCCCAACTAGCCCATTTCATGACAACTAGGGGTACTTCAACTCAACGCGCAATGCACGCGCGCGGTGGCTTTCAACGCCGGTTGATGCTGATTTTCGGCATGCAGCTCGTGGCGGTGGTGGTGGCGTGCTTGATGGGCTACTACGACGTCGCGCCGGCCGGCGCCGTGCTGCTGCTGATCGTGATCGTCAGTGCGTTGGCGTGGCTGGCGGCGCAACGGGTGTGGCGGCCGGTCAGCAGGCTCGCCCAACTCATCGGCAGCTGGGACGAGGGGCATGGCAACCTGGATGCCTTGCAACCGGATCGGCTATCGCATCGCTCGGATGCGGATGTAGCGATGCTGACGCGCGGCTTCCACGCCTTTGCCAGCCGTATTGCCGGCTATAACGAGCGCGAACGCAACTTCACGCGCGATGCGAGTCATGAATTACGTAGCCCACTCACGGTCATCAAGATGTCGACGGACATGCTGGCCGACGAATCGAATCTCAGCGATTTCGGCCAGCGTTCGGTGCAACGCATCCGGCGCGCCACGCGTGAAATGGAAGCACTGGTCGAAGCCTTGCTGATCCTGGCGCGCGAAGCCGATAACGGCCAGAGTGAAGAGGATTTCGTGGTCAATGATGTGTTGCGCGACGAACTCGTCGATGCGCGCGAAATGCTGCATGGCCATCCGGTCGAGTTGCAGTTCGAAGAACCGGCGACGTTTGCCTTGCACGGCTCACCGCGTGTATTCGCCGTGTTGTGCTGGCAATTGATCCGTCATGCGAGCCAGTACACCGGACAGGGCACCGTACTGGTGACCGTGTTGCCTGGTGCGGTGAGCGTCAGCGCTACCGCAGGCGCGGATCACGATCCGCTTGCGCCTGGACAGCAAGGATTCGAATACGCCATCGCTAGGCGGATCAGCGAGCGCTTCGCATGGCCGCTGGATTTGCACGTGCAGGGTGGCAACCGATATGTGGCGGAGATTCGTTTTCCGCAGCCGTTGCCGGTGCCCGTCTAATAATTGCGGCAGCGTTCGTCATCCCGGCGCAGGCCAGGATGACGAACAAAAGCGTGGCGAATTCAGAGAGATCCAGGGAGTCGATGCAGAATCAACCCAGCGACGGATGAACCTCGAAGGCGCATCCGGTTTTCGTTTTCACATCATCCACCGTCACGCCTTCCTGCAGTTCGATCAGCGTCAGGCCTTTGCCTTTCTGCACCTCGAACACGCATAGGTCGGTGATGATCAGATCCACCACTTGCTTGCCGGTGAGCGGCAGATCGCATTCGTTCTTGATCTTCGGTGAGCCATCTTTTGCAGTGTGTTCCATCAGCACCACGACGCGCTTCACGCCGCTGACCAGATCCATGGCGCCGCCCGGACCCTTCACCATTTTGCCGGGCACCATCCAGTTGGCGAGGTCGCCGGTGCAGGAAACTTCCAGGCCGCCCAGGATCGACAGATCGATGTGGCCGCCACGAATCATCGCGAACGATTCGGCGCTCGAGAAATAACTGGAACCGGGCAGACTGGTGATGGTCTGTTTGCCGGCGTTGATCAGGTCGGGATCGACGTGCGCTTCATCCGGGAACGGGCCGATGCCGAGCAAGCCGTTTTCCGACTGCAACGTCACGTCGATGTTCGCGGGAATGTAATTCGCTACCAGGGTCGGAATGCCGATGCCCAGGTTCACGTAGAAGCCATCGCGTAGCTCCTTCGCGGCACGTTGGGCCATCGCGATGCGGATCGGGCTTTCCTTGCCGGTGTTGACGCCGGCGATGGTGCGGAACTCGATGCGCTTTTCGTATGACGCGCCCTGGATGATGCGGTCCACGTAGATGCCCGGCACATGGATATCGTCTGCCGCCAATTCGCCCACGTCGACGAGCTGTTCCACCTCAGCCACGCAGATCTTGCCGCAGGTGGCGATCATCGGATTGAAATTGCGCGCTGTCTTACGGAAGACCAGATTGCCGAGTTTGTCGCCTTTCCATGCCTTCACAATCGAAACGTCGGCGTGGATCGCTTCTTCAAGCACGTATTCCTTGTCGCCGAAACGCTTGGTTTCCTTACCCTCGGCCAGCTTGGTGCCAAAGGCTGTGCGCGTATAGAAACCCGGAATGCCCGCGCCACCGGCGCGAAGCTTCTCAGCCAGCGTGCCCTGCGGCACCAAGTGCAGCTCCAACTCGCCCGCCAAGACCTGGCGCTCGAATTCCTTGTTCTCGCCCACGTACGAGGCGTACACACGCTTGACCTGGCGGGTTTTCAACAGCGGCCCCATGCCGAAATCATCCACGCCCGCGTTGTTGCCGACGATGGTCAGTCCTTTTGTGCCTGCGGCGAGCAGGGCGCCGATCAGGTTTTCGGGGATACCACATAGACCAAAGCCGCCTGCTGCGATGGTCATGTCATCGAACAGCAGACCGTCCAGAGCCGTTGCCGCGCTTGCATAAACCTTATCCATGAGGGTGCCTTCATACGGGGATCGACAGCTGCCTAGGATACGACGGATCGGTGACCGAGCATGCTGTACGAAGGTCGCAGCCATACGGCTGAGCACGTCAAGACGGCTGGCTATACTCACGGCCATGTGCTGGAGAGGTGCCAAGTGAAGCCGTCCCGCATGCTCGTTACGCTTGCCACCTTGGGGGTTGCCGCTATGGTTCACGCCACCAGCCCCGTCTTGGTCATTCATGGCGGTGCCGGAGTGATCAAGCGCGATATGAGTGCGGCCAAGGAAAAGGCCGTGCGCGCGGCGATGACCAAGGCATTGCAAGACGGCTACGCCCAACTCAAAGCAGGCAAGCCGGCGATCGATGCCGTCACGACCGCCATTGCCGTGCTTGAGGATGATCCCAACTTCAACGCGGGCAGGGGCTCCGTGTTCACGCATGACGGCAAGAACGAGATGGACGCCGCCGTGATGGAAGGCGACAGCTTGAGTGCGGGCTCGGTAGCCGGTGTGCATCGCGTGAAGAATCCGATCCTGCTGGCACGTGCAGTGATGGAACATTCCCCGCATGTGATGCTGGTCGGCGACGGTGCGGAGGCGTTTGCGAAAGAGCAGGGCATTGCGCTGGTCGATCCTTCGTATTTTCGCACCGACGAACGTTGGCAACAGTTGCAGAAAGCGTTGAAAGAGGATGCGGGAAAACAACCGCACGCCGATCTCGAGACCGCGAAGCATTTCGGCACCGTGGGTGCCGTGGCGCTCGATAGCGAAGGACACCTCGCCGCAGGCACATCGACCGGCGGCATGACCGACAAGCGCTGGGGGCGTGTCGGCGATTCTCCGATCATCGGCGCAGGCACCTATGCCAATGCGCAATGCGCGGTATCCGGCACAGGCTGGGGCGAGTACTACATCCGAACGGTTGCGGCGCACGAGATCTGCATGAAGGTCTCGCTGCTTGGCGAGCCGCTACAGCGCGCGGCGGCCGAGGTCATCAATCAGGAAATCCCATCGATGGGCGGCAACGGCGGCGCTATCGCATTGGACAGCAACGGCAACATCGCCATGCCGTTCAATACCGATGGCATGTATCGCGGCTGGATTGGCGCCGATGGCGTGGCGCATGTCGCGATCTATGACGATGAGCAGGATCCGTCGAACCATCCACCCGCGGCGCCGTCGTCCACATCATCGCCGTGACGAGTGCCCGCGTTATTTGCGGGATTTGCTCATAGGTCGCTTTCCGGTCGTTCACGCACCGGATGCTTGCTCAACTTGCGCTGCAAGGTGCGACGGTGCATGCCGAGGCGGCGGGCTGTCTCCGAGATGTTGCCGTCGCTCTCGGTAAGTACGCGCTGGATGTGTTCCCATTCAAGCCGACGTAATGCGAGCGGCGCTTCGGGCGCGTCCATCACATCGTCATCGCTTTGTTGCGTGGAATCGCCATCGAGGAGTGCGCGAACGACGGCGTCCGCATCGACCGGCTTGGATAGATAGTCGTGCGCGCCGCGCTTGATGGCTTCAACGGCCGTAGCGATCGACGCATAACCGGTAAGCAGCAGAATGCGCATGTCCGGAACGAGTTCGTGCAGCTCCGGGATCAGTCGCAATCCGTTTTCTTCGCCCAGCTTGAGGTCGAGTACGCAATGGCGTGGCTGGTGGCGTCGCGCCAGTGCGCGGGCTTCGTCGGCGTGACTGGCGCTGACGACTTCGAAACCGCGCGAAGTCAGTGCCCTGGTCAGTACACGAACGAAGGTGGCGTCGTCGTCCACGATCAACAGCGGACGGGGTCCGCCGGTTTGGCTCGGGTGAATCATGTGCTGCTTCCTACCGGATCTGCCACCCTATTTTGCCGGATACGCCGCCCGTTCGCTTACCCGATATTCCGCGATGGCGGCCAAAGGCAGTCGCAGTCTCATTTCCGCGCCGTTTTCGGTGCTGATGGTGGTCAGCTCGCCAGCCAGGCGTTCCGCGGTCGCCTCCGCTAGTGCCAACCCGATCCCGAGGCCGCTTAGCTTGGCGCTCTGACCGATGGCGGCAGCGGCTCCGGTGGGTATGAAGCCCGGACCGCGGTCGCGCACGATCCACTCCAGCCACGCGCCATCGCGACGTACTTCCAGCACGACGCTGTTCGTATGACGCACGGCCGATGCATCGGCGGCGTTGTTGAGCAGGTTGATCAAGGCGTGGCGCAAGCCCGGCGGCGTGCGCAACACGATATGTTCGAGATCGGGTTGCACCACGAGCTCGAAGTCCGCCTCAGGGCGAAGCAGCTTGAAACGTTCCACGCAACCATGAATAAAAGCGGGCAAAGCAAGTCGTTCGGGTTCCTGCGACAACTGTGTTTTTCCGAATGCCACCATCTCGCGCAGGATGGTGCGGCAACGTTCGACCTGGCCTTCAAGCAGAATGAGATCCTCATCCAGCACCGCATCGGAAGCATGTTCGCGACGCAGTTCCGGCAACAGTGTGCGCATGGTGGACAGCGGCGTATTGAGTTCGTGCGCAGCGCCCGCCGCCTGCGTGGCGATGGCCAGGATGCCTTCGTCGCGTAAAGCGCGTTCGCGCGCACGCTGCACTTCCAACTGTTGCAAATGCACGGCACGCGCCAGCCGGTTGATGAAGAAACCGAGCAACAGGGCGGTGATCACGAAATTCACGGCCATGCCGGCCACATGCAGCGAAAAACCGTGATCGTCGCGCATGAACTCGTGCGCGGGCAGCGGGATATACCAATTCAAAAGCACGAAGTAAGCAGCACCTGCAAGGACTGCGACCGCGAGTACGGCGCGTACCGACAATGCCGCCGCGCTAAGCGCGATCGGCACCAGCAGCAAGGTTACAAAGGGATTGCTTGCGCCACCGGTAAAATACAACAGATAACCCAGTACCAATGTATCCGCCGCGATGTGGCACACCGTTTCCCATTCGCGCACCGGCCAAGGTTGGCTGATACGCCACGCGGCGAACACGGCGAACACCGCAAGCATATCGATGCCCAGCAGCAACGACAGGGTGGGGATGTCGATGTGCATCCACCAGGAGCAGACCATCACCGCCATGCTTTGGCCGGCAATGGCGCACAGGCGCAGCCATGCCAGCGTGCGGGTCAGCGCGAAAGGTCCGATGTGTTGCTTGAGCTGGCGGTGCGGCATGGCCTGCAAAAATGTGAGTAGGCGATCCGCTGCATATGACAGCGGATCGCTGGCAGGTCAAGGTGCGTCGAATTCCTCGCTGCGCACAGCAGGCAGCGGGTCGTGGTTGATCGCGGCATCGGAGTGGCTGGCCGAAAACTTGTTCATCAACGGCAGCATGGCGACCGCGACTAGTGTGCAAGCCACACCCGCGAAACCGAGCTTGTTGAACAGGCTGGTGTAAATGGTCAGCGACTGCAGCGGGTTGTTGAGACCTTCCGGGATATGCGCGTAATTTGCCACCACGCTGCCCAGATACTGCGAGATACCCGATGCAACGTAGTAGGCACCCATCATGAAGCCGCCCATGCGCTCGGGCACATAACGGGCGATCATCGCCAAACCAAGGCCGCTCACCAGCAATTCGCCCAACGAATAAAGGCCGTAGCCCCAAACCATGATCCACGAAGACACCTGGCCGTTCACCGCGAACTTCGCACCGACGCCGTAGATGAAGAAGCCGATCGCCACGGCCGCGAAACCCCAGGCGAACTTGGCTGCTACGGAAGGATCCTTGCCGACTCGTCCCAGCGAATTGTAGATAAGCACCAGCACTGGGCTAAGCAGCACGATCCAGATCGAATTGAGGTTCTGATACTGCTCCGGGATCCAGGTGAACAGGTGAAAGCCGAAGATGTTGAAGGACAGATCCACGTTCTTCTGCGCGAACAGGTTCAGCGATGTGGACATCTGCTGATAGAAGATGAAGAAGAAAATGGTTTGCACCACCAACACCAATGCGGCGCTCAAGCCCGCCCGCTCGCTGGCATGGCTGGTACGGATCATGTGGATGAAAATGCCCAGGATCACCACGCCGGCGATATACACGCACCATTTGGCGACGAGCTCGCTTTGCAGAATGAACATCGAAACGAACACCATGCCAAGCGCGGCAAGCAGCACCAGCGCCAGACGTCCCTTGTTGACGGGTTGGCTGTCGGTCGGCGAGCCGATATGCGCAAGGGTGCGGCTCATCAGCGAGTAATTGATCAGGCCGAGGATCAGGCCGATGGAGCAAACGCCGAACGCGGTGTGCCAGCCCATCGAATCGCCGTACTTTCCGCCGATGTAGTCGCGGATCCATGGCGTGAGCGTCATCGAGATCATCGAGCCGATGTTCACCGCCATGTAGTAGATGGTGAACGCGCTATCGATCTTGGTGTCTTCGCCGTCATAGATCTTGCGTACCAGGTTGCCGGAGTTCGCCTTGAAGAAGCCGTTGCCGACAATGATCACGCCCAACGCGCCGTAGGTCATGAAGGCCGTGTCGGAAGGCACCCAGAGCATCGCGTAGCCGACAGCCAATATCACCGCGCCCATCAGCATGGTGCGGCGTGTGCCGATCAGTTTGTCGCCCACCCAACCGCCGATTGCCGGCGTGGCGTAAATCAACGCGGCGGCGGCGCCCCACACCAGGTTGGCTTTGGTGTCGACGAAGCCGAGCTTCTTCATCATGAAGGTGACCATCAACACCTGCATGCCGTAGAAGCCGAAGCGCTCCCACATCTCGATC
>JAATFF010000117.1 GCA_015655335.1 Lysobacterales bacterium | reverse complement strand
CCGCCCTGCGCTACGCGCTGCTGGTGCAACCGTTCCGCTCGTCCTGGGTGGTGGTGTGGTCTGCGCCGATCCTGGCCGATCTGCGTGCGGGTCGCACGCCGACGGAGCCTTTGCAACCGCCCCAAATATTCCCCGCGGCCAAAGCGCAGTACGGCGAACAGCCATGAATGCGGCGCTCATCGCCGGCTTGCGCGCGCAATGCGGCGGCCCGCGCGATGGTGCGCTGTTGCGTTTCTCGCTAGGTAACGCCTTGCTCGATCAAGGCGATCACACGGCTGCTGCCGAAGAACTTCGACGCGCGCTGTCGTTCGACCCCAGCTATTCCGCCGCGTGGAAACTATTGGGCAAGGCCTGTCTCGCCGACGGCGACACCGCTGGCGCTACCGAAGCGTGGCGACAAGGCATCGCGGTTGCGCAACAGCGTGGAGACAAGCAGGCGGAGAAGGAGATGAGTGTGTTTTTGCGACGGATCGAAAAAAGCGACGGGTGATGCCCGACACCCATCAGTACGGACTGGGCCGGTTATCCGCCGAATATCGCTTGTAGTGCCACTGATATTGCGCGAAAGCGATATTCACGCAGTTCTCCACACCGCGATTGAGTGCAGCACAGGCACGCGGCAGATCGGCATCCGCCAAGCCGCCCGGCGCCGGCAGGAAATGGATGCGATAACCCTCGCCGCGTGGCAAACGCTCGGCGAACGCGAACAGCACCGTGGATCCCGTACGCGCCGCCAGTCGCGGCAGCAGCACCATCGTCATCGCCTCGCGGCCAAAAAAAGGCGCGAATTCGCCTTCGCCCGCGCGCGGTTTCTGATCCGGCAAGATACCCACCGTGCCACCCGACGCCAGCCGCTTGTACAACGTACGTACACCGGCACCCTCTGCGCGCACCTGCTCCGGCGCCAGCGCACCACGTACCTTGCGCAGCAATGCCTCCACCGCGGCGATACGCGGCGGTCGATACAAGATCGCCATCGGCGTCTTGCGGCATAGCCAGTAATTGAGCAGCTCCCAGCAACCCAGATGCGGCGCGGCAATGATCACACCCTTGCCCGACGCCAGCGCCGCATCGAACAGCGCTTCACCACGCACCTCGCGCACCAGGTCGAGCGCGCGCTCGGCGCCGGCTCCCCATATCTTCACGATTTCGGTGACCGACTTGCCGCCTTCGGCCATGGCATCACGCAGCAATGCAGTCCGCGCTTTGTCGTCGAGCTCCGGGCGCACGATGCCCAGGTTCACGGCGGTATAGCGCGCCATCCTCCCTCCGCGCCGAAGCGCCAGCCGCCCGAAACCCACGCCGATCGCATGCAGCCAACGCAAGGGCAACAGGCCAAGCAGGCGCAACAGCAGGTAGATGAGGTAAATGTCGGGACGCATGGACGATGGGATGACCTGAAGACGTGGACGCGTAAGGGTAAAGGGGCGCGCGGCGGGTAGCGAGGGCGGCTTTTCGTTCCAGCACGATCCAATCGCTTAAGCGACGCCGATTCCTGCCGTTGACATGGATAAGCCCTCTTTACCCACTCTCCATTCCCTTGCACAGTGGACGCTGTCCTTGCCGCTCCCGAATCCGCCGCATGATCGCTCTCATCCAGCGCGTGCTCTCCGCGCGTGTCGACGTCGAAAACGAAACCGTGGGCGCCATTGGCCCGGGCTTGTTGGCCCTGGTGGCGGTGCAGCCGGACGATGGCGAAACGCAAGCCAAACGCATGCTGGAACGTCTACTTGGCTACCGCGTGTTCTCCGACGCCGCCGGCAAGATGAACCGATCCCTTTCCGATACCGGCGGCGGCCTGCTGCTGGTCAGCCAATTCACGCTGGCCGCCGACACCCGTTCAGGCATGCGCCCCAGCTTCACCAGCGCCGCCTCCCCGGAAAATGGGCTCCGCTGGTTCGAGCGACTGGTCGAATTAGCCCGAACTGCACATCCCAGAGTGGAAATTGGACGGTTTGGCGCCCATATGCAGGTACATCTGGTCAACGATGGCCCCGTAACGTTCTGGCTCGATGTGCGTTAAGCCAGCAACGTACGCATGAATAACGCAACTCCTCAGCACCAACGCCGAAACCCACGATTTGGCGCGATTTTTGCGTAGGTGCACCTCTGAATTTTTCACTTGAAAACTGGTCAAAAAAGCAGCACATCGCTATACTGATTGGTTCTTATCCCGCGGCGGTCGGTATGAACAGCAAAGCCCACGAGCAACAGTCGGAAATTAAAGCCCTCATCTCCAAAGGTTTGGAGCAGGGTTATCTGACTTACGCCGAGATCAACGATCACCTCCCCGACGACATTGTCGATCCGGAGCAGATCGAAGACATCATGGCGGTGCTCAAAGGTGTCGGCATTGACGTACACGACGCCGCACCGGATGCCGATCCGCTGGCCGACAACGCCCCCGGCTCCGCCACCGACGACGAAACCGCCGCTGAAGAAGCCGTTGCGCTGCTCTCCGCCGTCGACGCTGAAGTGGGCCGCACCACCGATCCCGTGCGCATGTACATGCGCGAGATGGGCACGGTCGAGCTGTTGACCCGCGAAGGCGAAATCGCCATCGCCAAGCGCATCGAAGAAGGCCTCACCCAGGTGCAGACCGCGCTGGCCAGCTTCCCGCTGACCATCGAACTGCTGCTGGAAGAATACGACCAGCATCTGGACGGCAAGCGCCGCCTCAGCGAAATCCTGGCCGGCTTCGCCGACCTGGAACAAGCCGCCGACGCCGCCCTGGCCGAAGCCGAGGAACTGGCCGCCGAAAACGACGCCGACGACGAAGAGGAAGACGTCGAAGCCGCCGGCGACGAAGAAGAAGCCGGCCCGACCGGCCCCGATCCGGAAGAAGTAAAGCGTCGCATGGAACTGCTGCGCGACTACTACGGCAAATTCCAGAAGGCCGCCCCCAAGGCTGCCGACATCACCGACAAGAAGGTGACGAAACTGCGCGACCAGATGGCTGAGGAATTCCTCAAGCTCAAGCTGCCGTCCGCGTTGATCGACGGCTTCGTGCGCAAGCTGCGCGAAGTGGTGGGCGACATCCGTCACCACGAGCGCGTGCTGATGGAAATCTTCGTCAAGCACGTGAAGATGCCCAAGTCGGAATTCCTCAAAGCCTTCCCCAGCAACGAGGGCAACCTCGAGTGGGCCGCGGAACTCGGCCGCAAGCGCCAGAAGTGGTCGCCGAACATCAAGAACCATCGCGAAGCGATCGATGCCGAGCAGGAAAAGCTCGCCGCCATCGAACACAAATTGTTCTTGCCGCTGACCTACATCAAAGAAATCAACCGCAGCATGTCGGTGGGCGAAGCCAAAGCACGCCGTGCCAAGAAAGAAATGGTGGAGGCCAACCTGCGCCTGGTGATCTCCATCGCCAAGAAGTACACCAACCGCGGCCTTCAATTCCTCGACCTGATCCAGGAAGGCAACATCGGCCTGATGAAGGCCGTCGACAAATTCGAATACCGCCGCGGCTACAAGTTCTCCACGTACGCCACGTGGTGGATTCGCCAGGCCATCACACGTTCGATCGCCGACCAGGCACGCACCATCCGTATTCCGGTGCACATGATCGAAACGATCAACAAGCTCAACCGCATTTCTCGCCAGATGCTGCAGCAGTTCGGTCGCGAGCCGACGCCGGAAGAACTCTCCAAAGAAATGGAGATGCCTGAGGACAAAATCCGCAAGGTGCTCAAGATCGCCAAAGAACCGATCTCGATGGAAACCCCGATCGGCGACGACGAAGATTCGCACTTGGGTG
>JAATFF010000132.1 GCA_015655335.1 Lysobacterales bacterium | reverse complement strand
TCGCCGGGTCCATTGCACGCCGTGAGTCCCCATACATTTTCGCCATAATCCTTCCAGTGACCTGGATTGGCGATGGCATACGCGCGCTGTGCATACACGGCGCGACGGCTGTTCTCGAAATAGTCGAAACCGCGCGTACGGCTCCATGCATCACGGATGCCGCGAAAATCGACCCATGCCTCACTGTATTGATGCCCAAACAGCGGCGCGAAGTTGAGAAACGTTTGACCTTCGAAGCTGCCCCATGTTTTGGAATACGTGCTCGTCCACGCCGACCAACCATCGCTCGCAATCGTGTGCGTGGGCGAACCGAGGGCGAGGATGTAGACCAGCATGCCTTCATCGTAACCCTTCCAATCCGAATCGATGAACTTGCCGCCAGGCGTCCACCCCATGCTGATCAGCGGTGCACGCGGCTGCATCCAGGCCCAATCGACGCGACGGTAGATGGCATCGGCCAGGGTGCGTATCTCGCTTTCTTTGGGCGTATTGCGATCGTAGTAGGACTGCGCGAACAGCACGCCGCCCAGCAGCAAGCTGGTGTCTACGCTGGACAACTCGACCGATCGCTCGAACCGCTTGCCCGTTTTCATATCCAGAAAGTGGTAGAAGAAACCGTGAAAGCCGCTGGCGTCGTCTTCGCTTCCGTCTTCCTGCGCATTGGCGAAAAAGCGCAGCGTCGCCAATGTACGATCGACCGCTTGCTCGCGTGTGATGTAACCGCGTTCCACGCCAATGCCATAAGCGGTCAGCCCGAAGCCCACCGATGCAATGCTGGAAAAGGACGGTCCGGGATAGTGATCCGGTATCAGGCCATGGGTGGGATTGGCGCTATCCCAGAACCATTGGAAGGTGCGCTTCTCCACATCGGCGACCATCGTCTGTTGATGGGAGGAAAGTGCACTGAAACTCTCTGGTGGCGTCTTCGCCAAGGCCGGCAGCGACAATCCTCCGCCGCTCACCAGAAGCGCGATAGCCAGGCCTGCGAAAGACTTTCGGAAAATGTGCTTCAACATCGTAGTGGGCTTACTCAATCGTGGCGGAGGGGACAGCGACGACGACCAACGCTTTCCGCATACACGGCCGACTGGACGCGCTGCGGTCCGCGAAACGCACAGCGCGTCCTGAAGTGGCACCTACCAGCTTCCTTGCGCTACTGCTCCTTATCCTATGCCGATCGCGAGATCGGCGGGGAGGCACGGATCCATGTCCGATCCGTGCAGGGCAGAAGTCCACATCATGCGGACTTCGCCTTATTCCAGTTCACGCGATGGATAAAACAGCTAGAACTTGATGCCTAGCGTGAACTTCAGCTCGCGCGGTGTCCCATCGATATTGCCGATGGGGTTGAATGTCACCGGCGTCTTGTTCAGCACGCCATTCGAACCATAGTTTTCGAGGTAGTCGGAATAGTTGTTCCAGTTGAGCGCATTCAGTAAATCGAAGCGTACGTATCCATCGAAATTGCCGTAGATCTTGAAGTTCTTGGTCACCTGGAAGTCGAGCGAGCGATAACCAAAGATCGGTCCGCCGAACAAGAAATGCGAACCTGGCGGCGTGGCGCTATAGGGTAGACACCCGCTCGGTGTACTGGTGTCGCCAAAGCATGCGAGGTTGAGGCCGGGAATCGGCGTGGCAAGCGTCAGTTTCGCGCCGAACAACAGACCCCACGGACCATCCAACGAACCGGTCGATACCAAACGATGCTTCGCCACGGCGGAACCGATAAACGGATAGTCGTGAATGGTTTCTTCGTCGAACGCGTATTGGTCGGTCACGTCCTGACTGTCGTTGTTTTGCAACGCATGCGAGTAGGTGTACGCGATCGTGACGCCCCAGTGCGATTCCGGCGTATAGGGCTTTTCGGCCGAAATCAGCAACTGGGTGGTCTTGGTAGTAAGTCCGTTGTTGGCGATGATCAAACTGCCGAAGCCGGGAATGCTGTTGCCCCATGGCTGACTTCCGTTCTCCCAGAACGCGCCGTTGGGATAACGATTGCCAAGCTGAAAAACCAAGCCTTGGAAGCTGTTAACACGCGCGACCGTGACGTCGGTATTCCAATCGCCGACTTTGTTGCGCATGCCTAAGCTGACTTGATCGGAGTACGGCGTCTTGACGTTATTGGTGATCATGTCGACCTCGCGGCCAGCCGTGGTACCGGCTAGCAAGGTCTGCAAAACGCCAAGGCCGCCGTAGTACGCCGGATTCCACGGAATACAGCTCGCGCTCGGTGCACACGAGTGGTATTGGTTCGGGAAGGTAATGACCGGCTCCGACAGCGCAAGCTTGGTCTGCTCGAGCTGCAGCAACTCATACAGGTCACGATCGTAAGAACGCCCCGCACCGCCGTGTATCACATGCGCTTCATCGCCGTTGATGTCGTAGGAGAAGCCAAAGCGCGGCTGGAACTCGTTGTCCTGCGCGCGACGATTGTTACCGGTGCTGATGTAGTTGTTGATGTTGATACCGCCCTTGGCGAGCGTCTCGGCATAGGTTTGTCCTGCCGGTGCGTTGTTGGGATCCTGCATCCCGAACGCTGCGACCACCTCCGGTGGCGTTACGTAGTTGAGATACGACGGCGTCTTCTCGTAATCCCAGCGCACGCCGATATTCACCGTCAGATGGTCGTCTATCGTCCAATCATCCTGAATGTAAGTACCGAATTGTCTATCTGAGGTACTCACAAGCGGACTGGTGCCAGGCAGCGCCACGGGGAATTGCACTTGATACGGTATGGAAAGCGTGCCGGTGGGCGTTACGTCATAGGAAAACTGCGGGTTGTATTCGCCTGCGTCTTGCGCCGTAAGTCTTACCAATTTGTACTTCACGCCCATCTTGATGACGTGATCACCGTGCCATTCAATATCGTTGAAGGTGAAATCGTCTTGCAACGATGGACCCTTCTGACCTTTGTTTTCCGTGGCCAAGGGCGTAGCCGGACCCGTATCGAGGATCTCCTGGTTCTGGTTGTTGTACGCCGTGTACACGGAGCCATTGCCGTAATTGAGCGCAGTCGGCTTGTAGTACGCATCTTCATAGGTCGCTTGCAGGCGATTGAACCAGCTGTCGGTACTGTGATCCCAGCGAACATCGAAACGCTTATCGACGTTGACCAGATCGACGGCCGTGGATGCGGCCTGACCGGTGCCAATACCGCTGATGGAATCTTCGTGGCGATATTTACCGCTCACCTCGATACGATCGCGATTCGTCGGCTCCCAATCGAATTTTACGAAATACAGGTTTTCCTTGAATGGAAGACCCGCGGGGCCCAATTGCTCCAGCGCGCTGGGCGGCAATTGGCTGGCCAGACTTGTCGCATTACCCGGGACCACCGTGATCGGTGTGTCGTACTCCTTGCCTTCATACGCGATGAAGAAATGCGCCTTGTCCTGAATGATGGGGCCGCCGAAGGCGAAGCCGTATTCCTTGTCGTGCGAAGGCTGCTTTTCGCCCGACGCCACCTCGGAAGGATTCTCGGCACGCATGACGGTGTCGGTCCAGTTGCCGAACAACTCGCCGTGGTACTCGTTGGTACCGGATTTGGTTTCCGCCGTGACTGCCGCGCTGGAAATCTGGTCGTATTCGGCCTTGTAGTTGGACGTGATGACTTTGTATTCGCCAATGGCCAGCTGCGGGAATGGATTGCCCTGACTCGATGTCTGCCCGGTGACGCCACCGGGTAGCACATAGTTCTTTTGGCCAACGCCATCGATGTACACGTTGATCGCGGAGGGCGCTTGACCGCCCGCTTGCAGGCTCGTATTGCCATTTTGCTGGACCGTGAAAACCATGCCCGGCACGGTGTCTGCGAACTCTAGGAAGTTGCGCGTGATCTGCGGCACGGTCGCAATTTGTCGCTGCGACACGGTAGTGCCGACTTCGGATGTCTTCACTTCCGTCAACGTCGTTGCATTGACTGTCACGCCGCTGAGATTCGTCGCGTTGGCAGCAGAGGCGGACGTGGTCGGAGCAGCCGCTTTAAAGTTCAGGGTGGCCGTCGATGCAACCGTTAGCGTCACCGTTTGCGTGGTGCCGGGACCACCGTCGATCTGATACGTACCCGGCTGTAAACCGACCAGCGCATAGCTGCCATCCGTGCCGGATTTCGTGATACGCTTGTAACCGGTGGCGACGTTTTTCGCCGTGATTGTGGTGTTGGGTGCTGCGGTACCGCGCAGGTTGGCGTCGGAGCTCTGCGCATAAGATGCAGTGGGCAGCGCTGCGGCTGCGGTGATCGAGGCGGCGATAAACCGCGCCAAGACTAATTTCTTGTAATTGGGTACTGCTTTCATTGTCTCCCCTCCCGAACGATTCACTGTGAATGTCGTTATGTGTTTTGTGGTCGGCGGCGCTTGCTTGGCGTGGATGCCTTGGCGCTTCCGCCACATGTTTCGCGAACGACGATGTCGCATCCCAGCGTTTGCACCGATGCCGGCGTCGTGTCGGCTGGGTCTAACAAAGCTGCAAGGCGATCCAGGGCAATGCGACCGAGATCGGCGATACGCACCTGCACAGTGCTCAACGGCGGCGTGACATAACGCGCGATCAGGATGTCGTCGAAGCCGGCGAGCGCGATGTCGCGAGGAACATCCACGCCCGCTTCTTTGAAGGCATAAAGGCAGCCCACGGCCATCATGTCGTTGGCGGCGAAGACGGCTTGTGGCCGTTTCTTTTGCGCAAGCAGTTCACGCCCTGCGCGATAACCCGATTCCTCGCTGAAATCGCCCGCTACGACGTTGAGCGGCGCATCCGGTGCGTACTTGGCCATCGCGGCGCGATAGCCCTTGTCGCGCTGTTGCGCGTCAAAGTTAGTCTTGGGGCCGGCGATGAAGGCAACGTGTGACCGCCCCGCTTCGATCAGGTGCTGCACCATCGCTATGGCGCCAGCGCGGTTGTCGATATTGAGCACCGGATAGCGCGCACTTTTTACTGGACTATCCAGCAACACGGCAGGCAAGTTGGCGGGCAGATTGTCGTCCAGGAAACCCGCATCGACGTATTCGGACAGAATCAACATGCCATCCACGCGGCCACGCATCGCGCGCACCGCCGCCGCCGCATCGTCCACGCCATCGTGCGAACTGGACACGAGGAGGTGTAGCCCGCGTGCGCGAGCGGCAAGATCGATACCCCGGATCAGTTCGGAGAAGAATTCGCCGTACAGATCGGGTAGCACGGCTCCGATCGTGTTGGTGCGTCCGGTAATCAAGCTGCGCGCCGCGTTATCCGGCACGTAGTGCAGACGAGCGGCGACTTCGCGCACGATTTTCTGTGTCGCGGGTGTTACGCCACCGGTGCCGTTGAGCACGCGCGATACCGATGCGACCGAGACTTTCGCCTCGCGCGCTACGTCCCTGATGGTTGCGTTTTTGGTAGTCATCGGAGCTTCCTGCGTCGAAGGGGGCAAGGCCTGAAAACCTAGCTGCGGCGCAAACGTAAACGTTTTCATGGAAGCTTGTAAAGGTGCCGTTGAGCGCCTTTTTGCTGCATTGCAAAATTGGGCGACTCCCCTACCTCAAGCAAATGAAGCTGGACGGCGTCCAGCCGCTTCCACTGTTAAGCGCAAGCTGACATGGCAGCGCAGCACAAGTGATGCATCGACCGCTGTGCAGCGCATGCATTTCTGCGCGCGACGACGTGAAAGTCACGTCTCAGCTATGTGATGTGAGGTGTGCGAGCTAGGTAAAGTGGGTTTCTGCGCGTGCGCGCGTTGCCGTGAAACCGGGCAATCGTCGTCAGGCATGTCGCCATGTGCGCGATGTTTTCGACAGCGCTTATCGCTATGTCTTCAACGCTCGGGCGAATCATCGCCCGAGCGTTGGCAAAAGAAACATATTTCAGCTGAGCATGTCGAGGATCTGGGCGGTGGAGCGCACGCGGCCCAATCGTGGGAAGATGTTTTTCACGGCGAAGTGATGCATCTCCGGACCCGTCGAACTCATCGCATCCTCGGCGAAAATCATGCCGAAACCCAGTTCGTATGCATTACGCGCGGTCGATTCCACACCGATGTTGGTGGCAATACCGCCGAGGACAAATTGCTCGATGCCGCGACGACGCAACTGAAGTTCCAGTTCGGTGCCGTAAAAGGCGCCCCATTGACGCTTGGTGATACGAATGTCGTTGTCCACGACATGGAGTTCCTCGGGAAATTCCCACCAGTCGGCAGGCAAGGTGCCCATCTTGGACGGGCTATCCACGGTTTGCCGCAACATGTCGGCGCCATCCGTCGAGAAACCCACACGAACCAGCGCAACGGGCGCGCCGAGTTCCCGGAAACGTTTTGCGAGCTCGGCAGACTTTGCTAAAACGTCCGACGCCGCGTGAGGACCGCCAGCGAACGGTAGGATACCCTTCTGCAGGTCGATCAAAACCAGCGCCGTATGGCGCGGATCTAGCTTTTCCATGAGATTCTCCAGATCATATAGGTGAGGGTTTCCTCACTTAGGAGTTTATGAGGATGCCCTCACAAAAATCAAGCGATGCTCGACGCATACCGCAGCGCCAGCGCGGTCACGAACGCGTTGCAGCACTCCTGGACGCAGCAGCAAGTTGCTTCGTCGAGAAAGGTTACGAAGCCACCACGATGACCGAAGTCGCCGCACGCGCGGGCGCGGCAATCGGCTCGCTTTATCAGTTCTTCCCGACCAAAGAAGCACTGGCGCAGGCGCTGTTGGAACAGTACGCGCAAGCCGTATACGCAGAATTGGGAAAACTTGCAGAGCAATCGGCGGATTGGAATACGGACGAGCTGGCGGCGGGACTGAGCACGTTCTTGATCGCCTTCCGCAAGCGCCATCCCGCTTTCGTGATGCTAGTTGAATCAGGTCCCGTGCCGGCCGTCGATGGCATGACCATCCGTCGCCGCTTGCGCGCCGAACTCCAAGCATTGCTAAATCGCCGCGCGGCTCATCGCACGGCCGAAGACATGTATGCGGCGGCTGTCGTGGTACAGCAGATGATGAAAGCGGCCGTGGCGATCCAAACGGAACCTGCGATGCCGGGTCGTCAGGCAGCGCTGGCGCAATTGCAACACGCCATGCAGCTCTACCTGCATGACGTGTTCGACACCTAGCGAGCGATCAGCCGCCTTTGGCGGGATACGTCTGAAAACCACCGCTTTGCTGCGGCTGCGGCTGTGGTGGCGCGGGTGCGTTCTGTGGTGGCGGCGGTGCCGACGGTCCCACTACGCGATTGCCGCATACATAAGCTTCCCACGGCTGTGAACCGTCGGACGGCTCGGCCAACGGCTTGATCGTATCGGCGTGCATGCCGGCGGCGCTGTTACGCGCCTGCACCTGCAGTTCGTCGCGCACTTTGATGTCGTTGCGATCGAACGGCCACACGTGATCCATCACTTGCACGGTGATCTTGCCGAGGTCGCGACAACCGGAAACATCGTCATTCCATGCGGTGCGTACAGACGACGAGGCCGGATCCGGATTGATGCCCCAGGTACAACCGCCGAGCAACACAAGGGGTGCGAGCAGCAGCAGGGTTTTTCGCATGAGTAACTCCGTATAAGCGGGAAACGCGGATGGTATTGCGTACGCATGGCATCGTAACCCGTCACCGCCAGCGCTCGCCGAACGCCGGCTTACCGAATCCAGCGTTCGGCGCGTCCGGACACTGTCCGGTCACGGGTGTGCAGTGTCCGCGGACAGCGACGCGCTCGCTCAAGCATCTCAATAAAGTCTTTAATATCAATCTATTAAATACACACACAGAGCTGGCACGGGGATTGCTCTGTATAGGGCGAGGACCTTCCTGGTCCATAACTCGGAGATACGGACATGAAATTCGAAACCTTTATCCTGCGCGGCCTGTTTGTGGCATGCATATTGGTTTGCGGACTGATCCTGGCAGGGATGATCACCGCCAAGCCCACCCCGGTGCAGTTGGCAGCCAGCAGCCCGGTCAGCGCTTTGCTGGCATCGGCACCGTCGACCTGCGCACTGCCAGCCGGCGGCAACATGGTTTGCTTGCGCGCAGCGGGTTGATCGCGAGACGTGATCCACCCCGCCGTCGGATAATGACGGCATGCTACATGTCATCCTGTTCCGCCCGGAAATTCCGCCCAACACCGGCAACGTGATCCGTCTATGCGCCAATACGGGCGTCGGATTGCACCTGATCCGCCCGCTGGGCTTCGAGCTCGACGATACACGCCTGCGACGCGCGGGCCTCGATTACCACGAGTATGCGCGCGTCGCGGTACACGACGATCTCGATGCCTGCCTTGAAACTCTCGGCCACCCACGCGTCTTTGCGCTCTCCACGCGCGGCCGCACCATGCATGTGGATGCATGTTTCGCCGACGGCGACGCGCTGCTGTTTGGCTGCGAAACAGCGGGCCTGCCCGAGCCTGTGCTAACGGCACTGCCGCCCGAACAGCGCCTGCGCTTGCCGATGTGCCCGGACAGCCGCAGCCTCAATCTCTCCAACAGCGTGGCGGTGGCGGTGTACGAAGCGTGGCGGCAACTTGGCTTTCCAGGGGCCGCAACACCCTGATCGCAGCCATCACGGCAGGTGCGGCGCGTGGGCGGCTACAATCGGCGTATGAATGCCGCCCCATCCCCTAACCTGTTCCCGCAACCGCTGCGCAAATTGGCGGGCCGTGCGTTGGAAACCGCGCTCAATCACGCGCTTTCGCTCGATCCGGATACGCAAGCCAAGCTCGCCGCGCTCGATGGCCGCAGCGTGCAACTGCAGCTGCGCGGGGTCGATCTCGCGTTGGCGATCACGGTCGAAGGCGAGCGACTGAAAGTCGGGCCTGCGCCGGAGGCAAGCGATCTACGCGTGTCTGCTACACCAGGCAGTTTGCTGTCGATGCTGCTCCGTCGCAACGGCGATGGCATGGCACCGGGCAAAGTGGAGATTGCGGGCGACGCGGAATTGGCCCGTCGATTGGAAAAACTCGCCAGCGGCTTCGCGCCGGATTTTGAGGAAGCTTTTACTCGCACCTTCGGCGATGTGATGGGCGTGCCGCTGGCAAAAACGATACGCAACGGCCTGGTCCACGCACGCGAAACCGCGTCGCATCTCAGCCAGGACGGTGCCGCGTGGCTGCGCGACGAAACACGCATCGCGCTCGCGCCGGGTGAGGTCGAAAGTTTTCTCGATGAGGTGGATGCTTTGCGAGAACGTACCGAACGCCTGGACGCACGGTTGGCGCGCCTGGAACGTGCGCGCAGGGGAACCAACCCGTGACGCCGCTCAAAGCGGTGCCCGGTCTACTACGCGTCGCGGTGGTGTTGCTGCGCTACAGGCTCGATGAGCTGGTCGATGCAACCCATCTGTTTCGTCCGCTGAAATTCGTACGGCCATTGCTGGGGCGTCCGATTATCGATGTGCGCCCGCTTTCCCGTGGTGCACGCATTCGGCTGGCCTTGAATGAGCTGGGTCCCATTTTTGTCAAGGCGGGTCAGGTGCTATCGACGCGGCGCGATCTCGTTCCGGCCGATATCGCCGACGAATTGGCGCTGCTGCAAGACCAGGTGCCTCCGTTCCCGGGCAATGAGGCGCGCGACATCATCGAGCGCGAACTCAGGGCGCCGATAAGCGAGCTTTACGCGAGTTTCGATGAGGTTCCGCTAGCCTCCGCGTCGATCGCCCAGGTGCATGCGGCGACGTTGCAAGACGGTCGTGCCGTGGTGGTGAAGGTGCTTCGGCCACGTATCGACGAGCGCATTGCACGCGACGTGCGCCTGCTGCATTCGCTAGGCGAACTGGCCCAACGCTGGCATCCCAATGCGGACAAGATCCGCCCGCTCGACGTTGTAGCCGAAGTCGAGAAGATGTTGGAAAACGAACTGGATCTGCAGCGCGAAGGCGCCAATGCCAGCCTGCTCCGTCGCAACTTCGCCAGCGGCACGGACCTCTATGTACCTGAAGTGCATTGGGAGCTGACGGCAGCCCGCGTTCTAACCCTGGAGCGCGTGTCGGGCGTGAGTTGCGACGATATCGTAGCGATCGACGCCGCCGGCATCGACCGCAAGAAGCTCGCCGCCAAAGGGGTTCGCCTGTTCTACGAGCAGGTATTTCGCGATAATTTTTTCCATGCTGATGCGCACCCCGGCAACATCTGGGTCGATCCGGCAAGCGTGGAAGAACCACGCTTTATTGCGCTGGATTTCGGCATCATGGGTTCGCTGCCGGAAACTGATCAATACTGGCTGGCGCAGAATTTCATCGCGCTGTTCGAGCGCGATTACGCACGTATCGCCAAGTTGCATGTGGATGCAGGCTGGATGCCAGCCAGCGTAAGACTCGACGAACTGGAAGCGGCCGTACGCACCGTGTGCGAACCCTACTTCACGCGGCCTTTGTCACAGATCTCGCTGGCCGAACTGGTGGTCAAACTTTTCCAGACCGCGCGCCGGTTCGAACTTACGCTGCAACCGCAGCTGATCCTGCTGCAGAAGACCTTGCTCAATATCGAGGGCGTGGGTCGCCTGCTCGATCCGGATATCGATATCTGGGCGGTAGCGCATCCGGTGCTCAAGCGCATCCTGCGCGAGCGTTACAGTCCGTTGCGCACGTTGCGCGAAATCCGCAAGCACGTGCCGGAATGGTTCCACAATGCACCGCTTCTACCGATGCTGGTGCGCGACGCCTTGCGCAAAGTGGCTATCGGTGAGCACCGTTTGCTGGCCGATGCTGAAGCCCTGAGCCAGCAGCGCAACCTCGCACGTCGGGTGCTGGGAATGATCGGCGGCAGTGTGCTTGGTGCAACGCTGATCATGAGTGCCACGTTGCTATGGACGCTTGCACCGCAACATGGCGTGTGGCCGCCGCTGTGTGTGGGCGCAGGTGGCTTGCTTGCTTTTGCGGCTGGTTGGATGCGCCGTTAATTGCGATCTCTCCGCCCCTCCCCTGCTCGCAGGACGAGGCTGGGAGGAGGTTGCACACGCCTACCTCAACGCAAGATTGCGCAGCCCCTCCTCCGTAAACAGGAGAGGGAGTCACCCATGCTTCGGCAGCAGGACATGCTTGAAATTCTCTATCAGGACGACGCGCTTATCGCTGTCAACAAACCCGCTGGCCTCGCCGTGCATCGCTCAAAAATGGTCGGCAATGCCGAAACCTTCCTGATCGACGTGCTTCGCGAACAGGTCGGCGGCACGGTGTACCTCGCGCATCGACTGGACCGTGCGACCAGCGGCGTGCTGTTGATCGCCCGCTCTAGCGAAGTGGCGGCGGCGCTGGGCGAGCAGTTCATGGGTCGCGATGTGCACAAGCAATATTTGGCCGTCGTACGCGGCTGGCCGGAACCCGAGCAAGGCGTCGTCGATTACCCGTTGCCCGGCGCGCGCGACAACGGCCCGCGCCGCGAAGCGCGTACCGATTACCAGCGGCTTGCCACGGTGGAAGTACCGATTGCACTGGGCCGTTATCCGCAACAGCGTTATGCGCTGGTGCTGGCGGAGCCGGAGACGGGCCGCTTCCGCCAGATACGCAAACATTTGGCGCATATCCATCATCCGGTGATCGGCGACTGCCAGCACGGGCGTAGTGATCACAACCGGCTCTACAAGCAATATTTCAGTTGCCATCGCATGCTGCTGCATGCCTGGCGCCTGCGTTTTCGCCACCCCGTCAGCAACCAGCCCATGGAACTGCAAGCGCCCCTCGACGAGGCGTACTACGGATTGCTGGCGCGCTTCGGCTGGAGCCTGCCGACCAGCTAAACTGCGTGGCATGTTGCCTGTAAGCCCATCCATCGTCCTGCCCGAATCCGAGCTGGTCGTGCGTTTTTTGCGCGCGGACGGCCCGGGCGGTCAGCATGTGAACCGTACCGAGAGCGCGGTCGAACTGCGCTTCGACGTATTGCACTCGCCATCGCTGCCCGACGATGTACGGGCACGGTTGCTGGTGCGCCGCGATAGGCGTCTTACCGATGAGGGCGTGCTGGTGATCCAGGCGCGTCGCTTCCGCGATCAAGGAAGAAATCGGGAAGATGCACGCGAGCGACTGGTAGAAATCGTACGCAGCGCGCTGACGGCTCCCAAGAAACGCGTTGCGACAAAGCCCACTCGCGCCTCGCAGCGCCGTCGCCTGGAAGGCAAGCAGCAGCGAGCGAAACTCAAACAAAACCGATCGCGTTCCTGGAGCCCCGAGTGAGCGAGCCCATTTTGCCGCCGGTGCCGGCGCAAGCGCCCAGGATCAACAGCCGATTCTGGCCTTGGCTGATGCGCACATTGCTGCGCCTCTCCGGCTGGCGCCTGCAGGGACAGCTGCCCAATTTGCCCAAGCTGATCATCATCGGCGCACCGCATTCATCCTATTGGGATGGTGTGTGGGGCTTGATGATGAAGATCGGATTGGGTATCAACATCAACATTATGGTCAAGCGTGAAGTATTGGATGGACCGCTTGGCATCATCCTGCGCCCGATCGGCTTGATTCCCATCAATCGCAGCGCAGCGTTGAACGTGGTAGATCAGATGGTGCAGCGCTTCGGCGAATACGAGCAAATGTGGCTGGGTATTACGCCCGAAGGCACGCGCAAGCGCGTGACGCAATGGAAATCAGGCTTCCTGCGCATTGCGCGGGACGCGAAGGTGCCGATCCAGACGCTGTTTATCGATTACCCGACCAAGACCTTCACGTTCGGGCCGCTGGTGCACGCCAGCGACGATCCAGATGCCGACATGAGCGCCATCCGCGCGCTGTTCCGGCCTTATCGCGGCAAGCATCGCAACACCGAATAACACCATCGATTCATCGGGAGCAGTCATGGATTCACTTGGCATCCAGCATTACGACGCTTTCCTGCTTGCGTGCATCGCGCTCAACCTGACGCCGGGGCTCGATACGTTTTACATCCTCACTCGCAGCGGCCGCGAAGGGCATGCGATGGGACTGGCCGCAGCATTCGGCATCAACGCCGGTTGCCTGGTGCATACCGCAGCTGCCGTGCTTGGCATCTCCGCGATCCTGATGACCTCGGCCATCGCTTTCAGCGTGCTGAAATATCTCGGCGCAGCCTATCTGGTGTGGATCGGCCTGCACATGCTGCTATCGCGCCACGCCACGCGGCAGCCTACGGTAACGCGTGGACTCGGTCCGGGTGCCGCGTTCCGGCAAGGTATGCTGACCAACGTGCTCAATCCCAAGGTCGCATTGTTTTATCTGGCGTTCCTGCCGCAGTTCGTGTCGATGCATGCAGCCCATCCTCAGCTCGGCCTGATATTGCTGGGGCTGAGTTTTATCGGCACCGGCATGACTTGGTCGGCTGCGCTGGCGTTGTTGGGTGGGCGCATCCATCGACTGCTGTTGGCCAAACCGCGACTCGGCCAGTGGATGGATCGCCTTTGCGGCACGGTGCTGCTGGGCTTCGGCGTAAAACTCGCGCTGCAACAGCGGAGTTGATCTTCGTCAGCGTTCGGAATGCCCTGACTCATCGTAGTCACGATGCGTCAGCAGGCCGGGGCGAATCAAGTCGATAAACGCGCGTGCTTCGGCGCTGAGAAACTTGCCCTTGCGCATCACCACGCCATAACTGCGCTGGGGAAAATACTGGCGCATATTGCGCACAGCCAATCGACTACGATCCGCGTCGGTGATGCAGATGCCGGTGACGATGGAAATGCCCAGACCCATCGCCACGTATTCCTTGATCACTTCCCAGCCGCCAACTTCAATCGCCACCTGATAGGGCACTTGGCGTTGCTGGAAGACCAGATCGACCAGCCGATAGGTCGACAGTCGCTGCGGCGGCAGGATCAGGCCGTAGGCCGAAAGGTCTTCCAGCGCCACGCTTTCCTTCTGCGCCAGCGGGTGATCCAGTGGCGTGATCAGCATCGGGTCGTAGTGATAGACCGGCGCCCAGGCGATGTCATTGGGCACATCAAGCATGGAGCCCACGGCAAAATCGGCTTCATCGGCGCGCAACAGCGCCATCCCGTCCTTGCCGGTGACGTTGGCCAGTTGCAGCTGCACCGCGGGAAAGCGTTCCCGATAACGCTTCACTAGCTCGGGCAACAGGTATTGGATGGTGGAGCTGCCGGCCGCCACAGTGAGTCGGCCGGCCTGCAGGCCTTTGATCTTGGTTTGAAAATTGCGATCGAGATTTTCCCAACCCTCGACCAGGGGGCGCGCCAGCTCGTACAAAGCTTCGCCCGCATCGGTAAGGTTGATGCGGCGACGGCTGCGTTGCATCAGCTCCAGTCCCAGCTCGCGCTCCAGCGCCTGCAACTGCAGGCTGATCGAAGGCTGCGATAGGTACAGGGATTCGGCGGCGCGGCTCAGCGTGCCGAGCTTCACCGTGGCGACAAAGGCACGCATCTGTTTCAGCCGGTTGCCCTTGTAGTAGTAACGGCCGGTATCACTGGGTGGCGAAGCCTCTTTTTTTGAGCGCTTCGCGGGAGCTGCGGGGGCCTTTTTCGTCATGTTCGGTTTCCGGACAGGTTCCCTATGACAGATGACTCAATACGTTAGCGTATGTATTGACAAATACAATATCAAAGATTGAAACATTTGTTTTGTCAAATTGCTGATAGATCACTAGCTTCATCGCCGTACCCACGGTGGAGAAGCACATGGCAGTACCCAGCGAAAAATTCATCAGTCAGCCCGCCCAGATCCACGCGGCCACGGCCGGTTATGAGGACATCCTGACCCCGGACGCCCTCGCCTTCCTGGCCAGGTTGCATCGGCTGGTGGAACCAAGGCGCCAGCAGCTGCTTCATGCCCGGCGCCAGCGCCAGGCCCGTTATGACACCGGCGCGCTGCCTGATTTCCGGGCGGACACCAAGGCGATCCGCGAATCGAACTGGACGGTGGCGCCGATCCCGGCCGCTCTGCAGGACCGCCGCGTGGAGATCACCGGCCCGGTCGAGCGCAAGATGATCATCAACGCGCTGAACTCCGGCGCGAAGGTGTTCATGGCCGACTTCGAAGATTCATCCGCGCCGAGCTTCGCCAATCAGCTCGACGGCCAGATCAACCTGCGCGACGCCGTGAACGGCACGCTGGCCTTCCGCTCGCCCGAGGGCAAGGACTATCGCGTCGGCGCCACCCCCGCCGTGCTCGTCATACGCCCGCGCGGCTGGCATCTGCCGGAACGCCACGTGACGGTGGACGGCGAAACGATGGCGGGTGCTTTGGTCGACTTCGGCCTGTTCGCTTTCCACAACGCCCGCGCGCTGCATGCGCGCGACCTGGGCCCGTATTTCTACCTGCCTAAGCTGGAGGCAATGGAAGAAGCCGCCCTGTGGGACGAGGCGATGGCGACGGCCGAAGACGAACTCGATCTGCCAATCGGCACGATGAAGGCCACGGTGCTGATCGAAACGCTGCCGGCTGTGTTCCAGATGCACGAGATCCTGCACGCACTGCGCGGTCGCGCGGTCGGCCTTAACTGCGGCCGTTGGGATTACATCTTTTCCTACCTGAAAACGCTCCGTCGTCATCGCGATCGCCTGCTGCCCGAACGCGGACAGGTGGTGATGACGGTGCCGTTCCTGAAGGCGTATTCGGAATTGCTGATTCAAACCTGCCATCGTCGCGGCGCTTTCGCGATGGGCGGCATGGCGGCGCAGATTCCGATCAAGGGCGACGAAGACGCCAACGAAAAAGCGATGGCGAAAGTTCGCGCCGACAAGTTGCGTGAAGTGCAAGCCGGCCACGATGGCACCTGGGTCGCGCATCCCGCACTGGTTCCCGTGGCGAAAGACATCTTCGATCGTCACATGCCGTCGCCGAATCAGCTGCACGTCAAGCGTGACGACGTGACTGTCAGTCGCGATGCATTGATCTCGCCATGCGGCGGAACCATCAGCCGCGCCGGTTTCGACAACAACGTGGAAGTGGCGCTGCGTTACACGGCCGCATGGCTGGAAGGCCTGGGCTGCGTGCCGATCCATCACCTGATGGAAGACGCCGCGACCGCCGAGATCGCACGTGCGCAGCTGTGGCAGTGGGTGCATCACGGCAGCCTGGAATTTCCGGATCACGCACCGATCGACTTCGCACTGTTCGATCTCGCACTAACCACGCACACGCATCGACTGCGCGAAAGCACCTCGCCTGGCGCCAGCCGCGCCGACGATGCCGCGCATCTGCTGTCCACGCTGACGCATGCCGATCAGCTCGGCGACTTTCTCACCTTGCCCGCCTACGAACAGCTCGCCTGATCGCGCGCATTCAAAGCATTCACGGAGCACACGACATGAAAAACACACTGCCCACCGCCGAACAGATCTCGCTGGATTGGAAGAACAACGCTCGCTGGGCCGGCGTCCAGCGCAACTACAGTGCCGACGATGTGGTTCGCCTACGTGGCACGGTAGGCGTTGAACATTCGCTCGCTCGCCGCGGCGCGGAGCGTCTGTGGAAATCGCTGCACAAGGAAGATTTTGTCAACGCGCTCGGCGCGCTGACCGGCAACCAGGCGATGCAACAGGTGAAGGCCGGTTTGCAGGCAATTTATCTCAGTGGCTGGCAGGTGGCCGCCGATGCGAATGTCGCCGGTGAAATGTATCCCGACCAATCGCTGTACCCGGCTAATTCGGTGCCGCTGGTGGTCAAGCGCATCAACAACACGCTGCTGCGCGCCGATCAATTGCATCACGCCGAAGGCAAGGATGACACCGACTGGATGGTGCCGATTGTGGCCGATGCCGAAGCCGGTTTCGGTGGCGTACTCAACGCCTTCGAGTTGATGAAGGCGATGATCGAAGCCGGTGCGGCTGGCGTGCATTTCGAAGATCAGTTGGCCTCGGTGAAGAAGTGTGGCCACATGGGTGGCAAGGTGTTGGTGCCGACGCGCGAAGCGGTAGACAAATTGAACGCCGCGCGTCTCGCTGCGGATGTGCTGGGCGTGCCGACGTTGCTGGTCGCACGCACAGATGCCGATGCGGCCGACTTGCTGACCTCGGATATTGACGACAACGATCGCCCGTTCACCACTGGCGAACGCACCATGGAAGGTTTCTACCGTGTTCGCGCGGGCCTGGATCAGGCGATCAGCCGCGGCTTGGCGTATGCGCCGTATGCCGATCTGATCTGGTGCGAAACGAGCAAACCCAACCTGGAAGAAGCGCGCAAATTCGCCGAGGCGATCCACGCGAAATTCCCAGGCAAGCTGCTGGCGTACAACTGCTCGCCGAGTTTCAATTGGAAGAAGAATCTGGACGACGCCACCATTGCCAAGTTCCAGAAGGAACTCGGTGCGATGGGCTACAAATTCCAGTTCATCACCTTGGCGGGTTTCCACAGCCTCAACTACGGCATGTTCGATCTTGCGCACGGTTATGCGCGCCGCCAGATGAGCGCCTTCGTCGAACTGCAGGAAAAGGAATTCGCGGCTGCCGAGCGCGGCTTCACCGCGGTGAAGCATCAGCGTGAAGTGGGCACGGGTTACTTCGATGCGGTGACGCAGGCCATTCAGCAGGGTCAGTCCTCGACCACGGCACTGAAGGGTTCGACCGAGGAAGCCCAATTCCATCGCGCTTCGGCCGCCTGAGATTGCTAGGCAAACACGCGCATCTCCCCCGACTACGGGGAGATGCGCCGTCGGAAATTTAGTTGGACGCGAGTGTCGGCGCCTCTGGCGGCACCAGCACGATGACCGTCCATCCGGGTCGTGGTTCCAATTCACGCTTTGCCGTCGCCACACGCAAAACCTGCTTTTCGTCGACGCCAAAGAGCAAGAGCGACGTCGATCCATATTGCTCAATGAAATGCGGCCAATCGAACGTCGCGGTGAGTCCGGTGGACTTGATGCGCCAGCCGCGCGCCAACCATTCAGCGAAGCGCGCATGCGTGATGGTGCCTTCGAAAAGCGCCGGCACCTGCAGGCGATCGGCCAGCGCAGCGCGATTGCTTGTTTCTTGCGGCGCAAGATTGCGCAACCGATAAACTTTCTCGCGCCCAAACTCCTGCTGATAGTGCAAGCACGCGAGTGAATTACGTTCCCGATGCGTGGACAGTCCAAGCATCTGCCCGACGCCGGTCAGATCGAGATGGCGTTCGGCATGTGCGGAAGCTGGATTGCCGTAGAACGTGCTGAGCCCCTCCATGCGCGCACGGCGGATGCCATCCCAATCATCGTCGGCCAGCACCACACGAAAATCGGCGTCGTTGAGTGCTTTGCCGATGGCCCGTGCGACAGCATCCGAACCGAAGATCAATAGGCCATGCGGTTCCGGCTCCGCCACCTTCAACCATCGCGCAATTGGGCGCGATGTGGCGCTTTGCAGGACAACCGTGCCGATAATCAAGATGAAAACCAATGGCACTAGTGCCTCACCGCCGGCAATGCCCAAATGCGCCAGCCGCAACGAAAACAACGCCGATACCGACGCCGCGACGATGCCGCGCGGCGCCACCCATGAGATCAAAGCGCGCTCGCGCCATGTCATACCGCTTCCCACACTGGAGACCATGACGGTGATCGGACGCACGACGAATTGCGCCGCCAGGAAGATCGCCACGCCAGCCCACAACATCCCCGGCGGCAGCGGCCAGATGAGCCGCGCCGCCAGCAGGATGAATAGCGTCGACACCAGCAGCACGGTGAGGTGCTCCTTGAAATCGAGGATGTCGTCGATGTGTACATCGCGCATGTTGCCCAGCGCGATGCCCATGATTGTCACGGTGAGGAGCCCCGAGTCGTGCGCTATCTCGTTGGATACAGTGAACGACAGCAGCACGATCGCCAATGCACCGAAGTTTTGAAGGTATTCGGGAATCAGTTGTCGTCGCAAAAAAAACGCGAGCGCTGCTGCAGCAACCCCGCCGGCAACGACGCCGGTGAGCACCGTCGAGAGAAAGATGCCGATAGCGTGTCCTTGATGACGCGACACGATGGCTTCGTAAATCAGCACTGCAAACAGAGCGCCGAGTGGGTCGATGACGATGCCTTCCCAGCGCAACGTATTGGCGATACGCGCGTTCGGCCGCAGCGTACGGAGCATGGGCACGATCACCGTAGGTCCGGTTACGCAGGTCAACGCGCCGAACAGCAGCGCTATATCCCATCCCATGCCGGCCAGGTAATGCGCCGCGACCGCCAGCAGCAACAACGCGACGATGGCGCCGTAACTCACCAACCCCCGCACCACATGGCCAATGCCCGAGAGTTCGTGGAAGCGCAGCGTGAGACTGCCTTCGAACAGGATCAGCGCAACGGACAGGGAAACTATCGGAAACAATAACGGACCGAGCAGTTTGTCCGGATCGAGCACACCGCCAACCGGGCCAAGCAGGATGCCGGCCAACAACAGAAATAAAATGGCGGGCAACTTTACGCGCCATGCCAGCCACTGCGCGAAGAAGCCGATGGCCAACATGCCGGTCAGCATCAGTCCGAGTTCGATGCTCATGCACGCACCCCTGACGGCAGTTTCGGATTGCCGTATCGCCACATAAACATAGGGGAAGGCTCGCGTCTAGTCGGACAGTAAAGACAGGCGCCGATACTGGAGGGCTTCGGCCAGATGAGTGCGATCGAGGGCCGCGGCGCCGCTGTCGAGATCAGCGATCGTCCGTGCTACACGTAGGGTTCGATGATAGGCGCGCGCGGATAAGCCAAGCCGCTCCAACGCGACATCGAACCAGCGTCGTTCGGCTGAACCGAGCGCACAGTCACGCTCCAGCTCGCGGGTACTGATCTCTGCATTCGAGCGCCCAGCCCGTGCAAGCGCGTGCTGACGTGCACGGATGACGCGCGCACGTACCGTGGCCGAATCTTCGTCGTGCCCGCTGCGCGGCGCTCCCAGTTCAGCCAATGGCACGCCAGGTACTTCGACGCATAGGTCGATGCGATCGAGCAACGGACCGGAAATGCGCGAACGGTAGCGCTGCACCTGATCGGGTGTGCAGCGGCAGCGCTGACGCGTGTCGCCGGCGTAACCGCAAGGACACGGATTCATCGCCGCCACCAACTGGAATTGCGCGGGAAAACTGAGCTGGCGCGCCGCGCGCGAAATAAGAATCTGACCGGACTCCATCGGCTCACGCAGCACTTCCAGCACATGTCGGCTGAACTCGGGGAATTCGTCGAGGAACAGCACGCCGTTGTGGGCAAGTGAGATTTCGCCTGGCCTAGGTTGCGAACCACCACCCACAAGAGCGACTGCCGAAGCGGTGTGATGCGGCGCGCGAAAAGGACGGCGGCGCCAATGGGCAGGATCCAGATTTTGTCCGGCCACCGACATCACCGCGCAGGTCTCCAGCGCCTCCGATTCGGTCATGGGAGGAAGGATGCCCGGCAAGCGTTCGGCCAGCATCGTTTTGCCGGTGCCGGGGGGGCCCATCAACAGCAGGTGATGGCCCCCGACCGCAGCAATTTCCAGCGCGCGGCGTGCCTGCAACTGCCCACGCACATCGATCAGGTCGGCGCCGGCACCGTCATTGCCGAACGTCAACGACGACGTCGGCGGCAACAATTCCTGGGCGCCCCGCAACCATCCGCACACGTCGGTAAGCGTGTCAGCCACGCGCACATCGACTTCGGAAATCAGCGCCGCTTCTTCCGCATTGGCGCGCGGCACCACCACGCGGCGCCCGCGTGCCCGCGCGCGAAGCAGGGCCGGCAAGACGCCAGACACCGGGCGCAACTGGCCGGACAAGGCCAGCTCACCCAGGAACTCGCAGTCGTCGAGCTTCTCGCGGGGAACCTGATGGCCCGCGGCCAGAATGCCCAGTGCGATGGCTAGATCGAAGCGGCCGCCATCCTTGGGCAACTCAGCCGGGGCCAGATTCACGGTGACCTTGCGGTTGGGATATTCGAACGCCGCGCTCTGAATGGCCACGCGCACGCGATCGCGCGCTTCGCGCACCGCCGCTTCAGGTAGGCCGACGATATGGGTGCTGGGCAAGCCGCCAGAAAGATGTACTTCCACCATGACTTGGGGCGCGGTGACACCCTCCTGGGCACGGCTTAGCGTGACGGCCAGGCTCATGAGTCGCGGCGAAAACGAAAGGACGCGGAGTCGCTGATTGATCGGTCCATCGAGCGACTCCATCCATCGGGTGCGGAGAAAACGGCCGCCCCCGACTCCTTGGGGTGATGGTGACGAATCGAGGGCGGCTACCGGAACTGGTTGGCCCCTTGAGGTGACACGCCAGCTTCCAGCTCCGCCACGCGCTTTTCGAGCTCTTCGACCCGGGCGCGGGTTCGCGCCAATACCTGGGTCTGAACGTCGAATTCCTCTCGGGTAACTAGCTCGAGATGGCGCAATCCTTGCGCCAGGATATCGCGAAAAT
Organism: Lysobacterales bacterium; assembly: GCA_015655335.1. GTDB lineage: Bacteria > Pseudomonadota > Gammaproteobacteria > Xanthomonadales > Rhodanobacteraceae > Dyella_B. The sequence goes on along the minus strand of JAATFF010000132.1, from coordinate 2,321 downwards.
TGGCGCGCAGATCCTTGTGCGCGTCTGCCAGCCCTGGCGGTACCAACGAAACAAGTCGCTGGGCAATTTGATCGATATCCTGCCTGCCCGTCATGGTAGGCACCTCGAACTCGTCGGGAGTGAGTCTATGTAGAACTTGAAAACGGGCGCCATCAGTGTGCTCCATCAAAGTTTGTAGGCATTTTCCTACATTGCGGGACAGGCTGCTTTTGGGAGGGCAGAATGTATGCTGTGCAGCGCGTGACTAGGCCAGCCTGTGGCCTGATGAGGAAATCACATGAAGTTGGTCGTGGCAGTCATCAAGCCGTTCAAGCTGGACGACGTTCGAGAGGCGCTCGCCGAGGTCGGCGTGCAGGGTATTACGGTCACTGAGGTCAAGGGTTTCGGTCGCCAGAAGGGCCATACCGAGCTCTACCGGGGTGCCGAGTACGTGGTCGATTTCCTGCCCAAGATCAAGATCGAAGTGGCCGTGCCCGATGACCAGCTGGAGCGCGTGATCGAGGCGATCACCCAATCGGCCCGCACGGGCAAGATCGGCGATGGCAAGATTTTCGTCAGCAGCCTGGAACAGGTGATCCGCATTCGCACCGGCGAATTGGATCACGACGCTCTCTGAATCATGACTCCGGGCGGCCTTGCAAAATGCGCTGGTGATGGATCAACAGGCCCGCGTAATAGCAGATGTAGTAACCCACGAACAAACCAAACAAGGCCAGCGTCAATGGACTCTGGCCCAGGGGTGGGCCGCTGATTGGAGACGGAGCACCGGTCGAATCCTGCATTTGCTGCATAAGCAGCGGATAGCGCCAAAGCAGACGCCCCAGAAATAGCACGGTGACGAGTGCGCCGATGTACGGGTTGGGCACATAGCAATCGCCCTTTACGGGGTCGATTTCGAAGCGGCTAAGACGCAATCCGAGCAAACCCAGCGCCGCACCGGCGACGATGCCGCCACCGAACCCGGCAAGTAAGCGCATATCGTGCATGGCCGAAAGCGCAACGACGACGCCCAGCACACCGAAGATTGCAATGCGAACAATCATCCGCTTGCGCCGGATCGGCTGCAAGCCGAACTGGCTGCGTACACGCCGCCAGACCCAAAAAATCAGGATGGGAATCAACACCAGCGGAGCGGTGAAGTGGGGTGCCATAAGCCTTACCCGTGCTTCTGGAAGATGGGGGAGCTTAGCAATCGATTGCACAACAAGCGACTGACGCCTGTCATGCACCTCGTGACGGGATTTACTTCGCCTTACCCTGGTTCGCCACGGCCGCCATCTTGGCTGCGATAGCATCCGCATCGCCCAGATAGTAGTGACGCACGGGCTTGAGCTTGTCGTCGAACTCATACACCAGCGGCACGCCGTTGGGGATGTTCAATTCCACGATGTCATCGTCGGAAATACCGTCGAGGTACTTCACCAACGCACGGATCGAGTTGCCATGTGCGACCAGCAGCACGCGCTCACCGCCGCTGATGGCCGGCGCCAGCACTTCATTCCAGTACGGCATGACGCGAGCGACCGTGTCTTTCAGGCATTCGGTGTCGGGAATCAGCTTGGGATCAAGCGTTGCATAGCGCGGATCGCGCAATGCAGGATTGGCATCGCGCGCGAGTGCCGGCGGCGGGATGTCGTAGCTGCGGCGCCACACCTTCACTTGATCTTCGCCGTATTTGGCGGCGGTTTCTGCCTTGTTGAGACCGGTGAGCGCGCCGTAATGACGTTCGTTGAGGCGCCAGTCAGTGAGCACCGGAATCCACATCAGGTCCATGGCGTCTTGCACATGCCACAACGTACGCACGGCTCGTTTCAGTACCGAACTATGTGCGACGTCGAAATGGTATCCCGCCTGATGCAGCAACTCGCCCGCTTCGCGCGCTTCGGCCGCCCCCTGCTCCGTAATATCGACATCGGCCCAGCCGCTGAAGCGATTTTCAAGGTTCCACTGGGATTGGCCGTGGCGGATCAATACGAGCTTATGCATGGTGTAGGTTCGGTCTGGAGGCTAAGCGGGATGCCGTTTTGGAATGGTGAGGCTCACTCGCAGCCCCGTCAATTCCCACCCCCCCTGCCGAAGGTCACACTAAACCTCTGGATGAATTGGGGCATCCATGCAGTACTGCACCCAGAAGTTTAGTCCCGCCATTCATCGCATTTTGCCATTCAGGAGTCTTCTCATGCGCTTCGTTACATTAGCCCTTATCGCGCTTTTGCCGCTGGCGGCTACCGCTCAGGACATCGACAAGGTCAACGGCAACGCCTCGATAGGCCCGGGGCAACATGCCGGCGACATTCATAGCGTCAATGGTTCGGTGGATG
>JAATFF010000083.1 GCA_015655335.1 Lysobacterales bacterium | reverse complement strand
GTGTGCCCGAAACGGCGTAACTGCTCGAGCACCGGCAACGCGCGGCGAATGAGACCTGACGCGAAGAGACTCTGCGCTGCCAGTACATGCATGCCCGGACCGGCCGTATATTTGCGATTGGAGGTTTGCCTCACGATGCCCATATAGGCAAGCGTCTTGAGCAGACGATTCACGCGTGTCGTGTTCGCACCAAGCTGACGTGCAAGCTCCCGACATCCGACCGGTTCGGAGGCGGACGCCAATGCTTGAAGGGTGAGGATTCCATCAATCAGGCTTTGATTGGGCTGTGCATTGGGCTTTGCTCGCATAGGCACAGATTAGCCGTATGACCACTTACCCGCCAAATCGGCGGGCAAGGTTTGCTTACCGCGAGTGATCCGGACCATGAACCTTCAACCCACCCAAGAAATAGAAATCTGGTGTAGTCCCGCGGCAAGCCGGGATGTCTGCTTGGGGTAGCGGCCTCAACCGGTCAATGCAACAGCTTGTTGAAATCGTTCGGCCGGTGTTTCAAAGCCTAACGTTTCCCGTGGTCGTTCGTTCAACTCTCTTGCGATGGCATTGAGCTTAGCCTGGGTGATACCCGATACATCCAGGCCCTTGGGGAAGTACTGCCTTAGCAGTCCATTGGTGTTCTCATTGGAACCGCGTTGCCAAGGATGGTACGGATCACAGAAGTAAACCTAGATGTCGGTCGCCAACGTAAAGCGACAATGATCGGCCATCTCCGATCCGCGATCCCACGTGAGTGATTTATAGAGCTCCCTAGGCAGCTTATGAGCGTGCTTGATCAGTGCATTGATCACCGTCTGGGTGTCTTTGCTTGGAACCTTCACCAGCATGACGTAGGGAGTATGACGCTCAACTAAGATCGCGATCTGGCTGTTGTGGCTCCCCCTCAACAGATCCGATGAGCCGCAGAGCCTGCGCCAAGTGAGGAGCGTCGATCATCTCTCCTTGAAGCGACAGAGCGCCGACCCCGGGGTGTTCGGCAAACGCGGCAACAACCGCACGGGCACGCGCTAGCGCCGCATCGCTGGGTACGAAGGCGGCGTTGATCGTTTCCAACTGCGCCGGGTGGATCGCAAGCATGCCGGAGAACCCATCGCGCGCCGCTCGCGCCGCTGTAGCTGCGAGGCTAGCTCCATCATTGAAGTCGGGATGTACGGTCTCGATCGCGGGGATTCCGGCAGCATGTGCACCGAATAAGGCAAGCGACCTCGCTAGGTCATAGGGGCTAGTGAAACGGCCATCGATTTCGCGCGCCGCTGTGGCGCCGATGGCTGCCGATAAATCCTCCGCGCCCCAGGTCAGGGCAAACAATCGATGGACGACATCGCGATACGTACCGATCTCGAACAACGCCGCGGGTGTCTCCGTGGCGATCGGCATGATCGGAAGGTGGCCCAGGCCATGTTCTTTGAGTAGGACATCCAGTTCCTCAATCGAACGTTTGCCGCAGGCTTTGGGAAGCAGCAGGCCACTTGGAGGATGGTCGACGAGCGCCGGCATATCTTCCCGCGCCAACCCATTAGTCAGTGGATTGATGCGCACAAATAGGGATTTGACAGGCTCCTCGCCACTGAGAAATGACTTCAGTGCTTGTCGCGCCATCGGTTTGCGGTCAGGAGCGACGGAATCTTCAAGATCTAAAATGACGCCGTCCGCGAGTGAGCGCAACGCCTTCGCCATCCTCTCAGGGCGGTCACAGGGAACGAACAGCAGCGAACGAAGTCTCACGCCGGCCTCCGGTGCATCAACGCCGTTCGGTGGCACTCGCACACGGACTCGTCGCGCTGATTGAGAAGACGATGCGCGAACACCACAATCCCAGCATCGGAACGCGACCGGCTTGCGCGCACTTCGACGATGTCGGTTTCGGCCCGCAGGGTATCGCCGAGGAATACCGGATGAGCCGTCTTGATGTGGTCGAAGCCAAGATTGGCGATCAGAGTACGCAAGGTGGTATCGCCGACGGTTAGGCCGATCATGAGGCTGAAGCTGAAACAGCTATTGACAAGGATACGACCGAACTCACTTGCCCGCGCGTACTCGGCGTCCAGATGCAGCGGCTGCGGGTTATGCGTGAGCGCCGAAAAGAGAAGATTGTCGGTTTCCGTCACCGTGCGATGAACGTCGTGAGCGATATGGTCGCCAACCGTGCATTGTTCGAAGTAACGTCCGCTCATGCGTTCCTCTCTCGTTCGAGTCCTCATCGGATTGCGATGGCCTGATGGCTCTAAACCATTATTTTCAGCGCATCCATTCTTTCGGCTTTAAGGGGATCTATTGATAATTGATCGTCGGCACCACGTTTTGAGTGATGTCCGTTTCCACGATTTAGCAAACTGTTGAAGGGATTAATTTCGCCGGCCGTTGATAGTCGTTAACCGAAGAGTCGCCGTGCAATCTCGACATGAGAGAACCGTCCGCTGAGCGTGCTGTAAACAACTTGCGGCATTAAGTCATGAAGGATGTGTTTCGGTCGAATCGGCTTCGGTACACGGTGCAGCCAACATCTCATCCAGCTCGCTCAGAAGCGTGTCCACCATGACACGCAACCTACGAATTGGATGATGCGCTGACACAGGATCTTTCATGGAAACATACGAGAACATGCCGATCTGCTGGACGCCAGAACTGCGCATCGAATCAGGACAGAGCGATTGAGAAAACCATGATCGTGCCGCATACCGGTGATTTTTCAATAACCTGCTAGTCCATCTTCTTGGGGAGGTTTGGCGTAGTCTCATTACGTGCGCGGGAAGGAAGGCGAACACGGGCGTCGCCCACGGCCGTGCGCTCACCACGCTGGTTTTCCGCCTTGACCGAGAGCTCAACCACGCCGGCACCAAGATCGACACTGGTGACGGTGGCGCGGCACGTGGTGAGGTCGCCGATGATGTTGTGCTGGCGGATCTGGACGTGAAGGCGCTCAAGAAAGCCGTTATCGCCAATCCAGTTGGTCAACAAGGTTCCGATCCATGAAATTCTCTCCGGACCGTAGTCATAGGCGGCAGGCACGCCTACTTTGCGCGCGAGGTCATTGTCCCAATGCACGGCTTCGGGCGGCTCCGGGATACCGAAATCATTGATGATGCCGGCAGAGGGGTGACGTCCAAAATATTCCATCGCATTGCCATGCGCCTTAATGAAGAGGCCGCCCCAGCCCTGTTCGAAGGCCACGGCCGTGGTGACGGTGTAGGGCCCACGGATGATCTCCGGAATCGATTCGTCACATTTGACGTCCTCGACGTAAAGAGGTGTGCTGCCACGAATAGATTCGTTACGGTAGCGTTCGGCGATCGCCTCGACGTCTTCGGGCGAATATTTGACGACATCAATTTCCTTGTATTTCCCTTTCTTCGCCGCGGTCGTTCGCTCGACCCGAAAGCCCCACGATTTGGCAACCGCCACGGTTTCATCCGAATCAGTCACGAAGCGGATCTCCGAGATCTGCTGAAACGAGCGACCGGCGAAAGCACTGGGGCGTTCGACCAGGTCAACGAATTTGACCACAGTATGGATACGCTCACCCCAGGTGATGGGCCTGTACCAGGTCCAGTCGCTGCCGCCGAACATTGAATGGATTCCCGGAAGTCCGCCGCGATAGCCAATGGCCAGACGATTGAAGGCGTAAAGCATCGTCGGCGGGCAAAGCGTCCTACCCCAGGCGCTGCGGCGAGCCTGCGCTTCATCCGTCCAAAGTGGATTAATGTCACCGATACCGTCGACCCAGTGACGAACCGAATCGCGCGATGTTTCGGTCAAGTAGGGAGTATGCGAGCTGGTAATGACCTGGCCCAGCTTTGCACGAAGGGCATTCAATGCCTCGTCGGTAATGTAGGCGCCAACAGGTGGCTGCGGTTGCTGCTTGGCTGTATGGGACATGGTGGCTTTGATCTCCTGGTAACTATGTATCGTTCAATGGGCGAGGATGTGTGGATGGCCACAAAGGAGGGAATCGAGCACGCCATTTGCCCGACCACTCCGGGCCGCTCGCGACTTACCTACCTCTCCACGCGGCATGGCGAACGGCAGGCATTTGCCGATCACTTTGAGCCTTCCTTCCGTTGTGCGGTCGGCCCTCTCGCGTTGAGTAATTGGTCGATATCTTTCGCGGTGTAACCCAATTCCTCGAGGATCTCTTTGGAATGCTCCCCCAATGAGGGCGCGTAGTGGTGCGATTGAGGTGGGGTGGCGCGCAGGTGCAGCGGATTGCCCACGACCGTAATCGGTCCAAGCGATGGGTGCGATATGGTTTGCACCATGCCGTTCCGGGTTACCTGCTCGCTGTCGATCAAGTCCTGCAGGTTGTTGATGCTGGCGCAAGGGACGCCATGGGCCTCCATCTCACTCAGCCAGTCAGCATGGCACTTGCCCTTCATGATGACGTCGAGGATGGGAATGAGCTTCTCGCGATTCTCGACTCGATCAGCATTAGTTAGAAAGTACGGGTTGTTGACCAACTCCTCGCGGCCGATCGTTTTGCAGAATGACCGCCAGAATTCCTCGGTAAGGCAGCCGATCACGATGGGCTGGTCGAGCGTCTCGAACACCTGGTAAGGGACGATCTGCGAATGTCCGCTTCCTTGCGGACCCGTCGGGTTGCCAGTCTTCGCGTAGCCGGCCATAAGGTTGGCCAGCATCGATACCTGGCCGTCGAGGAGGTTGACCTCGATCTGTTGCGAAATGCCCTGGGTCTCCCGGACATAGAGGCCGAGTACCACCGCTGAAAAGGCCAAATAGGATCCGACGAAGTCCGCGATCGGCGCACCGATCCTGACCGGTGGACGCCCGGGCTCGCCGGTCAGGCCCATGACCCCACCCTGGGCCTGGATGATGATATCCATCGCAGGCTTCGTGGCGAGAGAGCCATCTTCGCCATAAGCGGTAATACTGACTGGGATGAGCTTTGGATACCTTTCCTTGAGCTGCTCATAACCCAAGCCTAAGCGCTGCATGACACCCGGCCTGAAATTGGCGATGACAACGTCGGCGGTAGCCAGCAGCCGATGAAGAACTTCCTGCCCGTCAGGCGTATGGACATCCAGCGCCAGACAACGCTTGCTGCGATTGAGTCCGACAAAATAGGAACTGCGGCCTTCACCGAATAGCCGATCCAGGTGACGCGAGCCATCGCCGACATCCGGGCGCTCGATCTTGATCACGTCGGCCCCGAAATCACCCAGGAGCGACGTGGCCCATGGGCCTGCCACGAAATGAGTCAGGTCGATGACGCGGACACCTTCAAGGGATGGCCTCACGATGCCTCCCGGGTAGCGGGATCATTCGTGGACACGATCCCCTCATCCAGAAGATCGGCAATCTCTTGCTCGCCAAGTTTCAGGAAGTCGCGTAGCACGGCGACGGTGTTTTCGCCCAGCAAAGGTGGCGGGTTCGGAGATTCGGCTTGCGCACCGCCAAGACGCAAGGGCAAGCCGGGCACGCGGATGGATCCATCACTGGGATGCCCGATAGTTGGAAACATGTTTCGTGCACGTGTCTGCGGATGCTCCAGCGCCTCCGGGACGGACAGAATGGCGCTAGCCGGAACATCGGCCTGCTCAAACAGCGCCTCCCAAGCGACCGTGCTCTGCTGTGCCATGATCTCCTCGACCATGGCCTCCAACTCACCCCGGTTCGTCATGCGGTCCCGGGTTGAGCGATAGCGCGGATCTTCCGCCAGCTCCGGACGTTGGATCGTGCCGCAGAATTTTTTCCAGAATGGTGTCGTGAAGATTGCCAGCGCCAGCCAGCCGTCGCTGGTCCGAAATGTGCCGTAAGGGACGACGCTTGGATGACGCGATCCCGTGCGTTGAGGTGTCGTTCCTGTGACGTCGTAAAGCGTCGCCATGTAGCCAAGCATCGAGATCAAGGTGTCGTGCAGACTGATATCGATCGTACGCGCGCCGCGACCCTGACGGCGCCCAAATAACGACGCTATCACTCCGATCGTCGCCATCATGCCGCCCGCCAAGTCCCCAATCGGAAGCGATAGTCGGACAGGTGGGCCATCCGGATCGCCGTTCGTGCTGAGCACACCGCTCATCGCCTGCGTAATGACGTCGTAGGCGATGCGATTACGTAGCGGCCCGGTTTGTCCAAACCCAGAGATCGAACAAAGGATCACGTCCGGGTTGGCGGCCCGCAAGGTCGCCTCATCCAGGCCTAATCGGGCCATGACCCCGGGCCGATAATTCTCGATCAGGACGTCCGCCTTGCGAACCAATGACAAGAGCAGCTCGCGTCCCCGCGGTACGGTCAAGTCGAGCGCAATGCTTTGCTTGTTACGGTTGATGGCCGCGAAATAGTGGCTTTGGCCACCTTTGTATGGGGCACTGTGCCGCGTGGTGTCGCCGCCCTTGGGATCTTCGATCTTGATCACGCTGGCACCCAGGTCGCCAAGCAACATCGTTGCGTAGGGCCCGGACAGGACACGGGTCAAGTCCACGACCACAACGCCCGCAAGCGGTCCTGCGTTCTTGGCCGCGGACTGTGCCTCAACTGAAGATTCTCTCGCATCGCTACCGTCTGCCTCGTCGCACCCAGCGCGGCCTGCGTTTCCATGTGCTGTATCTGGATTCGTCCCGGTCATATTGCTTACCAACTTTGATATACAATCTGTCGACGACAGTAAGGCCGTGCGATTAAGTAGTCAAGGGTTTCCGCGTGAGGTAAGATTTTTAACCAACACATCCTGCATGCAGCCCGGAATTTCAGAGGAAACAGCCACTCCATGCCAACGAAGGCCGTTGACAAGGGCCAAACGGTTGACCCGCTGATCAGTATTCGCAACGCGATCCTTGAAGGTCGCATCTTCCCCAACGAGCGATTGGTGGAAGAGAACCTGGCTCAGCAACTCTCGACAAGCCGTACCGCCATCCGCTTGGCCCTGGCCGTGCTCGAACAGCAGGGCCTGGTCGTCCGCGAGCGCAACCACGGCGCCCGCGTGCGACAGGTTTCCAATAACGACGCCATCGAGATCATGGAGTTGCGTTCCGTGCTTGAATCGCTGGCCGCCCGCCATGCCGCCTTGAGAGCGACCTCGACCGATATCACGAAGTTGCGCTCCATGGTCAAAACGCTTGAATCGGCCGGCAAGGATGGCGACCTGACGCGCTTTTCTACGCTCAACCTTGAGTTTCACGCAGAAATTATCCGGATCGCACGGCATGAGCATGCTGCCAAGCTGATCAAGGGCCTGCGTGCGCAGATCATCGTGTTCCAGTACCGGCCTATCCACGCGCCGGGACGCATACAGCAGCTCAACAAAGAACATCGAAAGCTGGTTGCTGCGATTGCATCTCGGAATGGGGACGCTGCCGAAGTGGCAATGCGTGACCATTTGGACAATGCCGTCGATGCCCTGAGAGCCGTGATCAAAGACGATCTCCAGGCCCGCCGAGTACACGTGGACGCTTAGTCGCCCGCTGCGATATGGCGAGTCGCACATTGGAGTATGTCCCCTGCTCCTGCATCGTTGGCGGGCTTTGTCCATTGCTGGTCAGAAGACGATTTTCGTTTGCAGGCCAACAACCAGCGCATTTTTTCTATCGGGCGCATAAGAGAACGCACCGGGATGGATCATGTATTGCAGATTTGGATTCAACATCAACCAGGGTGTAAGCGATAAGCCGTAGCCGACCTCGATGTCCGTTTCGCCCTGCTGCAGATCCGGATCAATAACGCCTTCGCTTTCAAGCTTCTCAGTTTGCACATTGAACAACCGTCTATTTAAGGGTTCGTAGACAGCGCCAAGGGTCACGTAGTCGCTCGGTCGGCTCGCAAACGGCCCCTGCACGATGACGCCGCCGTTGATCGAATAGGGTAAAGGCGACGTGCGATAGTCAGACCGAGTTGCCTGCAAGAAGGCGATCAGTCCTCGACTTGTGCCAGGTGCCAAATGGAAGATCATTTGGTCGGCAAGGAAATAAACGCCATAGCGGCCGTTATGCGTGATGTCGAGATCTGCGACATCAGAGACAGTGGAAGAGTCGTAATAAGCGCCAAGCTTGTAATGACCTGGGAGTGCTTCCGGACCCAAGGCAGTTGTCAGCCCAAGCTCGACAGGAAAGAGCTTTCCAGTCGTTCCATGCCAACCGAGATTGAATCCGTAACTACGGTCAAGCCGGTTCGGATTGACTTCGAAGGCGCCTGTTTCAACATACCAGTGGGATGAGAGATTGTATTTGACCATTGCCCCCCATTGGGCAGTTGGGTAAGCCGTCGCGCCACTATCGCGGTACAGAATAAAGGGATGAGCACAGAAGCCTACGTTCTGAAAGTCGCATAACAGGAACGTGAAGCCGAAGCTGTAGCCAAAATCAGCCATGAAGCCAAACTGGATGTCGAGTTTTCCTTCATCAAGCAGCTGCTCGTAACTCAACTGCGCCAAGCGCATGTTTTGCCCCGCTCCATAATTGGACTGGTCTTCAAGCGCGTTACCAACATATTTCGCCGAATCGCTGGCACCCCATCGGTCACTTAAGGCCAGGTGGATGGTTCCACCTGTTAGGCCAGCGATCTTCCCCATATCAAAATCTGCAAGCAGACCAAACTGCTGAGCGTTGCTATGTCCTTGCTGTTTGCCGCCAATCGGATTGGCAGCGAACTCATCCCAGTAAAAGCCATGAACGGTGATGCCCGCATCCTTCAGTGCAGTTCGGGCACCATTCCAATCTCCCGTCATCGTGGACTGATCGAACCAACTCGTGGACGAGTCTTGCCCATTCACCTGCGGCACTAAAAAGAGCGACAACACGACGATTCCAATGCCGGCGAAGCATCGCCTGAGTGCGGTGAAGTCATCTTGCCGCGGACACGCCCGCGTTGCGCTCCGGTTACTAAAGACCTTGCTCATAGATTGTCTCCCCTTAACCACGACGCCAGCATCGTGGCGTTTCTGTTCGCGACAAGATCCTGAGGGGTTCGGCTACCGCAAACGTAGAGCGGTTTAGTAAGCCGGATTTTTCGATGACGCCCTTCTGACCTTGCTACCCTTTTGATCTGTGTTTTTGCTGCAGTGCGATGCGGCTTTGTTGCAGAGCAGCTTGTCTTTCGTATACAAAAAGTGCTCTACAATTTACGTCAACAATTTTGGTGAACATAGGCGTGCGAATAAGTGTTGTCAAGGTGAATTGTCAGGCCAGGCGCTTCGTACGGCTTGGCAATAGGTATCGTTTATCTCGGCCAGCCGAGTGACTGAAGTTGTTTCGATGACCCTGCACGACAGGCAACGACGGCCCACGCGTCGCGGCAAATGTCGTGTCAACCGTTCACTCATCCAACCACGGCATCGGCGTGAATTACTGGCCCGTGCTCGGCCACAAGACATTGCATATCGAGCACAGGTAATGAGGCGCGCATGCGTGTATAGATTCCGCAGAAGGAACCGGTTTGGCCGGCTATATCCATACGAGCCGCAAGCGTCATGCGAGGAGTCAGGCAAGCCTCTGTACTTAAGCTGAAATTTTTCCTTCCGCAGGCATGAACACAAAGGTCTGATCAACATGTCGCCCACAGTGAATGCAGCCGCCAGGCTGGACCGAATTCCTTTTTGCCGCTTCCATGTCCGATTACTCATGATGATCGGTGGCGGCCTTCTGCTGGACACGTTCGACATCAACCTGACCGGAGGTGTGCTCGGCGCACTCGACAAATCAGGATTTGCCAACCTGCACCACAATGCGATGTTCATATCGGCGACATTCACCGGAATGATGTTCGGTGGTTGGTTCGCTGGGGTGCTGGGCGATCGATACGGCCGACGTTTCAGTTACCAGTTCAACTTGTTGCTTTTCGGTCTTGCTTCACTCGCCTCGGCGGTCGCGCCCACTATTGGGTGGCTTATCGCTACGCGATTCGTGACAGGCCTTGGCCTCGGCGCAGAGGTCGTTGTCGGCTACGCGACCTTCAGCGAGTTTCTTCCGCCGGAAAGCCGCGGCCGATGGGCCGGTGTGCTTGGGGCTATCGGAAGCTCCGCCCTCTTCATCTCGTCGGTCGCCGGCCTGATCATTATTCCCAACTTCGGGTGGCGCTGGATGTTTGTGCCCGTGGGAGTCGGGGCGATCTTCATCTGGTATCTGCGAAAATCGATGCCGGAATCACCACGATGGCTCGAGTCGAAAGGGAGGCTCGATGAAGCCGAAGAAACTGTCAGGAAGATCGAGGCCGAGGCTGGCGTCCCTCTCGAAGCTGCCGCGGCGAAAGTCCCGACAGCCACTTCTTCCGAACAGACCAGCGCCGCGCTATTTCGTGGTGGCCTGCTGTTACGGACTTTAGTCGGGTGCTCGCTGATGGTCAGCCTCAATACTGTTATTTATAGTTTTATCACTTGGCTGCCCAGCTTCTTCGTCCATCAGGGAGTCAGCGTTGACCGTTCGCTCGTCTACAACATGTTGATGACGTTTGGTGGCCCGGTAGGCACATTGATTGGCCTGGTACTCGCCGATGCCTGGGGTCGCAAACCTACCCTAATTACCTTTTCGATAGCGGCTGCGATCGTAGGCGTCATCTATTCGCAGATGACGACGCCAATCATGATCGCCGCACTTGGGTTTGCGCTCGTGGCCGCGACCTATGTCAACGTGGTCATTACCTGGTCCATCTACGTGCCGGAGCTCTTCCCAACGGAGCTCCGCCTGCGTGGCACCGGCATATGCAATGCAGTGGGTCGGCTGGTCTCCATCTTTATGCCGTACCTAGTAGTGAGCATGTTCAACAAGGCCGGTGTCGAGGGCGTCATCTCCGTCGTTCTTGGTGTGCAGATAGTAGCGCTGCTTATCCTGGCCTTCTTCGGCATTGAGACCCGAAAGCAATCGCTAGAAACCCTTGCGCCCGGACTTGCTGGTTTCACAAAAAGATGAAACGGAAAACCATTCCTGGGTCGTGAGTCAGCGGCCCAGGCATATCCACCGAAGTCCGATTCGTCAATTTGAAAAGGCGCGGTTCCGGACGGGCTATCGTGTCGAACGTTGAACCAGCATTGACCGAAAAGCGACATGCGCCCTAAAAATATCGAAGAAAGTATCTATCGGCTACTCCGAAGTACTTCACTGCGAACTTCGCTGCCTCAACCGACCTCACGTCCTCGCTATACCATAGGAACATTCCGGCAACGGCCTCCATAGATCCCGTACTTTTTCAAACACTACATTAGCTGCGCATAGGCGGCATTCACCTGCCCAACTGAGCGCCGCTGCAAGAAAGAGAGCGCTGACAGGGCGTCCTCGTCATTTTGAACTCGCCCGCTCCTGCTCGATGTAACGGCGAGCCCGCTCTTCAAAAGCTTGGAGTACGCGTGTCGCCGTCTCGATATCTTCCTTGGGGATATCCTTGAGAAGCTTCGCCCGCAACGCTTTAACATCACGCTCCATTTTCACGGCGAGCCTTCGCCCCTCCGGCAGCAGATAAATCGCTCTCACCCGCCTGTTACCAGGCACCAGGCGCCGCTCCAGCAGATGCGCTTTCTCCGCTTGGTCCAGCGAGCGCACCAGTGCGGCCGGATGCACGCCAATCATCTCGGCGATCGCTTGCTGCAATACACCGTCGCCCAGCCGCGAAACGATCAATACCGGCGTCGCCACCGACACGGACAAACCGGATGCCGATAGCGCCGACCCGGCGGCCAGTTGCCAAGCCTGTTTCGTGGGCTGAATTGCAATGGTGAATGCATAGAAGGAATCGGACGATGAAGCCATGGTCTTCCCGTTGTATGTCGCTCGCGGCACTGTAACCGATGAACCCACAACAGATGCTTGAGCGCGCAGATAGCCGATCAATTGCCTATCTTTTGGGTCGATCACTTTGCGCCCACCCGGCGGTCTCGCTACGGTGCGCATGAGGCGTACGATTAGCTTAGCAATCATTGCAAAATATATACTTGACTTGACAAGTATATGCGGAACATTAAGACTCGGTTGCCATGGGGACCGAGTCGCTCATTTCTTCGACTGACCAAGAGAGCCTTGGCGTTCTTGTCAGCCTGGTTCGGAGCGAAATCGTGCGCGCCCTGGAAGCGGACATCGCCGCTAAGGGTTTCGATTTGCGTCATATCCAGTTCCTCATTCTCAAATGCCTGGCTCAGATGGGGCCGGTGAGTGCGACGGAACTGGCGCGAGCTGTGGAATTGGACGGCGGCGCGATGACGAGGCAGCTCGATCACCTCCAAAGCAAGGGCTACTTGCGCCGTTGCCAACACGAGCAGGACCGGCGTGCCTTGCGCATTGAACTGACTGACGCCGGTGAGGCCATCTGGCAACAACTGGCTCTTTGCCACGAACACGTTTCGCAAACGGCACATCGCTTGTTGAGCGATGCCGAGAGCACATACCTGCATCGCTATCTGGAACGAGTGCTCCATGCATTACGTAACAAACACTGATCGTGTTCTTCTACCCGAGAATCCAAAAGCCATGCGTCTGCATCTTCTTGCGACAGCGGTCGGACTGACCTTTGCGCTAGCGGGTTGTGCCAATAGCGGCGGTATTCATCCGGACGGTAAGTCGATCGATCCCTCCTGGCTCAAGGCCGAACGTAGCTTGACGGACGTGCAGGTGTCCGAGGCGGCGTGGCCAAAGAACGATTGGTGGACCGGGCTAGGCGACCCCCAGCTCAACGCGTTGATCGCCGAAGCATTGCGCGATAACCCAAGCCTTGCGGTCGCCGATGCGCGCGCACGGCAGGCGCAGGCCGAGGCGAGTGCTGCCGATGCCACGCGCCAGCCAGCCCTGAATATCGGCGGCAGCGTGGCAGAGACATTCATTCCGGCCACGCTGCCGCCGCTGGGCAACGGCCACACGGCCGCCGCCAAGTACATGTACAGCAGCTTCAAGTGGGATCTGGGTCTATGGGGTGGTCATCGCGCCGCCTGGGAAGCCGCACTCGGCCAGCAACGCGCCGCCGCCGTCGACGCGCAAGGCGCACGTATCGAATTGTCGACCAATGTGGCGCGTGCCTACGTGCAGCTAGGTTATGCGTACGCGCAGCAGAGCGTTGCGAGCGCCGAACTCAAGCGCGCAAACGATGCGCGTAACTTGACGCGCCAGCGTGTCAGCGCGGGTATCGACAACCAGATGCAGCTCAAGCAGAGCGATTCGGACGTCGCCAGCGCGGAAGGCCAGAAAGCGCAGGCCGATCGCGCCATCAATGCGGCGCGTTCGTCGCTGTCGGTACTGCTCGGCAAAGGTCCAGATCGCGGGCTCGACATCGCGCGCCCGCAACTGCTGCCGACAAATGCGTTGACGGTGCCGTCGAACGTACCGGTGGAACTGATCGGCCATCGTGCCGACCTGGTTGCCGCGCGTTGGCGCGTCGAAGCGTCGAACAAGGACATCACCTCGGCGAAAGCTCAATTCATGCCCGACGTGAACATCAGCGCGCTGGCCGGGTTGATCTCGGTGGGCGGCGGCAATCTGTTCCAGTTACCGGCGCGCTTCTATGAAGTCGCGCCCGCGATCAGCTTGCCGATCTTCGATGGCGGCCGTCGTCGCGCGAACTTGAACAGCAAGGACGCCGACTACGATCTGGCCGTGGCGCAATACAACCAGACGCTGGTGTCGGCGATTAACGAAGTGTCCGACGACTACGACGCCATCCACGCCGTGCGTCAGCAGATCGACGCGCAACAGCGTGCATATGATGCCGCCAACGACGCATGGAACCTGGCCGAGCAGCGTTACAGGTCGGGCATTGGCAGCTACCTGGAAGCACTCAGCGTGCGCCAGGAGTTGCTCGTCGCCGAGCAGCGCATGGCCATGTTGCGTGCACAGCAGAGCGATTTGAACGTGCAATTGATCCAGGCACTCGGCGGCGGTTTCCGTCCACAGGACGACACCGAGCTCTCTTCTACCCCTCATTCCCATTCCTGAGGCAGTCCCATGTCCAGTCCGAATCTCCCCACCGACGCCGCGCCGCTGGTGCCGGTACCGGTGCCCAACAAACGGCGCGGCGTTCTGCTACGCGTGCTCGGCATTGTTATCGTGGTTGCCACCATCGGCTGGACAGCATGGTATTTCCTAGACGGCCGCTGGTATGAAAGTACCGATGATGCCTACGTCAACGGCAACATCGTGCAGATCACGCCACGCATTGCCGGCACCGTCATCAGCATCGGTGCGGACGACGGCGATCTGGTGAAGCTGGGTGATGTGATGGTGAAGCTCGACCGGTCGGACGCCGACGTCGGACTGCAGCGTGCCTCCGCCAATCTCGCCAACACCGTACGCAAGGTACGCGGCCTGTACAGCACCGTGACCGGTGCGCAAGCGCAGGTCGCGGTGGAGAAGGTGGCGTTGCAAAAGGCGCAAGCCGACTACAACCGCCGCCGTGATCTGGCCAAGACCGGCGCGATCTCTTCGGAAGAGTTGTCGCATGCCCTGGATGCATTGACTGCAGCGCAAAGCGCATTGACCACCTCCGAGCAGCAACTGCAAACGAACAAGGTGCTGGTGGACGACACCATCGTTGCCTCGCACCCCGACGTGAAAGCGGCCGCCGCGCAATATCGCGCCGCTTATCTTGACGATGTGCGCACCACGATGATCGCTCCGGTCACCGGCTACGTTGCCAAGCGC